>DATDHG010000026.1:0-30714 GCA_036521675.1 Candidatus Dormiibacterota bacterium
GCACCCCGCTCCCGGAGGGGCTGGGCACCACCTCGAGAAGCCCACCCTGCAAGGGGTCCTCGAGGAGCTGCAGCGCGCGGCTCTCGGATGGCCCGGCTCCGGCGGCGACCTCGTTCCAGGCCGCGCCGTCCCAGCTCCAGGACCGGGCGATGCCCGGCGCACCGGTGAAGCTGGCGACAAGCATCAGATGCCGGTGCCGGGGGTCGTCGGCGAGCCTGCTCCCTGCCTTGGTGGGCGGGGCCATATCGGCGAGCAGGCGCCAGCCGGCACCGTCCCAACCCCAGGTGGCAGTGCGGCCGCCGGGGCTGCAGCAGGCGATGAGCACGAGCTGGCGCCGGGTGTGGTCATACGCCATCAGGGCCGCCCCACCCTCGGTCGGACCGTGGGTCACCGAGAGCTGCGTCCAGTTCCTCCCGTCCCAGGTCCAGGTTTCGCTGTCGGGCGTCTGCGCGCCCACGATCCCACCGAACAGGAGGACGCGGCGCGTGCCGGGATCGAAGGCCATCGCCGCGGCCGCGCTCCCGGGCGGCGAGGCCTCCGGTTGCATGCGTCCCCAGAACTGCCCGTCCCAGGTCCACGTGTCGTTGGTGGCGCCGCCGAAGACCACCACCGTCCCGTTGCGCTGGTCAGCGGCGACGGCGGTGCTGGCCATGAGCCGCGGCTGAGAGGGGGCGAAGAACTGCCCCGGGAGAGCGGCCGGTTCCGCGGCCACAGTCGACGTGCGATTTCGCGTCGACTGACCGACCGCCGACCCCCCGCGGTGGGCCCACGCCAACCCCGCCGCGCTGACCACCAGCGCCGCGCCCACCGCGGCGGCGACGAGCCGTCCCGCGAGCCGGGGTTGTGCACGGCCGGTGCTCCGCTCACCGGGCGAGGACGATGCGGTGGCGGGTTCGCCCTCGACGAGGGCCCAGTGCGTCAACTCGCCACGCATCGCGTCGCGGCTCCAGGCCGCTGCCATGCGCTCGCCGCACACGATGAGCGCACACCGGGCGGCGGCCAGGGCCGGTTCGACAGCGCCGCTGAGCAACAGCTGCCCCACCCGGTCCCGGTCCGCTTCGCCGACCTGCAACCCCAGGCTGGGCAGACCCGCCGCGGCCGCCGCATCGAGGAGCGCCAGGGCGGGCTGGGAGCCCGCGCACCACGCCAGTGTCGCACGGTACGCCGGCGCCCACAGCCAGGTCCGCGGCAGGTGACGCACATCGAGGGGGACCCCCTCGGCGCCGGCCACCTCGGCGAGGTAGCGCACGGCGTCCCGGTCGCCGTAGGCGCAGATCAGCCACCCGGTCTGGGGCGCTGCCGAGACTCGGATGAACTCGCCGAGCAGACGCCGATCGCCCGCGGCCGCGGGAGCGGCGACGCGCCGCGCCAGCCCCGCGCCATCGAGCGCCCGCAACCAACGCTGCCACTCGTTCGACTGACGGCCCAGGCCAGGCACGGTGTCCTCCGCGGGCGAGGCTCCCGGCGTCGCCCCCCGCAATCTTCCGCTCTTCTGCGCGCCACCGTGCAGCGGCGATGATGGCAAGGTGAACACGGCTCGCTTCCCCGCGCTCGGCGCCTCCGACTGGGCGAGGTTCGACGGCCCCGGCGGCTCCCAGATGGTCGACACCGCCATCGATGCGATGGCGGAATGGATGCGCTCCGGCGACGGCGCCAACCTCCACGGCGCCTTCGCGGCGGCGGTGGCCACCGAGGCATTGGTGGCGCGAGCGCGCGTCGCGGTCGGGCGTCTGCTCGCGGCCGATCCCGGCGGCGTCATCTTCGGCCCGAGCATGACGGCGTTGACCTGGCGGCTCGCGGACGCCGTCGCGGAGACGCTGCGCGCGGGGGATGAGATCGTCTGCACCCGCCTCGACCACGATGCCAATGTGGCGCCCTGGCTCGCGGCGGCGGCCCGCGCCGGCGCGACGGTCCGCTTCGCCGAGGTGGACATCGAGACTGCCGAACTGTCCGTGGAGGCCGTGGCCGCGGTGCTCGGCAGCCGGACGCGGTGGGTTGCGGTCAGCGCTGCCAGCAACCTGGTGGGCACCGTCACCGACCTCCCCGCGATCATCGAAGTGGCGCACGCGGCAGGAGCGCGGGTCGCCGTCGACGCCGTGCACGCGGTGCCGCACCGCCGCGTCGACGTCACGCGCCTGGGCTGCGACTCGCTCGCCTGTTCTGCCTACAAGTGGTTCGGACCCCACGTCGGCGCGCTCTGGCTGGCCCCCGAGTTGATGGCCGGGCTGCGCCCCGCCAAGGTGCGTCCCGCCCCGGACTCGGGGCCCGAGCGGTGGGAGCAGGGCACCCTGCCCTTCGAGGCCCTCGCCGGGGCGGCGGCGGCGGCGGACTACCTGCTCGACACCGGCCACGACGCCGTGCGGCTGCACGAGGAGCGGCTCCTCGGCCGGATGCTCGATGGGCTCGAGGCGATGCCGCATGTCCGCCTTGCCGGGGCGCCGCGGGACCGCACGCCGACGGTCTTCTTCGCGGTCGACGGACTGTCCGCCGGAGCGGTCGCCGGGCGGCTCGCGGACCGGCGCGTGGCCGTCGGTGACGGCGACTTCTACGCAGTGGAGCTGGCGCGCACCCTCGGGATCTCCGACGGCGTGCGCGCGGGCGCGCTCCACTACACGAGCGACATGGACGTCGACAGGCTGCTCGAGGCGCTCGCCACAGTGGTCGACAGGGGGCACTGACCGCGATGGACCTGCGCGCTTCGAGCCGCCTGGCGATCGATGCGGTGGAGCGCTGGCAGGCGCGCTGGCCGCAATGGCACGAGCACGAGAGCACGCGCATCGACCAGCAGCGCATGGAGCGCGTGCTGACCGAGCTCGAGCACCGCCTGGCGGACAACTACCCGTTCTTCCATCCGGACTACGCGGGGCAGATGCTCAAGCCGCCGTCACCCGCCGCCGTCGTCGGGTACCTCATGGCGATGCTCATCAATCCCAACAACCATGCGCTCGACGGGGGGCCTGCGACCGCCGCGCTCGAGCGGGAGGCGGTCGCGGCGCTGGCGGCGATGTTCCGGTTTCCCGACGACAGCCTGGGCCACCTCACGTCCAGCGGTACCATCGCCAACCTCGAGGCGCTCTTCGTCGCCCGCGAGCTGAACCCCGATGCCGCCGTGGCCTTCAGCGAGGAGAGCCACTACACGCACGCGCGGATGTGCGCGCTGCTGGGAGTGCGCGGAATCAGCATCCGCGCCGACGAACGCGGCAGAATGGATCTCGAGGACCTGGAAAGAGCGCTGCGGTCAGGGCGGATCGGAACCGTCGTGCTCACCGCCGGCACCACCTCCCTGGGGGCGGTCGATCCCATCGACGAGGCGCTGCGGCTGCGCGACGAGCACGGGGTGCGCCTCCACGTTGATGCCGCGTATGGCGGATTCTTCACCATCCCCGCCTGGTCGGGAGCGGCCGACGTGCCCGCGGCGCCGCTGCGGGCGATCGCGCAGTGCGACTCGGTGGTGGTCGACCCGCACAAGCACGGCCTGCAGCCCTACGGATGCGGCTGCGTGCTCTTCCGCGACCCGTCGGTGGGGCGGTTCTACAAGCACGACTCGCCGTACACGTACTTCACCTCCGGAGCGCTGCACCTCGGTGAGATCAGCCTGGAGTGCTCCCGTGCCGGGGCCGCCGCGGCCGGCCTGTGGACGACACTGCAGCTCTTTCCGCTCACCGACGCCGGACTGGGTGCGGTCGTCTGCGCCGGGCGGCACGCCGCGCTCCGCTGGACGGAGTTGCTGCGCACCTCGGCGACGCTGCGCGCCTACCAGGACCCCGAGCTCGACATCGTCACGTACTTCCCCACCGTCGACGGACTGGGCGCCGCTGCCATCGACCGCGCCAGCCAGCAGCTCTTCGATGCGGCGATGGGCGACGCCGAGCCGATCTACGTTGCGGTGGCACGCGTCTCCGCCGCGGCCATGCGGCTGCGGCATGAGATCCGCGAGGACGGCACACCATGGGTCCGCATCCTGCGCAGCGTGCTGATGAAACCGGAGCACGAGGCCGCCGTCGACGGCCTCCACGAGCGCCTGGAGGCTTTGGCGGCCGCCGTCACGCCCGGGGGCTAGGCGCCGCCCGGCGGCCCGCCTCGGAACCCCCGCCACCGGTCATCCGCGCGGCCTCCTCGAAGAGGATCGCGGCGCGGCCGAGGTCCCCACGGGCCCGCTGGAGAGCGCCTTCACGCAGAAGCACCTGACGCTGCTCGAGGGGGCTGGCCGAGCGGGCGGTGCGCCGTGCTTCTGCGAGGCGCCGATCCGCCTCGGCGGGCTTGCCGAGCGCCTCGCTGGCCTCGGCACGCGCCACCTGCGCGAGGGCGAGCAGCCCACGGTCACCGACCTCCTGGGCCGCCGCGGCCGCCTCGCGTGCGTCGGCCTCGGCCTCAGTCGCGTGGCCCTCGAGCAGCTCCAGGGCCGCGAGGCGCTCCAGGGCGTACCCCTCAGTACGGCGGTCGCCGATCGACCGCGCCGCCTCCAGCGCGCGACGCTGGGAGGCCCGGGCGCCGGCCAGGTCGCCACGGTCCGCCTGGGCGTGGCCGATGTTGTGGAGCAGCTGGACCACCAGGTCGCGCAGCTCGAGGCGGTCGAGCAGGGTCACGGCGCGTTCCGCGTGGGAGATCGCCGCCGCGAACTCCCCCTGGGACCTGGCGGCCTCGCCCAGCCCCATGCTGGCGATGGCCAGCCCGCGCAGATCCTCGGCCTGCGCGGCCGCGGCCCGGCTCAACTCGTACGCGCGCAGCGCGCGGACGGGGTCGCCCAGGCGCATGTGGACAGTCCCCTCGTTGCGGCGCAGGACGGCGAGGAGGGCCGGGTCGGCCCGTCCCGTCTCGGCGAGCTGGGCGCCGCGAGCGAAATACTGGAGGGCGGCGGCGTGGCGGCCAGCGGCGAGATGGACCTTGCCGGCGAGGTTGTGGGACCGGACGGCCAGGTCGGAGCGGTCGTCGGGGCCCAGCACTCCCAGCGCCGCCGTAGCGGCGTCCTGTGCGGCGTCCAGGTCCGCCTCGGTGAGGAGCAGCTCGCCATGCAGCCGGTGGCATTCGGCCGCCTCGTTCGCGGTGACGACCAGAGACGCGAGCTCGTCCACCAGCGCCCGGGCCTGCCCGAGCTGCCCACCCTTGATGGCCGCCTCGGCAGCGCGCTGGAGGAAGGCTCGATGCTGGCCTGACTCGAGGCTGGGCAGGAGCGTGGTCACAGGCACGGCCAGCTGTGCGGCGAGGAACTGGAGGCTCTCAGGCGAGCAGTTGCTGCGACCCGACTCCACCTGGGAGATGAACCCCTTGGTCAGCCGCCCGCCGCCGAGAGCTGTCTGCGAGATGCCCCGGGCGTGGCGAAGAGTGCGCACCCGCTCGCCGAGGAGCACTGCTCGCGCGGGCGGGTTGTCGCCGACCCGTGCTGCTGGGATCGGGGCGCCGCCCGGAGGCCGAGGCTCGCCGGTTGGGGTGGTTTCCTCGGCCGCGCCGGCAGGTCGTGGAGGGGCCGCCGCCTTCACCTCGCCCCCCGCATGAGCATGTGCCACCCAGACCCTCTCTTCTTCACCTCGCGAGGATTCTAGGGCGCCCATCGACCGGCCGCGAACCGCGGGCGGGCACGCGAGAGCGCGGTGGCCCGCCGGGCGGAGAGGCGCGGCTCGGTCGCCGCCCCCTCGCCCGGCGCGATTACTCCACGGGAGGCAGGAGCCCGGCGGTGACGGCTCTCTCCACGGGAGGCAGGACCCCGGCGGCGTGGAGCACGGTGCTCACCCCCGGACCCACCGCCCCGACGATGGCAGCACCCGCCGGCCCTGGGCCGGCCGCGCCAACGGAGACGAGGACGAAGCTGACGGTGGCCGCAGTGCGGCGCAGCGAGAGTCGAGACACGGCTGGGTTCCTCCATCGCAATGGGGCCGAGGGAAGGCGGCCGCGCCAACGATAGAGCTTGGTTCATGACTCGACAACCAGTATAGACATTGATAAACTCCGCGTAGAAGGCGTGACTCGACCATGACACGGCTTTCCCGAGAGGAAGGGTCTCCGGTGAGGTCGGTCCGCCGACGGGCCTTGGGTGCCCGGTCCCCCCACCCCCCCAGGGGACTGGCACCCGAGGTCTACCGTCCCTCCGGGTCCTCCACCACCAGCGGTTCCGAGGACATCGCGGCCGCCTCGCCGGCGGTTGCGTTCGAGCTGACCCACTCCCCGCCCGGCCCAGGGGTGGGCGCGGCCCGCGTCTGAACGGCGGCGCCGGCGCCCCGATTCACACCGACCGAGGCCAGCATGACCGCGGCCACGGCGATGAGAAGCAGCGGCCACCCCCAGCGTAGTCGCACGACAAGGTCGACCTGGTCCCCGATGAGCAGCGCGCCCAGAGTGATGAACGTGACGCCGGCGACGAGGGAGATCACGTCGAGGTGGTGGCGCCTCATGGGCTCGCCGACACCGCGCCGGCCTGGACCACGCGCACCTGGCCGAGACCGACCCTGACGTCGAGGTGCAGCCTGCCGCCGCCCGGGGACCCGGGGGTCGCCGCGTTGGCCTCGATCCGCGCACCGTTGTCGATGTGACCGAGCAGGTCGAGCTCGCCGGCCCCAGCGCGGCCGTGCACATCCACCGCAGCGGTGGACGGGACGACGACGGTGAGCTGGCCCAGGGTGACGCTCGCGGTGAACGAACGCGTGGCGCCGCCGAGGTCGAGGTGCGTGAGGTCGACGGTGAGCTGGCCCGCGCCGAGCCGGTAGTCACTCTGCAGGTCGGCCACGGTGGCGGGGGTCACGGTACGGTCGCCCGTTCCGCCCGAGAGGGGCACCTGGATGAGCGCGGCAGTCGCCGCCAGTGGGAGCAGGGCAAGGCCGAGGACGACGAGGCCGCGCGAACGGCCGCACCAGGCCCCGACGATCAAGCCGAGCCCGATCACGATGAGGGCGAGCGCGAGCCCGGCCCCAGCGCTGACCGACACGACGCCGGCATTGTCAAGGAGCGCGGCGGTCCCGACTGCGAGGAGCGCCACTGCTGCGGTCACCCAACCGAGCACCGACCGCGGGCGCGCGACGGGTGGCGACGGGGATCCGGCGGGTGCGGGTGACCACGTCGCGGCCGGCTGGGGTGCCCAGCCGGCGGACGCTCGCGGGTCCACCGCGGGCGTCGGGGCGAACGCCGCTGCGCTGTACGTCGCGGTGGCATAAGTCGATGCCGCAGCCGGTCCAGGGGTGCGGGTTGTCGAACCGCGACCTGGCCACGCCTCCTCGGTGAGAAGCAGCACCCCGACCACGATCAGTCCGAGACCCCAGAACAATCCCTGGTGTCCGACGCTGAGGTTGTTGACGAGGACCAGGACGGCGACCGCGAGCAGGATCACACCGACGACAGCCCGGCCACGGCCACGGCCGTGCCTTTCACCAAGGCGGCGCGCTGCGGTCAAGCCGACCGCCTCCGCGTTGTCGGCGGAGGGCACGAGCAACCAGGCGGCGACGTAGGCGACCACGCCGACTCCGCCGAGGAAGCTGAGCACCACGAAGCCGATGCGTACGAGTAGCGGGTCGACGCCGAGGTACGCCCCCAGGCCGCTGGCGACGCCCGCGATCATGCGGTCGTCCGTACGGCGAACCAGGCGTCGCGGGGTGCTATCGGTCGGCGGCGGCGGCGCGCCGGGAGGCGGTGACGCCCACCCGCCGGGTGGCGGGGCGGTGTAGCCGGGTGGCGGCGTCGGGGTGTAGCCCGGTGCCGTCGAGGCCGCATCGTGCTGCGGTTCGACAGGGCCACCCCCGATCGGCTCTCCAGTCATGGTGTCTCCTCCCCGCTGCGCGGGCGCTTGGTGCACGGAGCCGCACTCCGGTTGCCGCGTGTGTGCAGGCTGCGCCTCGCATGGCTCGCCGCGCCATCGGGGACTCCCCTGAAAGATCCCTGAGGCCGAAGCCGGTTATCCCAGGGCCGTCCCCGATGGACGCGAGCCGAATCGCGTGCCAGCGTTATGGGTGCCATCATCCTGGCCGCGATCGCCGCCCGCGAGGAGAGACTGATCAGCGTCACAGTGCCCCGACCCGACTCCGCCGCGCACGGGCCCGCCCCGGGAGCCCCGGTCGCCGGAGGCGGCGCCGGGCGTAGGCACTTGTTCAGGCGCAGCGGCTCCGACCGCGTTCTCGTGGGCGTCGCTGGTGGCCTCGCGGAGCTGGCGGGCGTCGACGCTGTCTTGCTCCGCCTCGCATTCGCCGTGCTCACCGTCGCCAGCGGCCTGGGGGTGGTCCTCTATCTGCTCGCGTGGGCGTTGAGTGCTGAGCCCGACGCCGAGCCGGCGGCGGCGGCGCCCGCGCGTCCGGCGCCGCGACCCAGGCAGATCGCCGCGCTCGGCGCCATCGTCCTGGGCAGCCTCCTGGTCATGCGCGACCTCGGTCTATGGCTTGGCGACACCCTGGTCTGGCCGGTGGCCCTGGCCGCGGCGGGCTCGGCGCTGATCTGGGCGCGGAGCGGTGAGAGTGACCGCGCTCGATGGACCCGCGTGGGAGCGCGTCTGCCCGGGAACCCCATCGAGGCGGTGTTCGCCGGCCGCACCTCGCCCCTGCGCGTGGCGGGAGGCGGGCTGCTGGTGGCCGGCGGTATGGCGATCTTCCTCGCCGCCAACCAGGCGCTGGCCGCCGCCCGCACGGCAGTTCTCGCCATGGTTGTGACCGCGGTGGGCCTGGGCATCATCCTGGGGCCGTGGATCCTGCGGCTCGCCCGTGAGGCCACCGAGGAGCGGCGCCGGCGCATCCGCTCCGAGGAGCGCGCTGAGATCGCCGCGCATCTCCACGATTCCGTCCTCCACACGCTCGCGCTCATCGAACGCGCTGACGTCCCTGCGGAGATCGTCAGTCTCGCACGCCGGCAGGAACGCGACCTCCGTGCCTGGCTCAACGGCCGCCCGTTCGGCGATGCGGCCACCGATCTGCGCGGCTCGGTCGACGCCCTCGCGTCATACGTCGAGCAGATGCATCACGTCACCGTCGACGCAGTGGTGGTCGGCGACGCCCCGGTCGACGAACGGATGCAGGCGCTGGTCCTCGCCTCCCAGGAAGCGGCGATCAACGCCGCGCGCCATTCCGGTGCCCCCCGCGTGGCCGTGTATGTGGAGGTGGAGGACGACGCGGTCACCGCTTTCATTCGTGACCAGGGCCGCGGCTTCGCCACGGACACCGTGCCCATGGACCGGCGCGGAATCGCCGAGTCGATCGTCGGCCGGATGCGGCGTCACGGGGGTTCGGCAACCATCCAAAGCCGGCTCGGGGATGGCACGGAGGTGCAGCTCGTCATGCCGAGGGCCGAGCGTTGAGCGCGGCGCCGAATCGCATCCGGGTGTTCCTCGTCGATGATCACCACCTCTTCCGCAGCGGCCTGAGGACCGAGCTCGGCGAGGCGTTCGACATTGTGGGGGAGGCCGGTGACGTGGACACCGCCATCGAGGGGATCCGCGGCACGCGCCCCGAGGTCGTGCTCCTCGACGTTCACCTTCCCGGCGGCGGCGGTGTCGCAGTCGTCGAGAACGTGTTGCGCGACACCGAGGAGGTGCGCTTCCTCGCTCTCTCGGTGTCGGACGCGCCGCGCGACGTCATCCTGCTGATCCGATCCGGCGCTCGCGGCTATGTCACCAAGTCGATCGCTCCGGCGGACCTGGCCGAGGCGATGCGCCGCGTGCGTGACGGTGACGCCGTGTTCTCGCCACGTTTGGCAGGATTCGTACTCGACGCGTTCCGCGGCGAGGTGCCCGGCGCTGTCGACCCTGAGCTCGATCAGCTCACCGCGCGTGAGCGCGAGGTGCTGCGCCACATCGCGCGCGGGTTCACGTACAAGGAGGTGGCGGCACGGCTGCACCTCTCGGTGAAGACCGTCGAGACCCACGTCTCCTCGGTGCTGCGCAAGCTGCAGCTGAGCAGCCGCCACGAGCTGACCCGCTGGGCGACCGACCGGCGCATGGTCTGAGCCGCACACCGAGCACGGCCAGGATGGCGACACGGGGGAGGGCACACGACCGGCGCCGGCCGGGGCCCACGTGCCCGATCCCCATTGACTTCGCGCCAGCGCTTCCGAGTTGAGTATCCTGTTTGCTCACGATGGGAGACATTCGCCCAGCCGGCGGCGCCGATCCCCTCTCCCCTGTCCAGTTCCTGGAGCGCGCCGCGCACCACTTCGCAGCTCGCCAGGCTGTGATCGACGGCGAGCGTGTCGTGAGCTACGCAGAGCTGTGGGATCGCTGTCGCCGTCTGGGTGGCCACCTCCGCGAGCGGGGCGTGGGCGCCGGTGATCGGGTCGCCGTCCTGGCCTTGAACAGCCTCCCGCTGCTCGAGGCCCACTACGGCGTCCCTCACAGTGGCGCGGCCCTGGTCGCCCTCAACACCCGGCTCAACCCCCACGAGATCGCCGCCATACTCGACCACTGCCAACCCAGCGTGTTCGTCGTCGACGATCGTCTGGCCGGCCTCGCCGACCGGGCCCTCTCGGCCTGCACCGCGTCGCCGGCGACCGTGCGCGTGGGCGGCGTCAGCGACGAGTACGAGGCCGCGCTGGCGGGGGCGCCGGCGCTGGAGCCTGAGGGTCTCGACGAGCGCTCGCTGCTGTCCATCAACTACACGAGCGGGACCACCGGGCGACCCAAGGGAGTGATGTACTCGCACCGCGGGGCGTTCCTCCAGGCCCTCGCCGTGATCCATCACGCGCATCTGGGCATGGAGTCGGTGTTCCTCTGGACGCTGCCGATGTTCCACTGCAACGGGTGGTGCTTCACGTGGGGGGTGACTGCCGCGGGAGGGACGCACGTCTGCCTGGAGCGGCCCGAACCGCAGCGCACGTGGGAGCTCGTCCGCCGGCACGGGGTCACGCATTTCAACTGCGCGCCGACGGTGCTCAGTGATCTGCTCGCCGGCCCTCAGCAAACCCCCACGGCCGGGTCTGCGAAGGTGCGGGTTCAAGTGGGAGGTGCGCCTCCCTCGCCGGCGCTGCTGCGGCGAGCCGCCGAATACGGCATCGATGTGACCCACCTGTACGGTCTCACCGAGACCTATGGTCCGGCGGTCGTGTGCGAGTGGCAGCCCGACTGGGATGGCCGAGATGAGGGCGAGCGGGCGGTTCTCAAGGCCCGCCAGGGAATCGGAACTGTGGTCACCACCTCCCTGCGCGTGCTTGACGAGCGCGGCCTGGACGTCTTGCCCGACGGCAGCAGCGCCGGCGAGATCGCCATCCGCGGCAACAACGTCATGCTCGGGTACTACCTCGACGAGGAGGCCACAAGGAGAGCGATCCCGGATGGCTGGTTTCGCACGGGCGACCTGGGCGTGTGCCATCCCGACGGCTACGTCGAGCTCACCGACCGTGCCAAGGACGTGATCGTCTCGGGTGGCGAGAACATCGCGTCTGTGGAGGTGGAGCGCGTGCTCGCCGCCCATCCTGCCGTGCTCGAGGCGGCGGTGGTGGCGGCCCCCGACCTCCGATGGGGAGAGGTGCCGGCCGCCTTCGTGACCCTGCGCGACGGCGCCGCCGCGTCGGAGGGCGAGCTCTCCGGATTCGTGCGTGACCACCTGGCTGGCTTCAAGATCCCCAGGCGAATCTGCTTCGGGCCGCTTCCCAGAACGTCGACAGGGAAGGTCCAGAAGCAGCGCCTGAGGGAGCGCGCCCGCGAGCTTTGGCCGGCCTCTGACGACGCGGCGACGACGTTCCTTGGGCCCTCTCCCACCTCGACCCCGGTGACCCGGACGTGATCGGAGAGCGGCCCGTTCCCAGCGTCAGCTTCGACCACCACTCGCGGGAGTTCGCCGACGACCCGTGGTCGGTCTGCCGTGACCTGCGCCGCCAGTGCCCAGTCGCCCACAGTGACGCATACGGCGGGTTCTGGGTGCTCTCCCGCTATGAGGACATCAAACGGGTGGCGCTCGACAACGAGACCTTCTCCTCCGCCGGGAGCATCGTGATCCCGCCGAAGCTCAACCGCCAGCGCTCGATTCCCATCGAACTCGACCCGCCGCTGTTCCAGGAGTACCGGCGGGTCATGCAGCGCCACTTCGCGCCCGCAGCAGTGCAGCTCCTTGAGCCGCACATCGACAGGTTCGCCAACCTGTGCATCGATGAATTCATCGAGCGCGGCGCCTGCGACCTGGTCCATGACCTCGCCGACCCGGTCCCCGCGATGACCACGCTGCATCTGTTGGGCCTCCCCGTGGACGAATGGCGCTCGTACTCCGAGCCGCTCCATGCCACGGTGTTCCTCCGCCAGGACAACCCGGGGCGTGTCGGCGCGCTCGAAGGCCTGCGGCGCATCCGCCAGACCCTCATCACCACCATCGCTCAGCGCCGGTCGCGTCCGGGAGAGGACCTGATCTCCCACTTGACGCAAGCGACCATCGAGGACCAACCGATCAGCGATGACGACGTGCTGGAGATGGCCACGCTCGCCATTCAGGGTGGGTTCGACACCACCGGCTCGTTGATCAGCAACGCGCTCGTGAACCTGGATCTCGACCGCCAGGCCCGCGCGCGCCTGATCGCCGACCCGGGCCTCCTCGCCACGGCGGTCGAGGAGTTCCTTCGCTTCGAGGCGCCCCAGTTCGCACTGGCGCGCACGGTCACCCGCGACGTGGACATCGGCGGCCAGACGATCCGCGCAGGTGAGAAGGTGCTGCTGGTATGGGCCTCGGGCAATCGCGACGAGGCGGTCTTCCCCGACGCGGAGACGCTTGTGCTCGACCGCTTCCCCAACCGCCACATGACCTTCGGTCTGGGCGCGCATCGTTGCCTGGGCTCGACGTTGGCCCGGCGCATGGCCCACATCACGCTCGGCGCGGTGTTGGCGCGCCTCCCCGATTACAGCGTCGACCATGCTCGAGTCGTCCGCGCCGACACCATCGGCGTGGTGTACGGAAAGTTCTCGGTGCCCGCGACGTTCGGCCCGGGGCCGCGCCGGATGGAGGCCTGACGGGAGCGGTGGCGCGCCTCAGTCTCGTCGAGGAGAACAGCCAGGACCCAGTCGTCGCCGAGATCTTCGGAACCGTCAAAGAGCGCCTCGACTCTGTCCCGGCGCTCTACCGGATGCTCGCTCATGCGCCCGCTCTGCTCCAGGGGTGGGTCCAGATGGCGTGGCCCCTGCGCCACGAGTCGACCACCCCGCGAGCGCTGCGCGAGCTGGTGATCCTGCGCGTCGCTCAGCTCACCGATGCCGGCTACGAGTGGCACGCCCACCTGCCGATGGCGCTCCGCAGCGGGGTCACGGAAGCGCAGGTGGAGGCGCTCAGGCGGTGGTCGCGGAGCGACGGATTCAGCAGCACCGAGCGGGCCGCGCTGCGCTTGACCGACGAGCTCACGACGACCGTCGACATCAGCGAGGCCACGTTTGCCGACCTGCGCGACGCCTTCAGCGAGCGCCAGATCGTCGAGCTGATCCTGACCGCCGCTTTCTACACGTGTGTGTCACGGGTTGTGCGCGGATTCGGCCTGGGTGCCGAGGACCTCCCCACGCCGCCGCCGGGCTGAGCAGCGCGGCGACAGCACCACCAGGTCGCGCTCACTCGCGCTTCAGCGGTTGGGAGGGATGCACTTCGACCGGGCGCAGGCCGCGCATGTCGATGTCGATGAGCGCCGGCCCACCGCCGTCGAGGGCCCGCCGCAACGCGGGGGTGAAATCTGTGGCGCTCTCGACGCGCTCGGCAGGCACGGCGAACGCGCGCGCCAGCACCGTGAAGTCGGGGGTGACGAGGTCGACGCCGATGCGCCGCCCGCCGAAGAGCTGGTCCTGCATCCACCGGATGATCCCGTAGCCGGAGTCGTTGAAGACGCACACAACCAGCGGAAGCCCGAGTTCGGCAACGGTGGCAAGCTCACCGAGGCTGAGCATGAGGCCGCCGTCGCCCTGGATCAGCAGGGTGGGCGACGAGGACGCGAGCGCCGCTCCGACGGCAAGCGGGAGGCCTGGTCCGATCGCCATCGACACCGGGCGCAGCGAGCTGCGGGGCCGGCGCACGCGGAGCAGGCGGTTGCCCCAGAAATACGCCGGCATCGTCGAGTCCTTGACGACCACCGACCCGGCCGGAAGCAGCTCGTCGATCGCGTCCATGATGGCCTCGTGGTCGGGTCCGATCTGGGCGCGCAGTGATGCCTCCACCTGGGACCGAACGGCACGCGCGCGGGCCGGCCAGCCCTCCCCGGTGGCGCCGGCGGGAACGAGTTCGGCGAGCCGGCGGAGGCCGGCGGCGGCATCCCCGACCAGGGCGATCTCAGGCTCGTACGTCCGGCCGATGGAATGAGCGTCCACGTCGAGGTGGATCAGCCGCCCCGGGATGGCGACCGTCCAGCGCGCGGTCGTCGACTGCTGGAAGCGCGTGCCCACTGCCAGCACCACGTCCGCCTCGGCGATGAGCCGGCTCACCTCCGGCAGCTCGGGGGTGGGACCGAGGCTCAGCGGATGGTCCTCGGAGATGGCGCCGCGCCCCTCGGTGGAGGTCACCACGGGCGCGCGCAAGCGTTCGGCCATGCGGGTGAGCTCCACGGCGGCGTCCCCTCTCACGACCCCCCCACCCGCCCACACGAGCGGACGCTCCGCGTCGGCAAGGATGCTCGCGGCCCGCTCGAGCGCCCCCTCGTCGGGGGCCGTCGGCGTCCAGCCGGGGAACACGGGGATGGGCACGTCGCTGGTCGCGTGCTGCAGGTCGATGGGGATCTCCACGGCTCCCGGTTGAGGCCTACCGCTGCCGATGTCGTGCGCCACGTTCTGGATGACCTCCGCGATCTCGGAGGTGTGGCGGACGGTCACTGCCTGACGCGCCACGCTGCGCAACATGGCGAGCTGGGCGTCGGCCTCGTGGAGGGAACCCTTGCCGCGCCCGTGGTACAGCGACTCCACCTGGCCTGTGATCATCAGCACGCGCGACGAGGCGAACGCTGCCTCGAACAGGCCACCCATCGCGTTGGCCGCACCGGGACCAGTGCTGGTGATGGCGACCCCGAGCCCGCCGCCGGCGCGCGCGTAGCCGTCGGCCGCGTGCACCGCGCCCTGCTCGTGGCGCATGGCGACCGCGGTGATCACCCCGCGGCGCGCGATGGCGTCGTAGATAGGCAGGTTGTGCACGCTGACGATGCCGAAGACATGCGTGACACCGAGGGACTCCAGGGCGTGAGCAACCGCCTCACCTCCCGTCATTCGAGTCACACCCGTGCTCCTCGTGGGCCTGGTCGGCCGGCGGCCAGATAGAGTATCCTATATGTCCGAGCCGCGAATCGCCTTCGCGCGGTGTGGGAGGAGACGTGGTCCAAGCCGTGGAGCCTGCCGACCTGAGCCGGCCGATCGAGGGTCTCGTCTATGAGAAACGCGACCACATCGCGTTCATCCGCCTCAACCGGCCCGAGCGCGGCAACGCGCTGACGCGCGAGATCCACTCGGGCATGCGCGCCATCTGGAACGAGGTGCGCGACGACCCGTGGATCCGCGCCGCGATCGTCACCGGCACCGGCGAACGGCACTTCTGCACCGGCGCCGACATGCAGCGCGTCGCCGCTCGCGGGAGCGTGGGCGCCGGGGGTGGCCCACTGCGCGACGAGGTCTTCTGGTCGCCGCGCCAGAACGGCGTCTGGAAACCCACGGTCTGCGCTGTCAACGGGCTGGTGGCCGGAGCCGGACTGCACTTCGTCGTCGACTCCGACATCATCGTTGCAGCCGAGACGGCGGCCTTCACCGACACACACGTCAACGTGGGCATGGTGGGCGCCATCGAGAACATCGGTCTGGCACGCCGTCTGCCGCTGGGCGCGGCGCTGCGGCTGACGCTGCAGGCACGCGACTACAGGATGCCGGCGCGGCGCGCCTACGAGCTGGGCCTGGTCGACGAGCTCGTGCCCCTGGACAGGCTGATGGACACCGCTGAAGAGATCGCGACCTCCATCGCCCGGCACTCTCCCGCGGCTGTCTCCCTGTCCCAGCAGGCCATCTGGCATTCGCTCGAGGTCGGCTATACCCAGGCCCTGGAATACGGGTGGGCGCTCCTGCAGAAGCACTGGGCGCACCCCGACTTCAAGGAAGGCCCGCTGGCGTTCGTCGAGAAACGAGAGCCGCGCTGGCATGTCGACCAGGAGATTGCCCCCGCGGCGAGCGGCGATGGAGGGACCCGATGAGCACGTGGACCATCGATGCGGACACCCACATGAACGAGCAGCCCGACCTGTTCACCGCGCGCTTCCCCAAGCAGCTCCTCGACCGGGCGCCGCGCGTGGTCGACGTGCCGCGGGGCAAGGCCTGGCAATGGGACACCGGCCGTCGTTCGAGCATCACGCCGCTCTGCAACGCGGCCGGCAAGTCACCGCTCACGTGGACCCTGTTCTCGGACGGGTACGACGACACCTTTCGGTCGGGTGCGTGGGACCCCAGGGCCCGCCTGGAGGACATGGCGCTCGACATGGTCGACGCCCATGTGCTGTTCCCGACCTATCTGCTGACCGGCTCGGGTCATCTCTCCCACGACCGCGAGGTCCAGATCGCCTGCGTGCAGGCCTACAACAACTGGATCTCCGAGTTTGCCGCGTACGACCTCGGGCGCTTCATCGCAGTCGGCCTGGTGCCCGTGACAAGCGTCGAGGACGCCATCGCCGAGGTGCGCCGCGCCGCCGCGCTCCCCGGGATCCACGGCATCCTGCTGTCCGCGTGGCCGAACGGCGGGCACAACCCCGACCACCCGGTGGACGATGTCTTCTGGTCGGTCCTGGAGGAGCTGAACCTGGCGCTGATCGTCCATGTGGGCTTCGCCGAGGGGGGCGAGGTGGAGACCGCGGGCGAGGCCGCCGACCAGTCCAGAGAGGGCGCGGGCAACGGCGCCGCCGATCGCATCGCCACCATCACCCTGGCCATGCTCAACCCGGAGCGTCAGGCCGTCTCGACAGTGCCGCTGCTCGGCCATCTCATCCTCGGCGGCGTGCTCGAGCGCCATCCGCGTCTGCGGGTCGGCTTCGCGGAGGTGGGAGCCGGATGGGTCCCGTTCTTCCTCGAGCAGACCAACGACAACTTCAGCCGGCACCGCTTCTGGACGAAGACGACGCTGCCGATGATGCCCAGCGAGTACTGGTACAGGCAGTGCTTCGCGACGTTCCAGCAGGACCGGTATGCGGTGCGTAATCGCGATCTGGTCGGCGTGCACACGATGATGTGGTCATCCGACTACCCGCACACCGGCGCCGACTGGCCCAACTCGCGCACGGGAATCGCTGCTCAGCTCGATGGTGTTCCCGAGGTTGAGCAGCGACTGATCCTCGCGGAGAACGCGCGCCGTCTGTACGGACTCCCGACGGCCGCACCCGCCACGGCGGTCACCCCGGCGACGGCTCCAGGCTCGGTCTCGGGGTAGCGGCGGCCGCACTCGGATCGACGCGCCACTCCGCCGGCGACGGTCATTCAGCGGTTGTGCGAGCCGGCCGCTCGCGGGTTGTCGCCAGGCGTGCCGACGCCACCAACAGCAGCACGGCGAAGGTGGCTGTGGACAGGGTGTGGTTGAGCCGCGCTGCAATCTGGACGCCGAGAAAGGCGGCCAGCACGCCCGACCCGCCCAGGAGCGCGGCGATGCCGATGTCCGCATTCCCACGCCGGAGGTTGGACGCCGTTCCGACCAGCGCGGTGGGCAGGATGACAAGGAGCGAAGTGCCCTTGGCCACGACGTCGGTCACGCCGAAGAACAGGATGAGGGCGGGGACGATGACGATCCCGCCGCCGACACCGAAAAGCCCGGCCAGCACGCCGGAAACGGCCCCCAGAGCGATCAGGCCGGCTGCCAGGGGGATGGTGAGCTCCTGGTGCCCGGTGGCCTCCGGCGTTGGCAGCGCCAACCGCAGGGCCGCCGCGACCAGCAACGCGGCGAAGGCAAGGCGCAGCGTGCGACCGCCGAGGACGCTCAGCAGGTACGTGCCGACCAGCGCTCCCAGCGCCGCTCCGAGGATGAGGAACAGCGCGTAGCTCAGGTCGAGGTCTCCATGGAGTGCATAGCCGATCACCCCCGCGGCCGCGATCGGGATGACCGCGGCCAGGGAGGTGCCGTGGGCGCGGCGTTGGTCCATGTGCAGAAACAACGTCAGCGCGGGGACGATCAGGAATCCTCCCCCAACCCCGAAGATCCCCGAGAGCAGTCCCGCGACCAAGCCGCAGCAAATGGTTGCGGGCCGGCGCGGCCGGTGCTCATCGCGCAGACCGTGCCGGGTGGAGCTGCTGCCCACCGCTGGCTCGTCCACCACGAATAGAGTACACTCCATATCCGGCGCGCGGACCGTGCTGCACGTGCGTGACCGCCGCACTCGGGAGGAGTCAGGGTGCGCAACGGATATCGCGTCATCGACACCGACACCCACGTCGGTCCGAACATCGAGACGCTCGAGCTCTACGCCGGGCCGGTGCTCAGGCAGCGGTGGGACGAGCTTCGGCCCTACTACCAGCCGGTGACCGAGGGGCACCATCTGAGCATCAGCCCGATGCCCTTCAAGCGCGCCCTCAACACGTCGGGGACCACCGAGCGGGCGGAGCGCGGCGGGAGCATCCCGCTGCGTGGCAAGACCGGAACGCATTTCACCGAGAAGCCGGTGGCCGAGGTCAACAACCTCAACGCCAGAGGTCGCCTCGCCGACATGGACCGCGAGGGACGCGACATCGACGTCATCATCCCGGCGACCTTCGCCAATGCGGCCACCGAGCTCGAAACCGAGCTGGCTCTCGAGCTGTACGCGTCCTACCATCGCTACCTGGCGGACTACTGCGGCACAGACCCCGCGAGGCTCAAGGCGGCGATCCTCGCCGCCGGCGTCGACCCCGAATGGTCAGCTGAGCAGATCCGGCAGCTCGCCGTTCATCCGTGGGTCAGCGCCGTCATACCGATCCTTCCCGAGGGCCTCCCCGCCGACGACCCCAGCCTCCATCCCATCTGGCGAGCGATGGACGAGGCCGACCTGCCCATCCTGCATCACTCCTTCTTCTATGAGCCCCCCTACTTCCCCGGGTATCGCGACGTCTGGGGCAACCTCGCCATCGCCCGCGCGGCAGCGCACCCCTGGGGGGCACAACGCCTGCTCGCGTACGTCATCCTGTCTGGCCTGCTGGACACGTACCCCAACCTGCGCATCGGCTTCGCCGAGTGCAGCGCCGGCTGGGTGGGCGGCTGGCTCAACCGGCTGGGAACGCAGCAAGCCTACCTGTCCGCGACCCTCCCCGAGACCGCCAGGACGCCCCTGGACTATGCCCGTGACGGGCGGGTGTTCTGCGGCGTCGAGCTCGACGAGGGCGAGAACATGGCACGGAGTGTGATCGACGTGGTGGGGGACGGCGTGCTGATGTACTCCTCCGACTACCCGCACGGTGGCTGCCGCTTTCCGAGCTCTCCTGACGTGGTGCTGAGTTGGACCGGTCTGGGTGAGCCGATGTTGCGGCGCATCTTCAGCGAGAACGCCGAGCGCTATCTGCGGCTCTGCTGACCGCCGGCCCGAACCGCGCCCCCATGCCATCCCGACCCGGGGTCATCGCCACGTCCGACCCGCGCGCAAGCACAGCAGGCGCTGCGGTGATGCGCAACGGCGGCAACGCGGTCGATGCCGCGGTCGCCGCGGCGCTCGTGCTGTACGTGGTGGAGCCGCACGCGTGCGGGCCCGGTGGGGATGCCTTCCTCATCTGCGTGGCGCCAGGCCGCCAGCCGGTCGCACTTGACGGTTCGGGATCGCTGCCGCTGGGTCTCTCCACGGCCGCCCTCGCCGCGGACGGGTTGACCGAGGTCCCTGGGCGCGGGGCGAGGAGCGCCACCACCCCAGGTGCGATGGCGCTGCTCGAGGACGCCCTGGCCCGCTTCGGAACGCGCCTGCTCGCCGACCTCATGGGGCCGGCCATCGAGCTCGCCCGCGACGGGTTCCAGGTGCGACGAACGCTCGCCGCCACCTCGGCGCGCGCGACCGCAGAGCTCGTCGCCGACCCGGTGCTCGGGCCGCTGTACGCGCCGGAGGGGCGGGCGCGGGTGGAAGGCGAGTGGATCATGAACCCGGCGCTCGCAGAATGCCTACTCGCCATCGCCTCGGGTGGAGCGCGCGTCCTGTACGACGGCGCCCTGGGTGCGGCGATCGCCGCGCGCGTCGCCGCCGGCGGTGGGTACCTGCGCCGCGACGACCTGCTCGCCCACGCGACCATCGAGCGAGCCCCCGTGTCGACTGGCTTCCGGCGCGCGATGGTGTGGGAGCTGCCCGCGCCGACCCAGGGACCGGCGGTCGTCGAGGCCCTGCGCCTCCTGGATGCGACCGAGGCGATGCCGGCGTGGAGCAAGGTGGTCGATGCGGTAGGCACGGGCATGGCTCATGCGGGATTCGACCTGACGGCCATGGGCGCCCGGCCGACCCCGGCTCGGGGCGACACGACCTACATCGCAGCGATCGATGGTGACGGGCTCGGCGCCTCGCTCATCACCAGCGTGTTCGGAGACTTCGGGTCCTACTTCGGGATCCCGGAGCTGGGCGGTCCGATGGGGAATCGCGCGGCGATGTTGCGCGCGCTGCACCGGGCACCCGAGCCAGGCGCCAAACCACCCCACACCACCATCCCTGCCGCTGTCACCAAGGACGGGCAGCTCGCCTACGTGCTCGGGGTCGCGGGAGGTTTCATGCAGGCCCAGGCGCAGGTGCAGATCCTGGTGCACCTGCTCGAGCGGGGACTCGACCCGCAGGCCGCCATCGATGAGCCTCGCTTCAAGATCCTGCTGGGCGGCGAGGTAGCCCTGGAGGCGGGACATCCGCTGGCGGCTTCGCTGCCGGACGCCGCCAACCGCTCGCCCGGTCAGGAGGGCTTCGGAGCGGCCCAGGTGGTGGGGTGGCATCACGGCATGCTCATGGGCGGCGCCGACGCCCGTCGGGGTGGCGCCGTCGAGATCGCCTGACGGGTCAGACGACGCCTGCGGCGCGCAGCGCCTGGATGCGCTCGGGTGGATACCCGAGTTCGGCCAGGAGCTCGTCGGTGTGCTGGCCAAGCTCTGGTGCGGGCCGGCCGATCGCGAAGGACTGACCGTCCACGATCACCGGCGGGGCCACATAGGTGAACTCCCCCGCCTCGGGATGGTCGCCCTCGACCAGAACCCCACGGGCCCGCAGATGGGGGTCGTCACGCAGGCTCTGGACGCCCACGTTGCTGGGACCGATGGGCAGCCGCTCGGCGGCCGCGAGCCGAACCCACTCCCGCTGCGTGCGGCCGCTGAAAATCGCCTGCAGCTCGCGGCGCAGGGGCTCGTCGCCGTAGCCGAAGTCGACTGGGCCGCGCGGGTCGGCGTGGCCGGCGAGGTCGGGCCGTCCCACCACGCTGCAGAAACGCTGCCAGAACCTGTGCTCGATGCAGCAGAAGAGCACGAAGCGTTCGTCGGCCGTCTGGTACCACTGGTACTTGGCGCCGCTGTGAGGCGCCTGGTCCTGCGGGCGCAGATCATGGCGGTCGGTGATGCGGTGTTCGTTGAGGCCATATATGGCACCAATCCAGCCGTTGGCGATCACCGCGTCGGCGCCGGCGGCGTCGAGATGGCAGCCCAGTCCGGTGTGGGCGCGTCGCACCAGCGCGGCAACCACGTGGAGCGCGGCGTGAACCCCGGCTGCGGCGGTGCCGTCGCCGCCCCCGGTTGTGCCTCCCATGAGGTCGTCGCTCACGACCCGCCGGACCAGCCCGTCGGCGTCCATCCGGACGGGTGTCGCCGCGGCCAGGGCGTTCATCATCTGCCCATGGGTGGGGATGGATGCATACGGTCCGCGACCACCGAACCCGGAGCAGTGGCAGTACACGATGTCCGGCTTGACCTGCCGCTGGGCGGCATAGCCGACCCCCAGCCGCTCGCACGCGCCGGCGCGAAAACCGTCCACGAAGACGTCCGCGGTGAGCAGGAGGTCCTTGAAGACCTCGCGCCCGGGTTCGGTGCGCAGGTCGAGGGTCAGGCTGCGCTTGTTCCTGTTCACCTGCACATGCGCCGGGCTGTGGTGCGGCGTGATCTGGCCGAGCATGTCACGAAGATAGTCCCCCCGCTGCGGCGACTCGACCTTGATGACATCGGCGCCCAGGTCGGCGAGCAGCATGCCCAGGTGGTCGCCGTTGAAGAGCACCGCGGCCTCGAGGACGCGGACGCCCGCCAGGAGATCGCTCATCGCGCGGGAAGCTGGACGAAGACGTTCTTCGGCCGCAGGAACTCGTCGAGGCCGGCCGCCCCGCCCTCGCGTCCGAACCCGCTCTGCTTGACACCACCGAAAGGCGCGTTGGCCGGCATCGGTGGAAAGCCGTTGATGCCGATCCAACCAGCGTCGAGCGCGGCCGCCACACGATGGGCACGAGTGAGGTCGGCTGTGAAGACGAAGCCCCCCAGCCCGTAGCGCGTTCCGTTGGCGAGGGCCACCGCCTCGCCCTCTGACGCGAACCGCATCAGGCTGAGCACCGGCCCGAACACCTCGTTCTGTGCCAGCGGGCTCTCGTTGTCGACGCCTCCGAAGACCGTCGGAGGGATGAAGTAGCCACCGGCGAGGGCGCCACCCAACCGCCGGCCGCCCGCGAGGAGACGTCCCTCTCCCTGGGCCGTGGCGCGCTCGATGGTCTCGATGATGCGCGTGCACGCGGTGGCGTTGATCACCGGTCCCATCTGGGTCGCTGCGTCGAAGGGATCACCCACGACCAGCGAGCGGGCCACGGCGGTGACGCGGCGTTCGACCTCCTCGTACACCGTGTCCTCGATCAGCATGCGGGTCGGCAGCACGCAGCCCTGCCCGGACAGGTTGGCGACGCCGGTCATGACGCCGATCTGCACAGCCACGTCGAGATCGGCGTCAGCGAACACGAGGGCGGCCGACTTGCCGCCCAGCTCGAGGGTGACGGGGGTGAGGTTGGCCGCGGCGGCTGCCATCACGGCCCGGCCGGTGCGCGCCCCACCCGTGAAGCTGACCTTGCCGACCCCGGGGTTACGCACCAGGGCGTCGCCGGCGATCGCGCCGCCTGGGATGACGTTGAGCACGCCCGCAGGCAACCCGGCTTCGAGGCAGATCTCCGCGAAGCGTAGCGCGGCCAGCGGCCCCAGCTCAGACGGCTTGAGAACCACGCAGTTCCCGGCCGCGAGCGCCGGCGCTACTTTCATCCCCGCCGAGACCACCGGGCCGTTCCACGGGATCAGCACCGCCACCACGCCGTAGGGCTCGGGCAGGGTGTAGTCGAGCGCGTTGGGCCCAACCGGGATGGTCCGGCCCTCGATCTTGTCGACCCACCCGGCGAAGTACGTGAAGTATTCGCCGGCCATGGAGCGACCTCGCCGGCGCTTCAGCGGGGCACCCGTCTCGAGGGTGCGCAGCACACCGAGCTCCTCGTCGTGTTCCTGGAGCAGCGAGGCGATGCGCAGGAGCACGTCGCGGCGACGGGCCGGATCCCAGGCCCGCCAGTCCGAGCTCGCGTCGCGAGCTGAGGACACGGCCGCCTCCACCTCGGCGATCCCGGCGAGGGCGAAGCTCGCGATCACCTGCCCAGTGGCGGGATTGACGTGCTCCCGGCGCCCCTCGGAGGTCACGTCGACCCAGTCACCGCCGATGAGCATCGACCCGCTGGGGAGCCGGGCCTCGACGCCACGGTCGATCATCGCTGCCTCCTTGAGGAGGCCTCGAGGCCCAGGCGGTTGCGTGCGATCACCGAGCGCAGCACCTCGGAGGTCCCGCCGCCGATCGTCTCGCAGAGCGACTGCCGCCAGAGGAACTCCTGCATTGAGCCCCTGACCAGGGCTTCGGGAGCACCGAAATCGAGGGCTGCCCGAGCGATCTCCTGGCACACCTCGCTTCCCGTCAGCTTGTTGTAGGCGGCCTCCACGACGGCCGGCCGGCCGGCTCCCACCGCCTCGAGCATGGTCAACGCCACCGCCTCGGTCTCGGCCACGCGCACCGCCAGCTCGGCGACGCGCGCGCGCACGACGGCGTCGGCGGCAAGCTCGCTGCCGCGCAGCCAGCTCACCAGGTCTTCGAAGTCGCGAGTCACTCGTTTGGGACAGAACTGGACATGGCGCTCGGTGGCAAGCGACTGGATCATCATGGACCAGGCTTCGTTCTCGTTCCCCACCCGGTTGGCGGCCGGCACCCGAACCCCATCGAAACGAACCTCGTTGAAGCGCTCGCCGTCGAGCGAAGGGATGGGGCTGATGGTGACACCTGGGGCGCGCCTGTCGACGATGAGCAGAGAGAGGCCGCGCGAGTGACTCTCCACAGTGCCGGTGCGGCAGAGCACCCACAGGTAGTCCGCGCGATGTCCCCCCGAAGTCCAGCGTTTTTCGCCTGAAAGCAGATAGTCATCGCCGTCGCGCACCGCCCGGGTGCGCACCGACGCCAGGTCGGAACCGGCCTCCGGCTCGGAGTATCCCAAGGAGAAGAAAAGGGTTCCGGCGGCGATGCCGGGCAGGTAGGCCTGCCTCTGCTCGGGGCTGCCATGGAGCACGATGGTCTTGGCGACGATGCCGGCGGCCAGTGGAGACCGGGCCGCCCGTGCATACGCCATCTCGTCCCACAAGAGGAACTCATAGATCGGCGGCTTGCCGCCGCCGCCCACGTCGAGGGGCCACGACAGCGACAGCCAGCCGCGCTCGCCCATCGCACGGTAGAGGGCGCGCACCCGTTCCTCGACGTCGCCCTCGTGATGAAAGAACCCGTCGACCTGCTGCCAGCCGCCGAGAAAGTCCGCCACCTCGACGCGGAATGCCTCCTCCTCCGGGGCCAGCACGGGGTTCACAGACGGGCTCCTAGGGGCGCACTCACGGCGGACTCAGAGGTCAAGGCCGGTGAGCACCCGGCGCCGGGCAGCCACTACGCCGGGCGGGAGCAGGGTGCACTGCCTGACGCGGGCCGCGAGCCGTCCCACCGGGCCCTCGACGGTGAAGGCGAGAGCGCCCAGCGTCTGATGCGCCCGGTACGCCGTGGCGAGAGCCGCACCGGTCGCGGACAGCCGGGCCGTGGCGATCCGGGCGGCCGCCTGAGGTGCGCCCTGCGCGAGCTCATACGCGGCGATGCGGGTGAGCGCGCGCGCGGCGGCAAGACGCATCGCGCAATCTGCAAGCGGATGAGACACCGCCTGGAAGTCACCGATCGGACGACCGAACTGCATCCGATCACCGGCGTGCGACGTGGCGACATCGAGCAGCCGCTCGGCCGCGCCGACCAGGTAGGCGCAGAGGGCCACCTCCCCCAAGGCCAGGGCAGGGCCCGCGTCGCCCAGGTCGGTCACGCGGTCGAGCGTACAGCGGCCCCAGGGCTCACCGGCGAGCGTCTCGACGGCCTCCACCGAACCTCTGACACGCGCCAGCCACGCCCGCGTCCCATCGGCGTCGAGCTCGACGTGGACTGTCGCCACCGGCGCCCACGGCATCAGTGGCGGCACCCCCAGGGACACCAGCCCCTGCCCACTCGTAAGATCCTCTGCCGTCTCCCCGCTGAGCAGGCGCGTGGCGGTGAAGGTCGCCACCAGGGGCCCGGGAAATCCGGAGGCGCCCAGCGCCTCCATGGTTGCGGCGATCAGCAGCGGGGCCTCCTCCTCGCGGGCGAGGCCGAGGACGCCGAGGTCGGCCAGCGCTCGCCAGAGCGGGGCGTCCGGTGATCCGCCCGCCTCCGTGATGGCCCTGTCGTGATCTCTGACAAACCGACGCACCGAGTCGGCGACCTCGCGCCCGACCCCGTCGTACTCGAGGTCGATGCTCATCCTTCACGAGCGGCGAGCGCGGGCCAGCGGCTGGTCACCACCGCCTCGCCGGCAGGGGGCATCGTTGCCGCCTCGGTCAGCAACGCGGGCAGTCGCATGGTGCTGAGATGGAGGTCGTTGTCCACGGCGAATCCCATGGCGCCGGTGAGCTGGTGAGTCTCGTGGAAGACGCGACGGGCAGCCGCGGCAGCATGGGTGAGCGCCACCGCCGCCGCCTCATCCGGCGCCCCCAACCAGGCGGTCTCCAGCGCCAGAAGCCGGCTGCCCTCGATGAGGATGCTGGTCTCGGCAAGCCGGTGCTGGACCGCCTGGAAGGAGCCGATGGGCTTGCCGAACTGGCTGCGGTGACGGACGTACTCGAGCGTCAGATCGAACGCCGCACGCATGGTTCCAACCAGCTCGAGGGCCAGCGCGGCTCGCCACCACGCCAGCAGACGCGGCCCCGATCCGGGGCCGAGTGGGTCGCCGCGTGACACCCAATCGCCGCGCGCGACGACCCGCCCCAGGGGGTAGCCATAGCGCGACGCCACGCGGTCCGCAGCAACGCCGTCCATCGCGACCAGCCAGGCCTCCGGGCCCCACGCGACGAGTGCCGCACGCGCCTCACACGCGAATCGCGCCGGGCCCTGACGCCCCGCGACCATGAGTGCGACAGCTCCCGCCGGCGGGTCGACGTCCAGGCCCGGGGCCACCAGTGCACGCGCCCCGATGGCGACGACGCCGAGCGCCTCGGCCGTGGCCTCCACCACCAGGGCAGCTGCCAGAGCACCGGCATCGTGGTCGCGCGCGCAGCCGGCGAACCCGGCGTCGACGAGAGCCTCATCGAGCTCGGCGTCATAGCGTGGCGCGTGACCGCCGAGCGCGCGGGCCCGGGAGGCCCCGGCGTGCCTGGCGAGAAGAGCGCGCGTGGCATCGAGAAGGGCACGCTGGTCGGCGGTCAACATGAAGCGCACGGCGGTCAGCCTCGGGGCAGCTCCAGCGCGCGCGCCACCAGGTTCAGCTGCATCTCATACGTTCCTGCGGCGATACCGGCGACCATCGCCTTGCGCAGCTGCTCGTCGGCGAGCGACCCGTCGACCAGGCCCTCGGCGCCCATGATCTCCAGCCCCACCTCTCCGACGGCCCGCTCGGCGCGCACCATCGCAGCCCTGGCGATGTAGACGTTGGCGCTGGGCGGCAGCCCCTGGGCGCGCTCGTCCACCACGCGGTAGGCGAGCAGGCGCGCGGCTTCACACGCCGCCCTGGCGGTGGCGATGCGCTCTCTGACGGCCGCCGTGAGCGGGCGCTCGTCGCGTTCGGCCCAATCGACAAGGTCGTCGAGAACCCGGCTGGCGCGTGCGTAGCGCGGCGCCCCGACGCGCTCGAATGCGAGGGCCTCGCGCACCACGTTCCAGCCCTCGTTCTCGGGACCGAGACGGCAGGACGCGGCCACGCGCATCTCCGCGAAATTGAGCTCGTGGAACGCATGGTCACCAATCACCGCGTCGATGGAGCGGATCTCGAACCCGGGCGTGTCGGTGGGAACGAGCAACACCGAGATGCCCTGATGACGCGGAGCTGCGGGGTCGGTTCTGACAAGGAGGTAGCAATAGTCGGCGACCGACGCATACGACGTCCACACCTTGCTTCCGGTCACGAGATAGTCGTCGCCATCGCGGACGGCGCGCGTACGCAGGGCGACCAGGTCCGATCCCGCCTCAGGCTCGGAAAAACCCTGGCACCAGATGACCTCCCCCCGCGCGATCCGAGGCAGGTGCTCGCGTCTCTGCGCCTCGGTGCCGTGCGCCATGATCGACGGCCCGATCCAGTTCACGTTCATGTACTGCGGGCCGCGCGGTTCACCGATCGACCACAGCTCCTCGCCGGTGATCATGTGTTTCCACGGCGAGGAACCACCGCCCCCGTGCTCGGCCGGCCAATGCGGAATGAGCCAGCCGCGCTCGGCGAGCCTGGCCGTGAAATCACGGGAGTAGCGGACGTTCTCAGCCGAGCCGAGCTGCCGAACCGGTCCCTCCCAGCGACCGTCGAGCTCGGTCCGGAGGAAGCGCCTCAGTTCGGCGCGAAACCCCAGCTCCTCCTCCGACCATCCAAAATCCACACGCGAACCTCCGCGGCCGGACAGCGCCGCTCGCGAGCGCTCCCGGCTCGCCAGTATAGGATACTCAATAGCGGAGGCGGGCTCGAACCTGAACGCCGGCTACCCCGCGCCGGGGTAACCACCGCCGTCGAACCTCGTGTCAACGGCGTCGCGATCGACATCGCCGCGCGGCGTGCGCGGCAACGCATCGGTGAACACCACCGAGCGGGGTTTCTTGTATGAGGCGATCCGGCCCCTGCAGTACTCGATGAGCTCCTCCTCCGTCACCGCACCGCTGGGGACGACCACGGCGCGCACGGTCTGCGTCCAGCGCGGGTCGGGTACGCCGATGACGCACACCGCCGCGACCGCGGGATGACCGGCAACGCAGCTCTCGACCTCGGTCGGGTAGACGTTCTCAGCCCCCGACTTGATCATCCGCGTCTTCGGCCCGACGAAGGTCAGAGTACCGTCGGCGTGGCGACGGCCGAGGTCGCCGGTGTGGTGCCAGCCGCCGCGCGCCCGAAGCGCGTTGAGCTCGGGACGCCGATGGTAGCCCGTCATGACGGTCAGACCCCGAATGCTTATCTCACCCACGTCGCCTGTGGCCACCTCCTCATCGTGCTCATCCACGATGCGGAGGGCCGTCACGGGCGACGGGCGACCGAAGCCGCCCTCGCCGGGTGGACCGAGCGCATTGAACGTGACCAGGCCCCCCACCTCGGTCTGACCGTATCCGCCCGGCCGGCGCGCCCAGGGCGCGCTCAGCGGCGTGAGCATGGTGGTAGGCCGGTCGCTGAGGTCAGGCGTCGACCAGAGCGTCGACAGGTCGTAGTGGCCGCCTCGCGCAACGTCGCGCATGGTCTCCAGTGTGGGCGGGAAGATCAGCGCGTGGGTGCAGCGCTCGCGGTCGATCGCCTCGCACATGGCCACACCATCGGCGCGCCTGGTGACCACGTTGAGCCCGCCGCGAACCAGGGTCGCGATGGCGAGCATGAACGACGCGACGTGGAAGAACGGGGCCGAGTCCAGACACACGGACGCGTCGGTGACCTCGTGCGTGTGGCTGATGACCATGCCCTGGGCGATCAGTCCGGCGTGGGAGAGGAGGGCCGCGTGGGAACGGCCGTCGGCCGCGACCGTGTAGAGGCCAAGCACCGGATCCTGGCCGGTCCCCGCCACGTACTTCGCCTGCTCGGGACCGCCGGCAACCAACGCCTCGTAGCTGTCCGCGCCATCGCCATCGTGCTGGAGCCAGTGCGCGCGAGCGGCGTCGCGCGCGCGCACCTCACGGACGAGCTCGCCGAGCTCGAGCTCCTGCCAGAGCACGACCGCCGGCTCGAGATCCTGAAGGACGAAGGCGAGCTCATCGGCGCTCTGCCGCCAGTTGGCCGGGCACACCACCGCCCCGAGGCGGGCGGCCGCGAGGAGCACCTCGAGCACCCGGAAGGAGTTCTGACCGAGCCACAGGATCCGGTCACCGCGGCCCACGCCGCGGCCGGCCAACGCCGCCGCAAGGCGGCCGACCCGAGCGTCCAGCTGGGCATACGTGAGCCGGGTCCCGCCGTCGACGACCGCGGGCGAGCGCGGACGGCCGCGCCGATGCTCGGCGAGCACGTCTGCCAGGCCGAACCTGCCCGGGGGCAGACCCGTTGTCGACCCCGTCATCGCATCGGGCGGGACGGCCATCTCTTGCACGCTAGCCATCATCGGCGCCGCCCGGCGCGGGGCCGCGCGCGCTGGTGTCAGCGTCGACCTCGCGCGTTGCGCTTAGGCGCGCGGCGGCCGGCGGGCTCGCGACTCCCCAGGTACTCCATGACCGACCCGAGGTGCCGAGCCATGCGGCGGCGGGCCGTCTCGGCATCGCCCGCGATCACCGCCTCGGCGATGCGCGCGTGTGCGTGGTGCACCTCGCTGGCCACCTCGGCGAGCGAATGGGCGCGAGGGGCCAGGTCGCCGAGCACGCGCGTGACCATCTGCACGAAGAGCTGCATCGCAGGGTTTCCTGTGAGCTCGGCAAGCAGGATGTGGAAGTCGTGCGAAGGCAGATCCCCGCGCGGCCGCCCGGCCTGCCTCGTCGTGCGGATGCGTTCCTCCTCCACCGTTAGAAAGTCGCGCAGCCGCTGCCCCCCCTGGGGCGTGATCCGCTCCGAGGCCAGGCGCACGCACTCCAGCTCGATGGCGCTGCGAGCCTCGTGCACCTGGTCGGGGCGGATGCGCTTGTACTCGAGCTGCAGCACCACGGCGCGCACCACAGCGGCAAGATCGGCGTGGGACACCACCAGGCCGCCACCAGGCCCGCGCCGCATCTCGGCGACGCCATGGTGATCGACGATGCGCATGGCCTCGCGGAAAACGGCGCGGCTCACCCCGTACCGCTCGATCAGCTCCGCCTCGGAGCCGAGCACCTCGCCGACCCGCCAGCCGGAGGAGACGATCTCGTTCTCGATCCGCTCCGCCAGGATCTCGCCCAGCTTGCGGTGGTCCTGGCCGGTCCGCAGCGGCTTGGGGGTGCGGGAACGGGCGGCGGGGCGCGACCCGTTCGCGCGCGACGGCGCACCTGCCGCCACATTGGGGACCGGGGTCATGGATTGATCACCTCGTTGCGTGGCAGCAGCCGGGTACGCGGCCGGCAAAAGCGATGCGTGTTCGATGCACCGCGGCGTCGTCGCCGTCCGCACCTACCACGCCGGCGCGGTAATTGATGATACTCAGCTTTGGCCCCCGGAACCGGGAGGCGGGGCGCCCGGCATGGCCCTGTTCCCTATTTGGGATACTCTATGTGGTAGGAACGGGGCGGCCACCGCCAGGGCGGGACCCGCCCCGCGCAGTGCCTGCCATCCTCGGGAGATGTGCCGTGAGGGACGGACTCCGCGTCATCGACACCGACACCCACGTGGGCCCCTCCGCCGAGGTGCTGCAACGGTACGCTGGACCCCGCCTGCGCGAACGGTGGGACGAGCTCCTCCCGTATTACAGCGCTCTGACC
>DATDHG010000027.1:0-12495 GCA_036521675.1 Candidatus Dormiibacterota bacterium
GAACCGGGCCGGCCCGGGGCGCACCGCTCGCGGGACGGCACGGCCACCTCCCGCGGGCCGGGGGAATGATGGCACCCGATGCGAGGGAACGTCAAACACCCCCGGATTGGGGTAGAAACCCCAACGGCGCAGTTCGGAGCCAGCTGCCTCTGCCGTTGCACCCTTGGGCTCTACCACCCCAGCGGTCACTTCTTCCAGGGGGGCGTTCGCGCGTCGAGCTCCTGCTTGACGAGCTCGGTGATCCCGACGTTGACCAGCGCGGCCTGCTCCCAGGACCCGCGCGCCTGCGCGGGCTTGCTGGGGTCGGGCAGCGCCCGGGGAACCGGGTCCAGGTCGGGCGGGCCGGCGACGGTCACCGACGCCGCATGCCGATCCGCGGCGCGCGGCCGCATCCTGAAGATCCTCACCGCGCGAGTTATAGCCGACGCCCGACCGTCGCGGCCGTCGCCGGCTCCTAATCGACCTCGACCATGCCGAGGCGGATGGCGTAGCGCACCAGGTCGGCGTTGCGGTGGATGTCGAGCTTGGTCATGAGCCGGGTGCGATGGTTGTGGACGGTCTTGACGGCGAGGTCGAGCAGCTCGGCGATCTCGCGACTTGAATGGCCCTCGGCGATGAGCTTGAGGATCTCCTGCTCGCGGGCCGAGAGCCGCTTGGGCGCGGGCGGTTCGTCGGCCCCGCGGTCGACGCGCTGCAGGTAGTCGGTCATCAGCGCGCGCGCCAGGTAAGGACTCAGATAGGTGTTGCCCTGGTGGGTGGAGCGGATCGCCCCCACCAGCTCCAGACCGCCACTGCGTTTGAGGACATAGCCGGCCGCGCCGGCCGCCAGCGAGCGCAGGAAGACCTCCTCGTTGTCGTGCATGGTGAGGATGAGCACGCGTATGGATGGGTCGCGGTGCGTGATCAGCCGCGTCGCCTCGACGCCGTCCAGCCCGGGCATGGTGATGTCCATGAGCACGATGTCCGGCCGTAGCGACAGCGCGCGCTGCGAGGCGGCGCGGCCGTCCTCCACCTCACCCACCACCTCGATGTCGGGTTCGGCGTCGAGAAGGGCGCGCACGCCCTCGCGGAACATGGCGTGGTCGTCGGCGATGAGGACGCGGATCGGCTTGACACCTGCGCGCGTCGCGGAAGTGGCGCTGCCCGCGCTCACGCTCACGCGACGGCTCCACCGGCGTCCGGCGCTTCCACGTCGGCAGCCGGGATCTGGGCGCTGACGCGCGTGCCCCCTCCGGGCCGCGAGCTGATCTCGACAGTGCCGCCGACGACGGCGGCGCGCTCGCGCATCCCGGCGATGCCAAGCCGCGCCCTGGCGCCCCCCTCGGGGGCGAGCGCGCCCAAGCCATCGCCCCCGAAGCCGCAGCCGTTGTCGCTGATGTCGAGCCGCACCGCTCCGGCCGCAAAGCGCAGGCGGATGTGCAGCAGGCTGGCCCGGCTGTGCTTCTGGGCGTTGGCCAGCGCCTCCTGCGCGATCCGGTAGAGGGCCACCTCGACGCCTCCGGGCAGGCGACGGCGACGGCCCTCGATGCGCACGTCGGCGCAGAGCGCGGTCCCCGCAGTGCGCTCGGCGAGATGCTTGCTGAGCGCTGCCACCAGCCCGAACTCGTCCAGCGCCGGCGGCCGCAGTTCCACAGCGATGCGCTGCAGGTCGGCAAGCGCGGTGGCGGTGAGGCGGCGCAGTCGCGCCAGGGTGGCGGCCAGCTCGGCGTCGTCGGTGTCCGCCACTCGCGCCTCGGCCATGTCGACCGCGGTCATCACCGCGGCCAGGGTCTGGTTGGCTTCGTCGTGGAGCTCGCGTGCCACCCGGCGCCGCTCCTCCTCCTGGGCGCGCAGCACCATGTCAGCAAGCCGGCGCGTCGCCTCGCGCTGCTCGGCCAGCGACGCGCTCAGCGCCCGGCTCTCCTCGAGCTGCGTGGCCAGCTCCCGGCTCAGGCTCGCGTTCTCGCGAGCCGTCACCTCCTGGCGGTGCAGCGCCTCCAGGAGGCGGCGCTCCGCGAGCTGGATCTGGGCCGCTCCGCTGGCGCTCATGAAACCGACCACCCACACCGAGAGGACGAACACCACCGCCCGCACCAGGTTGGCCCCAGGGGCCGCGCTGAAACCTGGATCGAAGGGCAGCACGAGGCAGAAGCCGGCGGACACCACAGCGCAGATGCCGTACAGGGCACGCGATTCCAGCGTCAGCGCGCCCATGATCACAATCAGGTAATAGAGGAAGACGAGGACGCTCGACTGACCCCCGCTGAGGTGGACGACGACGCTCACCAGGGCGGTGTCGAGGCACAGCCCGAGCACCACCTTGGCGTGGCTCAACCACACCCGCGGCAGCAGCAGGTGGTAGACCACCGCGTAGCCGAGCGCGGCGACGGCCACCACCACGGTAGGGCCGGGGCTGGGGTTGAGCGACGCCTCCAGGTGGGTGAGCGCCGCCGCCAGCGCGATGGGCAGCACGGTGAGATGGGCCAGCCCCATGAGGCGTTCGTAGTGGAGGAGGCGGGCGCGCTCGGGCGGGCTCAGCCGCTGATGCCCGCGCGGCCAGCTCAGCCCCGCGCTGCTGGGCGGGTGCAGCCGCGCCCAGACCGCTCCTTCCCTGCTCACAGCCGCAGCAACCACCAGCGCCCGCCCTCACCCGGTGGCGCACCGGCGTTGCGCTCCTGGGCGCTGCGGCGGGCGTCGACCACCGCGCTCGCCCAGAGCGTCAGCCCCAGCAGGAAGAGCGCCAGGAACACCACGATCGATGCGAAAGCGAAGAGCAGGAAGAGGGTGAACCGATGGGCGTTCAGCAGGCTCGTGCCCAGCCGTTCGCCCGAGGTGATGAGCAGGATCGCCGGACCCATCGACGCCAGGGTGCCGAGCAGGAAGAAGGCCGCCTTGCCCGGTTCCCCGTTGTAGAGTTGGCCGCCCCCGGGCACCACGCTCAGCGCGGCCGCCAGGTTGGGACGCCGCCGCCGGCCCCTCCCGCCGGCCGGCTCGACGGGGCGCGTGGTCTCATCGGCGACGGGCGCGTCGTCCAGCGCCTGGGGCGCCATCAGCCCTACCGCGCGAAGAAGCTGCGGTAGCAGTAGTAGGCCGCGAGCAACAGGCTTCCCACCGCCCAGATGGTCACGAAGAGGACGTCTCCCCAACCGGCGTCACCGGGGTCGAGCGCGGCGAGGAAAGGATGGCTCACGGCGACTTCCCTCAGTGACTCTTGAAGTTCTCGAGGAACTTCTCGCCGAGGACGATCATGAAGGTTCCGGCCAGGAGCAGCATGAACATCACGGCCGTCCCGATGATGTCGCGGCGCGTCGAACTCTTCATCCGATCAGCTCCATGTCGTGGCCAGGACTGAAAGCAGCATCGGTCATGGGAGGGTGTTGTAGTCCTCCCAGTGCCGGATGAACTGGACCAGGATGTTGATCTGGTCCTCGCTCAGCGTGCGCACCACCTTGGGCCCCTGCTTGTCCCGGGTGGGGTCGTAGGTGAAGTCGCTCGCCGCCGAGCCCCAGGCAGGCATGACGCTGCCGACGTGCTCGAAGCCGGTGTAGCCGTACTCGATGCACCGGTAGTAGTAGTCCTCGTTGAAGAAGCCGAGGCGGTCCTGGTTGTTCAGCGGCGGTCCGATCTTGCCCTGCCCCAGGTTGCCGTGGCAGGACGCGCAGTACTTGTAGTAGAGCGCCGCGCCCTCGGTGAAGGAGTACTCAGGGTTGATGATGAGGTTCTGGTGCGCCGCACTCTGATCGAGCGCCAGTCGCTGGCCGTTGTGGCAGCTGATGCAGCCCACCTGGTCGATGCCGAGCGCCTTGCCGCCGTTGGCGGCCGGGCTCAGGAATGCGGGGATGGGGCCGGGCAGCTTGACCGCCACCTGGAGGTTGGGATCGGCGTCGCTCGGCAGCACGTAGGGGTGGAAGCCGTCGCTGGTGGCGAAGCTGTCGGCCCCGTACTGGTTGTACAGCTCCTGGGTGATGAAGGCCGGATGGACCAGCTTGAGCCCGTTGGCCTTGATGATCTGGGCCGGGTTGGGCGAGTACTTGAGGAAGTCCTTCACCAGCCGCTCCGCGGCCACCTGGGGGCCGATCTGAGCGATGTCGGGAACGTGGCAGCTGATGCAGCGCTCGACGCGGAAGGTGTCCCCGCGCTTGGCGGCGGGAAAGGCCGGGAAGAGCTGCTGGATCTTGGTGTCGAAGCTCGCCTGCGGGTAGTCCTGCTTGTACTGATCCTGGATGGCCAGGTACTGGCGGTCGTGGCTGTCCTTGGCGGCGGCGATGCCGAAGAGCAGGATGGTGACCGCCGCCAGGGCGACGAAGACCCTGGTCAAACGCGCGGCTCCACCCCGGGGTGGCCGAGGATGCGCGTCCAGTCCCAGGTGAAGGCCAGGCCCCGGAAGAACACGCCGATGACCACGAAGGCCACGGCCAGCATCACGTACACGGTGAAGAGCGCGATCGCCACCTTGCGGTCCTGCGGCCGGCGGCTCGGGTTCTTGTCGACGTACGGGGTGATCATCATGCCGACGATCACGAACGTGGGGAAGGCGACGCCGGCCATGACCGGCGGGAAGCGCTCGAGCAGCTCCTGCAGGCCCAGGAAGTACCACGGGGCCTTGGCGGGGTTGGGCGTGATGGCGGTGTTGGCCCGGGCCAGCAGCGGGGCGTTGACGAAGATGGAGACCAGGAACAGGAACGCGAAGATCGCCAGCGCCGCCAGGAACTCCTTGTACACCAGCTCAGGGAAGGTGACGACGGTCTCCTCCTCTTCCCGCCGGCGAACGACCAGCGGTGGCGTGACCAGCTCGGGGCCGGTGCGGCCGGTGCGCTCGGTCGGCAGCCGGGTGCGGACGCCGCCCTCGCCGCCGCCGCCGTTGCCGCCGATCACCGTGGCCACGTCACAGGCCTCCTGTGAAGCCGTCCTTGCGGACCCGCCAGAAGTGGATCACCATGAGTATGAAGCCGATCAGGGGTAAGGCCACGACGTGTAAGACGTAGAAGCGGATGAGCGCGCCCTGGCCGACGTTGCGGCCGCCGAGCATCACGTAGCGGGTGTAGGGGCCGCCGATGGGAGCGTACTTGGCCATGTTGGTGCCCACGGTGATCGCCCAGACGGCGAGCTGGTCCCAGGGGAGCAGGTAGCCCGAGAAGCTGAGCAGCAGCGTGACCACCAGGAGCAGCGAGCCGATCGCCCAGTTGAACTCCCGCGGTGGCTTGTAGGCGCCCTGGTAGAAGACCCTGGCCATGTGCAGCCACACGGTGATCACCATGCCGTGCGCGGCCCAGCGGTGGAGATTGCGGATCACCAGACCGAAGGTCGCCACGAACTGCAGGTCCTGGATGTTCTGGTAGGCCTGGTCGACCGACGGGATGTAATAGAACATGAGAAAGAGCCCGCTGATGGTCAGCAGGATGAAGAGGAAGAAGGAGAGCCCTCCCAGGCAGAGCGTGTAGCTCACCCGAATCGCCGACTTCTTGACGCGCACAGGGTGGATGTGCAGGAAGAAGTTGGTGAGCGCGGTGCGCGCCGCCACCTTGTCCGTCGTGGGCAGCCCGTGGCGGAAGATCGACCCCCGCAACTGGCGGAGGAACGCGCTGATGGGGTTGCCGCTCCCGGCTGTGTTCATTGCCTAGGAGCCCGTCTCGGTAAGCCAGGGCTGATGCGCCGGCCGGGCCGCCGAGGTCAAGGAGGTGCATGAGCACCGCAGGGAGCGGATCGGTAGATCCGTGACCGAGGAGCGCAGAAGCCGACGCCGAGATCGGCAGGTCCGGGTGGATGCAGCGGTCGTGTGCATTACCGAGACGGGCTCCTAACTCCCACGGTGGCGAGCATGCCCTAGACGCCCATGGTCTTGCCGTTGTTCTGCTTGGTGACCGGGTCCAGCCGCCAGAGCGGCGGGGTCTGGACACCGTTGCCGCGCTGCACCACCTTGATGCCGCGGTCGACGAAGAGCGAGCCGTCCGGGGTGAAGGAGATGTCCACCCAGTCCATGGGCCGGGGCGCCGGCCCGAAGAAGTTGGTGGAGTCGATGAAATAGCGCGAGCCATGGCAGGGGCACGCCCACCCGTTGGGCTGCTGCTGGGGCGGGGTCCGCTCGCCGCGCTGGTTGGCGCGGACGGTGTTGGCCGCGTCGTCACCAGTGTTGGTCGACACGTTGGTCGTGTAGTTGGGCGTGCAGCCCAGATGGGTGCAGATCAGGTAGACCGCGTAGAAGCCGCCGTCGTCGCGCACGATGGACACGCGCTTCTGGGTGATCTGGAGGGGGTTCCCGATGGTGATGCTGGCGGGATCCGCGTCGACCTTGAAGCCCAGCGGCTCCTCCAGGGTCGCCCCGGGGAAGAGGAACTGCAGCGACTTGAGGCCGCCGAAGATGGCGATGATCCCGCCCCCGACGGCGCCCATGATGAGCAGGAACTGGCGCCTGGTGGTGCGCGACATCCGCTCCAGACGGGTCTCGTTGCTGTAGGGGTCGACGGCCACTCAGCTCGCTCCGGGATGGAGCCGCCCGGGGTCCGGACGGCATTGGGGCATTCTACTCACGGAGTTGGGCACAACACCCCATCACCTCTAGACGAAGGGGTTGGAGGACGGCGGGGTGATGATGTCCGCGAAGACGATGGCCGAGATCATGATGATGAGGAAGACGAAGATCACGGCCACACAGCCGAAGTCGCTGCGGATGGCGAGGACGAGGCGTTCCAACAGGGGCTCCGCTCGAGACGGTGGAGGGCGCGCGCCACGGCCGCTGCCGGAGCCCAAGGATACCCCGCCGCGACGCGCCTCCGGCAAGCCCGAAGCGGCAGCCGCTCAGACCGCGAGGAGAGCCTCCTGGGCGGCCTCGCGGCGCTGGCGGCTGCCGCGCACGAGCCCGACGATGATCATTCCCACCCCCACCACCGCGGCCACCAGTCCGATGACGACCTTCTGGAAGCGCTCCCCTTTGAAGAACGTCTCCGCCAGGTCGGCGTCGATGAAGGATTTCTGGGCGGGCGCCGCCCACACGGTCGTGATCAGGCAGAAGAGGAAGACCACCGCCGCACCCATGTGCCAGAGCGCCGCCGTGCGCACCCGCCCCCGGCGCGGCTTGCTGCTGACGTAGAAGGCCACCAGGGCGGCGGCGAGCAGCATCACATAGAGGTTGAAGAGGGCGAACATCAGGAGCGCCGAGATGATCTCGTGGTCGGTCATCCCGGTGAAGAGGTTCACGCGGGGAAATGTAGCCCAGCAGGGTGTTGAGGAGCGGCGGCGAAGGATCCGCCGCATCGGCCGGCTCAGCCGAGGAGCGACGGAAGACCGCACACCGCGACGCTGGATCAGCCGGGTCGAAGTGGATGGAGCGCCGTCGGCGCGTTTCAACACACCCTGCTACCGGCGCGGCCGGCCGGGACGGCGGCGTGGTCGCGGGCGTAACCGCCCCCCCCGCCGGGCGCTTCAGATCACCATGACGCTGGTCTCGCCGCAGCCCGGCACGGCCGAGGCAGCGGGGGTGGCCAGGCCCTCTTCGGCGCCCGCCCTCGCCACGCCCGGGATCCTGTCCCTGGGCAGCTACGTGCCCAAGGGGGTGCTCACCAACGCCGACCTGGAGCGCATGGTGGCGACCTCGGACACGTGGATCCAGGAACGCACCGGCATCCGCGAGCGCCGCCGCCGCGGCAGCGGGGAGACCACCTCGATGATGGCCGCGGCCGCCGGCCGGGCCGCCCTCGAGGCTGCCGGCGACCCCGTCATCGACGCCATCGTGGTGGCCACCGCCTCACCGGACACGCTCTTTCCGTCCACCGCCTGCCTGGTGCAGCGCCGGCTCGGTCTCGCCCCGATCCCCGCCTTCGACCTCGGCGCCGGCTGCAGCGGCTTCGCCTACGGGCTGACGGTCGCCGAGGCGCTGATCAGCTCGGGGCGGGCGCAACGGCTGCTGGTGGTGGGGGCCGAATCCATGACCCCGCTCGTCGACTACACCGATCGGGGGACGTGCGTGCTCTTCGGCGACGGCGCCGGCGCGGCGGTGATGGGCGTCGCCGCCAGCGGCGGGCTGCGGGCTGCGTGGTGGGGCGCCGACGGTCGCGACGCCGACCTCATCCACTACGGCGTCGACGCCGAGAAGGGGGGCGCGCCGGGGATTCGCATGCTCGGCAAGGGGACCTTCCGCCTGGCGGTCGAACGCATGGTGGAGACGGCGCGTGAGCTGTGCGAGCGCGCTGGGTGGAGCATCGACGAGGTGGACTGGGTCGTCCCTCACCAGGCCAACACGCGCATCATCGAGGCGGTGGCGAAGCGCCTCGGGGTGCCGTCCGACCGCGTGGTCGTCAATGCCGACCGGTACGGCAACACCTCGGCGGCGAGCATCCCGCTGGCGCTCGACGAGGCCCAGCGCGACGGCCGGCTGAAGACGGGCGATCGCGTGCTGTGCGTGGCCTTCGGCACCGGCTCGACGTGGGGCGGGGTGGCGCTGGAGTGGTGCCCGCTGAGCGGCGGGTCGTGACCGTCGAGCTGCGCCCGCACCGCCGCCTCGCCACCCCCGGACCACGGCCCCAGCCGCTGCTGCCTCCGGCCACAGTCGAGTGCCCCCGGTGCGAGCGGCGCCTGCCCGAGGCGCGCTGGGAGGAGCAGCTGCGGGTCTGCGCGCACTGCGGCCACCACGCCCGGGTGCCGGCCCGGCTTCGGATCACACAACTGGCCGACCCCGGGACGGTCGAGCTCATGGACCTGCCCGCCCGGGATACCGACCCGCTGCGGTTCGACGACGGCTTGCCCTATCCCGAGCGGTTGCGCAGCGCGCGCGCGGCCACGGGGTCCAGCGACGCCGTCGTCGTGGCCGCGGCCGCGATCGGCGGCATGGCCGCGCTGATCGTGTCCATGGAGTTCGCGTTCATGGGAGGCTCGCTGGGGAGCGCCGCCGGCGGGGCTTTCGCTGTGGCGTGCGACCGCGCCGTCGCGGAGCGCCGCCCGCTGGTCGCGGTCTGCGTGAGCGGAGGGGCGCGCATGCAGGAAGGGATCGTGGCCCTGGCCCAGATGGCCCGCTGCACGGTGGGCACCAGCGCGCTGGCGGCGGCCGCGCTCCCCTACCTGACTGTGCTCGCCGATCCCTGCTTCGGAGGGGTCACCGCCTCCTTCGCCACTCAGGCGGACGTCATCCTCGCCGAGCCGCGCGCGCGCATCGGCTTTGCCGGCGGCCGCGTCATCGAGCAGGCGACGTATGAGCGTCTGCCCGAGGGCTTCCAGACCGCGGAGTTCCTGCTCGCCCACGGCATGATCGACCAGGTCGTCGAGCGCTCCCGCCTTCGCGACACCGTGCGCAGGGTGTTGCTGGCGCTGAGCTCGGCGGGGCCGCGATGACGGTCTCGACGAGCGACGTCGCCGAGGCCGAGCGCCTGGCCATCGAGGCGGTGGAGCTGGCTCGCAACCCGCAGCGACCCCGCGCGCTGGCGGTGATCGAGAGCGCCTTCGAGGACTTCACCGAGCTGCGTGGTGACCGCCGCTTCGGCGACGACCATGCCGTGGTGGGCGGGCTCGCCCGCCTCGGGGAGCGCTGGGTGATGGTGGTGGGCCAGGAGAAGGGCGTCGACGCCGCCACTCGGGCGCTGCGCAACTTCGGCATGCCCCACCCCGAGGGCTACCGCAAGGCGCAGCGGCTGATGCGGCTGGCCGAGCGCTTCGCGCTGCCGGTGGTCTGCCTGGTGGACACCCCAGCGGCCCACCCCGGCATCGGGGCCGAGGAGCGCGGCCAGGGGTGGGCGATCGCGGAATCGCTGTCCATCATGCTGGAGCTGCGGGTGCCCACCGTGAGCGCCGTGCTCAGCGAAGGGGGCAGCGGTGGCGCCCTGGCGCTGGCCATGGCCGACCGCGTCCTCGCCCTGGAGAACGCCATCTACACAGTCGCGCCCCCCGAGACGTGCGCCGCCATCCTCTACCGCGACGCCGCCCAGCGCGCCCGTGCGGCCGCGGCGCTACGCCCCGGCGTGGACACGGCCCACGAGCACGCGCTCGTCGACGAGCTGGTCCCCGAGCCGCCGCCTGGAGCCCACGCCATGGGCACAGTCGTGATCGCCGCGCTGCGCGGGGCGCTCATCCGCCACCTCGACGAGCTCTCGGCGATGGACCCCGAGGAGCGCCTGGCGCGCCGGCGCGCGCGCTATCGAGCCCTGGGGGGCTGAGGAGGTCTCAGGCCGCGACGGGCGCCGGCTCGCCCGCCTGGAGATCGGGCTTGCGCAGGAACCAGGCGGGAATGAGCCCGAGCAGCGCGACGATCGCCAGCAAGGCGAAGGTGCGGTCGAACGCGGTGCTGGTGACCTGGTTGCCGTAGGCGGTCAGGAACGCGTCGTATTCGGCGTCGCCCGTGTTGATCACCCGCGACGCCGCCGTGCCCTCGCCGCTGTTCTGCGAAGCGTGGGCGGCGCGCTGCTCGAGCGAGGCGCAGAGGGCCTCGGCGCTGCCCGCGCCCGACACCGTCACCACGTGCGCCGAGGGGGCGCAGGTCGCCTGGCTGGCGGCAGTTCCTGACTGAGCTGACAAGAACGTGACGAGCAGCGCGATGCCCAGCGACTGGGCCACCCGCTGGGTGGTGTTGGTGATGCTGGAGGCGCGCGAGGTCAGGTTGCGGGGGATCCGCGCCAGCCCTGCCGACATCCCCGGCATCATGGCGAAGGCCATGGCGCCGCCGCGCAGCATCATCGCCACGACGATGAACGCGACGCCGGTCTGGGCGTCGAGGCGGGCGAGCACCACACTGCTGATGGCCAGCACGATCAACCCGCCCATCACCACCGGCCGCGGCCCGATGCGGTCGCTGAGCCGGCCCCCGACGGGCATCAGCGCGGCCGCGACGAGCGCCTGGGGAAGCAGGAAGAGACCGGTGTCGAGCGGGCCGTAGCCGTGCACCGACTGCAGGAACACCGGGAGGAGGAAGACGGCGCCGAAGAGGGCGGTGACGAGCACGAAGCTGAGCACGATCGACCATGAGAAGGTCGCGTCGGAGAACAGCGAGAGGTGGAGCAGCGGCTGCTCCGCGGTGAGCTGGCGCCAGATGAACACAGCCATCAGCACCGCCGCGGCGACCAGCAGACCGATCACCTCCGGCGAGCCCCAGCCCGCGGTGATGCTGACCGACATGGCGTACATGAGCGCCACCACCGCGGGGGTGGCGGTGAAGAGCCCGATCCAGTCGAGCCGGAAGGCGCGCGACGTGGGCGTCTCGCGGAGCAGGCGCCAGGCGGCGGCGAACGAGACCACCCCGACGGGGATGTTGATGAAGAAGATCAGCCGCCAGCTGAAGTCCTGCGAGAACCAGCCCCCCAGCACGGGACCCAGCGCAGGGGCGATGAGCAGGGGGATGCCGAAGTAGCCCATCACCCGGCCCATCTGCGACGGTCCGAAGGCGCGCATGATGACCGTCAGGCCGATGGGCATCAGCATCCCGCCGCCCAGGCCCTGGAGCACCCTGAACAGGATCAGCACCGGCAGGTTCCAGGCGAGCCCGCAGGCGATCGAGGCGGCGGTGAAGAGGAACAGGCTGACGAGGTAGAGACGCTTGGTGCCAAAACGATCGGTGGCCCAGCCCGTGATGGGGATCACCGCGCCCTGGGCCAGCGAGTAGCCGGTGATCACCCACGCGATCTCGCTGTAGCTCCCCACGTTGAAGGCGTTCTGCAGCGTGGGGATGGCCACGTTGACGACCGTGGCGTCGAGGATGGTCATGATCGATCCGCCCAGGACCACGAAGAGCGCCAGCCAGCGGTAGTCGAAGCGACCGGCAGGCGGCTCGGCGAGGACAGGCGCAGGCGCGACGGCCGCGGGGGTCGCGGTCGCGGCGGCGCCGAGCGCGGGCGTCAGGTCGACGGCCGCCGGTTGGGTGAGCGTGTCCGTCACCGCTGGGCCTCGGGGCTGGCCGCCCGGGCCATGGCGCCGAGCAGCCGGTTGACGGTGGCGACCTCGTCGTCGTCGAGGGCGGCGAGCAGCTCGATCAGAACCGCGCGGCGCTCCTTCTGAAAGTGCTCCACACTGGCCTGGGCACGCGCGGTGGCGGCGAGCCGCACCACCCGCCGATCGGTGGGGTCGGCGCTGCGCTCGGCGAGCCCATGGCGGACCAGACGGTCGGCCAGGGCGGTGCAGCTGCTCAGCCCGACGCCCTGGGCGCGGGCGAGGTCGTTCATGGGAATGCCGCCGGGGCTGGACATCAGCCAGACCAGGGCCTCGAGCTGGTGGGTGGTGACCCCGCCCACCTCCTCGCTCAGGTCGGCCGGGACGGCCAGCTCCATGCGCCGCTTCAACGCCTTCATGCTGGCGAGGAACTCCTCGGCGAGCTGTTGACGGCGGACGGACACGCGGCGGCGGGGGGCCGCGGGGGTGGACTCAGCCGTGGTCATTGCGATAGATGGATGATCGGCATATGGAATAGTTCGATTGTAGAACCACACTCGGGGCCGTTGTCAAGTCCAGAGCCACCCCGCGACGCGCTTGCCCGATGCCCGCTCGCCTGCTAACGTCGCGAACCGATGTTCGTGACCGACTCGCCCGAGGCCCGGTCGCCGTGAG
>DATDHG010000028.1:0-12718 GCA_036521675.1 Candidatus Dormiibacterota bacterium
GTCCTGCGTGAAACCCGTCACCTCGCGCTCGCGCAGGATGGGAACACCCAGCTCATCGATCCAGCCCGACATGATGCGCTCGAAATGGCTCTGCAACAGCGCCATCCCGTAGTTGTGGCGGGTGGGGAAATCGCTGATGTCCATCGGGACTCCACCGAATGCCTGCACCTGCATCGTCTTTCCCTCGGCGAGAAAGCGATCAACGACGCCACGCTGATCGAGCACCTCGATGGTGCGGGAGTGCAGACCTCGCGAGCGCGAGCTTTCCAGCTTGAAGCTGGCGCGTCGCTCGACGATGACAACGTCGGTCCCCGCCAATGTCAGCTCTGCCGCCAGCATCATCCCCGTCGGGCCGCCTCCGGCGATCACCACCGCATGCTCGGCCATACATCACTCCTCGTTTCCCAACGCCTGCCAGGAAACTCTGCACCATACCCCGGGGCTTGCGGCAAGCCCCGGGGGCGGTACTATATTGAGGTGGAGGGAGTTGGGCCTAATTGGAGGCGGTCATCGTCCTCCCCGTCGCCATGGCTGCTGAGGATGCGCAGTTCCCGGCCAATCGCCAGCTCGTTCTCCTCGGCGCCCTCTGGAGGGACGTTTCCCCAGTCGCCCGACTGGTGCCGCCGGAGCAGGATGTCAGCGGTCACTCCCGTGCGGTCCATTGTTGCGATGGCGCCCGGCGTGGCCACCAACTGGCCCACCGAGAACCTGGGCGTGTCGCAGAAAACGTGCCCGGCCATCAATTCGCACAGCCGGTCATTCATCGATGCTCTCCTTGCGCATCGTGGGTCTGCATGGTATTTCTCCTCGTGGAACATGGGCGGGAGGGCAGTGCCCTCCCGCCGAATGCGGCGCGTCATGCCGCGTCATGGAATGGCCTAGACCGCCTCGTCCTCGACCTCGATTGGATCGTCGGAGCGCCGCGAAACGCGGGAAATGCCTGTCCCCAGCCCGAACGGCCGCGTTCGGCCGCACGAACTTGTTCGATTGGCGTGCCCACGTAGCCGACGGCACGCTCGACAAAGGCAGATGCGCTCGCGTGACGTATTCCGTTTCGTATCGGCTCTTTTTCCTCGGTAAGCGAGTGCTCGCCGCGGGTGACGGCGATCAGTAGCGCGACTTGCCGGAGCCGGTCATCGTCCTCGCCAATGTAGTCCAGGAGCGAGTGCAGTTCCCGTCCAAAAGTTCTAATAGTGTCGCGTCTTCCCAGCCACAGCGGCGCCCTGGGGGGTTCACCACGACGCCGCGGGTGCGGCAGTGATCAGGTCGCCGGCTCCCCGAGACCGTCAACCGATGGCTTGACGCGGCGAGCGGTGATGTCGCCCAACGAGGTGCGGGCGCGCACCGCCACCGCTTGTTCATCAGATGCAGGCGGCGCCGCGGCGTCGAGATGGTTGTGCACGGCTCCGAACCGTGTGGTGAGGTCCAACCAGGCAGGCACGCCGTCGCGGATTCCGATGTCGAGCTGGCCACGAGCGGTTTCGGCAATAACCGTACCCTGACACACCTCGCCGAGGCGGACGTCACCGTTGGCGGTCTTGGCTGACGCCGAAGCCTGCGCCCGATCCACGGAGATCTTGCCATTGGCGGTCTTCACCTGGAGCTCTCCGTGCGCATCGCCGATCCAGACATCGCCGTCGGAGCTCTTGATCACCCCCGTTCCAGCGACCCTGCCGATCCGCACGCTCCCAGAACCCGTTGTGACCTCGACGCGCTGCTCCGCTACATCCACGGTGACGTCACCCATACCGGTTTTCACCTGCACCGTCCCCGCGGTCTCCAGTTGAATTTCGCCGAGCCCGGTCTTCCAGATGCAGTCGCCAAGCCGACCGGAGCAGCGCAGGGCGCCCATTCCGGCCTGGCCGCGCACCCGTGATCCGGCAGGCAGCGCTATCTCCACGTCGATCGACTCGCCGCCACCCCACCATCTGTACTGCCGCCGTCCCTTGGGGGCTTGGATCAGCAGCCTGCCGCCGGACAACTCGACGCGAGTCTGCTCGGAGGCCACGACATCGCCCTTCTTCCCCGGGTGGGTCGGACGTACCGTCACCACCGTGTCGGCACGGTCGCCGGCGATGATGCGAACGTCGCCGACGCCGAGCTCTGCCACCACCGTTGGAGGCGTGGGGGTCTCGAAGGTGAACCGACCGGGGTCGGAGGGTTCGTTGTCGATCTGTTCCCTGCCGCGGTCCAGGGTCTGCTTGGTGTGAGGCATCTCGTATCTCCTGTCAGCGCGTCCAGCCCGTGTAGTGCCGCGCGCCTTGGGGCGTCGGGCGTTCGCGCCGGCGCCCAGTGTCGGCTCGGTTCACGGCTGTGGTGGCCGTGCGTACGAACCAGCTGTTTATGGACAGTCCTTCACGATCGGCTGCCTGTTCGACCAGCGCCTTCAACTGATCCGGCAAGCGGAGGTTGATTCGCATCACGGCGCCCTCGTCAGCGTCGAGGGGGCCTGATGTCCCTGCCCCCACACGCGTTCTCGCCGTTGCGCTCGAACGGGCCTCGCTCTCGGTCAGTTCGTCCGCGGACACGTCGGCAGGTGGCAGTGTGACGACGAACTCGGGATCGCGTCCGCGCAGACGTATCTCGACGGAGCCCGGAGCAAGCTCGCGCGTGATCTCCTCCGCAGCTGCGGTCAGCGCGTACTGCAGGGTGAGCCGCACAGCCGCGTCCAGAGGGGCGATGAGGCGCTCAGCCAGCTCGCGAGCGTCGTCGCCACCTGCCTCGGCGGCAACGGCGAGTTGGCGCTGGATGTCTTCGACGTACATTCTCAGTTCCATGGCACCATTATGCTGCCACTATGATGCCATGTCAAGTCCTTTATGGCGTCAGGACGGAGCCGCTCCCAGCGCACTGGTGCGCCATCGGGTGCCGAAGGCTGTGCACCACACCCCCGGTTCAGCGCCGGGGTGTGCTTCACTTCCGGCTGAATACGGCACGGAGCGCTCGCACGGAGGCGCGATGACCCCATCGAGGGCAGACGGGCGGGGGATCGGAGGGCCATCGCCGGGGCCGCCGGCCCCGACCACAACCACGACCGGCGCCCCTGAGCCGGCTCCGGAAGCCCCTGCAGGGTCGGGGATGATCTTCCAGCAGTACTACCTGGGCTGCCTCTCGCACGCGTCGTACCTCATCGGCGACGGCGCCACCGGGAGAGCGGTCGTCGTCGACCCGCAGCGTGACGTCGCCGCCTATCTCACGGATGCAGAGCGCGCCGGCGTGCGCATCGAGCGAGTCGTGGAGACGCACTTTCACGCCGACCATGTCTCCGGCCACCTCGAGATCGCCGCCCAGACCGGCGCCGGCATCTGGTACGGACAGGGAGCGGCCGCCGACTACCCGATCGGGAACCTTCGAGACGGCGAGCGCATCATCCTCGGGGAGGTCGTACTGGAGGTGCGCGCCACCCCGGGCCATACCCCCGAGTCGATCAGCCTCGTCGTGTATGAGCGCGCCGGCGACCAGGTGCCATACGCGGTGCTCACCGGCGACGCGCTCTTCATCGGCGACGTCGGCCGGCCCGACCTGCTCGCCTCGGCGGGACAGACGCCCGAGCACATGGCCAGGCAGCTGTTCCACTCCCTGCACGACCAGCTGCTGACCCTGCCGGACGAGACCCGCGTGTACCCGGGTCATGGCGCCGGATCTGCGTGCGGGAGAAGCCTCTCCACGGAGACGTCGTCGACCATCGGTGAGCAGCGACGCAGCAACTACGCGCTGCGCCCGATGAGTGAGGAGGAGTTCGTCACCATGGTCACCGAGGGCCAGCCCACGAGCCCCGCCTACTTTGCCTTCGACGCGCAGCTGAACCGGCAGCAGCACCCGTTGCTCCGCGAGGACGAAGCCCCGCGCACGCTCACGCTCGCTGAGCTGCTCGACCTCCAGCGCGACGGAGCGTGCCTCCTCGACACGCGCTCACCGACGGACTTCGTGGCGGGCCACCTGCGCGGCGCCATCAACGTCGCCCTACAGGGACGCTTCGCCGAATATGCGGGCGACGTCGTGCGCCCCGACCGGCCGCTGGTCCTGGTGTGTGACCCGGGCACCGAGGCGGAGGCCAGGAATCGCCTGGCCCGCATCGGGTTCGACGACGTGGTCGGCTGCCTCGACGACCCAGTGCTGGCCTTGGCGAGCCGTCCCGAGCTGGTCGACCAGAGCTCCCGCCTGACAGTTGTTGAGCTCGGCCGCCGGATGGAGAGCGTCCCCGGACTGGTCGTGCTCGACGTGCGCAATCCGGCGGAGCTGGAGCGAGGCGTCATCCCCGGTTCGGTCCACCTCCCGCTGCCCCGGTTGATGGACGGGTTTGGCGAGCTCGACCCGTCCCGACCCACCGTCGTCCACTGCGCCAGTGGTCTGCGGTCGGTGATCGCGGCCAGCTTTCTGGCAGCTGCCGGGTTTGTCGACGCGTCGGATCTGCTGGGCGGCTTCGACGCGTGGGCGGCGAATCCTCCCGCGTAGCGTCGATGGCCCTCTTCATCGTTCGTCACCAGCACGCGGCGGAGGGCTGCCCGGCCCAGGACGCGTCGATGGGCGCAAACCTTTTGAACCACCTGAGCCGGCCCAACGTGCGGCGCCTTGGCGTCGAGATCCAGGCGGAGGCCATCGTTCAGGGTGAGCACACGCTGTACATGATCGTCGAGGCGAGCGACGAGGCCCGAGTGCGCGCCTTCATGGAGCCTTTCGCCTTGGCGGGCAGCGTCGACGTCTACCCCGCGTCGACCTGCGCTCGCGTGGTGGCGAGCGGCGGATGCGCGGCGCCGCCGCCGGCTGTGGACGGCGTCGTGGAAGCGATGGATCCTGAGGAGGCGTGCCAGCGCGCGATCGAGGCGGGCCTTGTCCTGCACCGGGCTCATCCGCTGAATTGCGAAACGTCGATTCCCGCGCTGATCGGGGGCGTGGTGATGCCCAACGCGCATTTCTATGTCCGCAATCACTTCCAGATTCCCCGGCTTGATCCGGTCAGCTGGCGGCTCCAGGTGCATGGCCTGGTCGAACGCCCGCTCCAGCTCAGCTTTCGGGAGCTCACCGCCATGCGCTCCGAGACGCAGGTCGTGACCCTCGAGTGCGCTGGGAACGGGCGGTCCATGCTCGATCCGCCTGTCGCGGGCGAACCGTGGGGCCTCGGGGCGGTGAGCACGGCCGAGTGGACCGGAGTCCCGCTCGTCGAGGTCCTGGATCGGGCCGGCGTCAGCGCGCGCGGGCGTGAGCTGCTCTTCCGAGGCGCCGACAGCGGGGTCGTGCCGGGAGCGGACGACACTGTCCGCTTCGAGCGCAGTCTGAGCCTCGAGGATGTGGCGGGGGCCGAGGCCCTGCTGGCGTATGCGATGAACGGCGAGCCGCTTCCCATCCAGCACGGCCACCCGCTGCGCCTGGTCGTGCCCCGCCGCTACGCGGTGGGTTCGGTCAAATGGCTGACCGAGATCGAGGTCACCGAGGAACCGTTTTGCGGCCATTTCCAGACTGGCGCGTACTACTACGAGTGGGAGCGCGACGGGCGGACGGTCAGAGAGCCGGTCACCCTCCAGCAGGTGCGCGCGCTGATCACCGAGCCCGGCGCCGATGCGCGCATCGAGCGGGGCGCCGAGCTCGCCATCCGCGGCGTGGCCTGGTCGGGGGCGGGGCCCATCGCGCGGGTGGACGTGAGCATCGGCGGTCGACCCTGGCGCCCGGCCCGGCTTCTGGGAGAGCGCAGGGCTCACAGCTGGCAGGTGTGGGAGCTGCTCACGCGCGTCGAGGAGCCGGGCTCGACCACGATCCGCGCCCGGGCCACAGACCTGGCCGGTCGCAGCCAGCCCGAGACGCCGGAGTGGAACCGTCTAGGCTATGGAAACAACGCCATCCAGGAGATCCCGGTTCACGTCTTTGCGACCGCCCTCAGCACGACCGGAGGTGCTTGACCAGTGTTCGACGTCGACCAGTTCATCGCGGACTGCCGGGCCGCGCTCGCCGAGAGCCAGCCGAGCCTGGCCCTCAAGGAGCTGCTGGAGCGGACCATGGAGCGGGATCGCGAGGTGGTCGACGCCCTCGGCGAACCCACGGGCGCCGACCTCACCGTCCTCCACTCCGCTCCCGACCTCACCGTGCTCAACGCTGTGTGGGCGCCGCGCATGACCCTCTACCCGCACAACCACAACATGCTGGCCGTGATCGGCATCTACGGTGGTCAGGAGGACAACACCTTCTGGCGCCGCCAGGAACCGGGCTTGGTGGCCAGCGGCGGGAGCGAACTGCACCATCGTGATGTGGCCATCCTCGGCCCCAACATCATCCACAGCGTGAGCAACCCGCGCCGTGCCTACACAGCCGCGATCCACGTCTACGCCGGCGACTTCCTCCACAAACCCCGCAGTGAATGGGACCCTGACACCCTGGAGGAGCGGGCTTACGACTTCGACCACGCGCGCCGGGTGTTCGCCGACGCCGAGGCGGCGTGGGAGCGCGAGCAGATAGCCGCAAGGGTCACCGACTAGCGCCGCGGCCGACCTCGTCCATGGCCCAGGCGGTGGCGCCGACCAGGCCGGCGTCGGTGCCCAGCGCGGCCACCTCGATGCGGCAGCGCTGCCTGGCCACCTCGAAGCCGAGCTCCGCGACGGCGGCCTGAAGTGGATCGAGCAGCAGCTCGCGGGTCTGGATGAGCCCACCGCCGATCACCACCACCTCGGGGCTGAACACGTTGACGTAGCCACCGATCGCGCGTCCGAGGGCGCGCCCCGCCTCGTCGTAGAGACGCCGGGCCAGGGGGTCACCGGCCCGGGCGGCGGCCTCGACGGCGGTGGCGTTGAGATGCCTCGGGTCGATGTCTCGCAGGGGGCTGGTGACGCCGGCGGCGAGCGCCTCGGCGGCGCGGCCCGCGATGGCGGTGCCGGAGGCCAGGCCTTCGAGGCAGCCGATGTGGCCCTGGGAGCACGCCCGGCCGCCCGGCTCCACGGCGATGTGGCCCAGCTCGCCGGCGGTGCCGGCCGCGCCTGTCAGCAGGCGGCCGTCGACGATGAGGCCGCCCCCCACCCCGGTGCTCACTGTGAGGAAGACCATGTGCCGCGTCCCCCTTCCGGCGCCATGGCGCCACTCCGCGTAGGCGGCCAGCTTGGCGTCGTTGTGGACCGCGACGGGGCAGCCGAGGCGATCGCTCAGCAGCCGCCCCGCCTCCAGTCCGCGCCACCCGGGCAGGTTGGGAGCCTCGTAGACCACTCCCGTGGCGGGGTCGAGCGGACCCGGGATCCCGATGGCGACCCCGAGCAGCTTCGCGCCGCCGGCGGCTTCGCGCGCCGCTTCGGCAACGGCGTCGAGCACCGCCTGCGGACCCTCGTGCGCCGGCGTGTCGCGACGGACGGGCGGACCGTGGGTCCCCGGGCCGGTGGCCAGGGCCGCGCGGATGCTGGTGCCACCGAGGTCGACGCCGACGAGCGTCATCGGCTCGCGTCGCTGGTTTGGGCCAACTCGGGCTCGAACTCATGCCAGCCGGCGCGCCGCGCCAGCGTGTCGACCTCCTTCGGCCCCCAGCTCCCCGCCGGGTAGGGGTGGACCGCTCCGGGGTGCTCGAGGACAGCCTCGACGATCGCCCAGCCCCGCTCCACCTCGTCCTCGCGGATGAACAGCGTGTGGTCGCCGAGCAGGGCATCGTGGAGCAGCCGCTCGTAGGCCTCGGGCGGGCTGGTCTTGAACGACTCTCCGTAGCTGAAATCCATCCGCACCGGCCCGGTGACCAGCGCCGGCCCCGGGCGCTTGGCCTCGAAGTCGAGATCGATGCCCTCGTCGGGTTGCACGCGGATGCGCAGCCGGTTGTGGGCTGGCCTGGCGTCAGTGCCCTCGAAGAGGTGCAGGGGGACGCTCCGGAAGGTGAGGATCACCGCCGTCTCCCGACGCGCCATGCGCTTGCCGGTGCGCAGCAGGAAGGGGACACCGGCCCAGCGCCAGTTGTCGATGTGCACGCACAGCGCCGCAAAGGTCTCAGTCGTCGACCTCTTGGCCACCCCGGGCTCGTCCGTGTAGCCGGGCACCGGCTGTCCGTCGACGACGCCCGCGACGTATTGGCCACGGATGACCTCGTGCGGTTCGAGGGTGCGGACGGCGCGTAGCAGCTTGACCTTCTCGTCGCGGAGCGCCTCTGCCTCAAAGGAGATGGGCGGTTCCATGGCGAGGATCGACAGCAGCTGGAAGAGGTGGTTCTGCACGATGTCGCGGATCGCCCCGGTCTCCTCGTAGAAGGCGCCGCGCTGCTCCACGCCCAGCTCCTCAGCGACGGTGATCTCCACCTGCTCGACGCAGTCGCGGTTCCAGATGCGCTCGAAGACACTGTTGCCGAAACGGAAGACCAGCAGGTTCTGCACCGTCTCCTTGCCCAGGTAGTGGTCGATGCGGAAGATGCGCGGCTCGGGAAAGTGCTCGTGGAGCGCGACATTGAGCGCACGCGCGGATGCGAGGTCGCGTCCGAAGGGCTTCTCGATGATCACCGACGTCCCGGCGGCGAGCCCAGCGCTCCCCATCCCGGTGATGAGAGTCGTGAAGGCGGACGCGGGCACCGCCAGGTAGACCAGCCGGCGTTCATTGCCGAGCGCCGGTTTGAGAGCCGCCAACCCAGCGCCCGTGGCGACGTAGCGCAGCCGCTCGGCGAAGACGTCGAAGGCCCGATCGTCTAGCCCGGTCCGGCTGTGCTGCCTCACTGCCTCCCGGGCGTGGTTGCGGAAGGCGGCGTCGTCCCAGTCGGCGGTGGCGAAGCCCACGACCTTCCCGTGCGCGGGCAGCAGCCCCTCGACGCTGAGGTTGTAGAGCGCTGGGAGGAGCTTGCGGGCGGCGAGGTCGCCCGAGGCGCCGACGACGACGAGGTCCTGGTCGGCGGGAGCGCGCAGGGTCACCGCAGGAGGCTGATCAGCTGCGCTGGGCCAGGCGACGGTTGGCGAATCCAGCGATACCGATCACGACGGCCACGCCAAAGATCACCCCGATGGCGAAGCCGAAGGGCCGCAGCGCGCCCGGGGTCCGCCAGTCGTAGATGGCCAGGATCCCCACTGCGGTCAGGCCGAGGATGACGATCACCAGCAGGGTGACCACCGTCCAGGTGACCCCGTCCATCTGGGGTCGACCGCCGTAGACCTCGGCGGGGCTGGGAGCGAGCTGCGGCCAGGCGAAGAAGTGACGGAAGCCGGCGACGAGCAGGGGGATGAGCACGGCGGCGCCGAACGTCACGGCGGTCGCAACCGCCAGCGGCCCCACCCAGCCGGCCGTTCTGTAGTCGTACACGGCCCCGTACATCAGAAGCACGAGCTGCACGATGGTCGCGACCAGCAGCACCACGGCAGTCCACGTGACCCAACCAAGATCCGGGAGGTCGATGCTGGGGAGGCGGATCCGCACCCGCTCCACCTGAGGGATCAGGACGGCCTCCAGCTCTCTGGGCAGGCTGAGCCCGGAGACGCTCGCCTGCACGCCGCGGCCGGCCGCCGGGTCGGCATCCTCGGCGACTGCGAGGGCGATCAGCCCGGGCTGGGGGCCCGGGTAGAGGCGCCGCTCCTCGCGCCGGCCGTCGAAGTACTCCAACCGGAGCAGTCCACACTGCTCGCAGTGCCAGGCCCGGATGGGCAGGCCGCCGACGACGGGGCCGTAGTACATGGTGGTGCGGCGTTTGCCCTCGGGACCCTGGGCGCCGCGGTAGGGCGAGAATTCGAGGGCCAGGACGCCGACCACCGGGGCCGGGTGATCGCACTCCTCGGGCGTGGGAGGCGCGCTCCGGATCTCAGGGGTCGCGGCCACGGTCACGCGACCGGATTGTAGGCGGCGATCTCGGGGTGCAGAGCGGTGCGACGGTCAGCGTCCGGCAGGCGCGCGCGGGGAAGCCTGCGGCCCGGGCTCGGGCTGCCAGCTGGTCGGCCGCGGCGGCCGTGGCCGTCAGCGCGAACGCGGCGCCCCCGCTGCCGGTGAGATACCAGGTCTGCTCGGCGAGGGCATGCCGGAGGGCGCTGAGGCGCGCGGCCAGCTCCAGGTTGGTGCGTGCGGCGGCCGGCTCCAGGGCGCTGCCGAGGTCGGCGGGGTCGAGCTCACCCGCCGCGGTGAGCGCCGTGGCAACGCGCTGGGCCCGGCCGTCGGAGCGGCGCTCGGTATCGCGGAGGGCGGCATAGACGGGAGCCGTGGCGCTGGAGCCGGCGACGGCGATGACGAGGTGCAGCAACCGGCCAGGAAGGGGGGTGAGCCGGTCCCCACGGCCCTCGAGGAGCAGGGTTCCCCCGACGAGCGCGGCGGGGGCGTCGCTGCCGAGCTCGGCCGCGGCCTGGAGCAGGTCGCCGGTGGGGGGTGGCTCGGCCGCGAGGGTGGCCATCGCGCGCAGGACCGCAGCGGCATCGGCTGAACCGCCGCCGAGCCCCGCGGCCACGGGGAGGCGCTTGTGGAGGTGAATCGAGACTGCTGTCGCGGTGGCGCTGGGCAAGCCCAGCTCGCGCCCCGCCGCCGCCGCTCTGGCCGCAAGTCCGCCGGGGGCAGCCATGTCGGGCTGGGCAGTGGCCCCGTCGGCGGTCACGACCACGCTGCCCGGTCCAGCGCTGTCAGCGCAGCGCACGGTGACCAGGTCGTGCCAGTCGACGATCACGACCACGCTGCAGAGGTCGTGGAAGCCGTCGGCACGACGGCCGACCACCTCGAGGGCGAGGTTGACCTTCGCGTACGCGGGGAGGGCGATATGCCGGGTGGCGAACGGCTCCACGTCGCGGGCACGGTAGCGGAGAGGCACTGCTATACTCCCGCGGTTGCGCTGCGGCCGCTGTCGCGCGCCCGTCCCCACCGGCGACCAGGAGCACTGTGGCCAACTCCCGCTCGGCGCGCAAGCGTATCCGCGCCAACCAGCACAAGTTCGAGCGCAACCGCGCAATCCGCTCGTCGGTGCGCACCAAGGTCGGCAAGGCACGGCGGGCCCTGCTGGGGGTGGACGCCGAGCTGGATGCCGGCGCCCAGTTGCTGGTGGCCATCAGCGCCCTCGATCGCGCCGCCGAGAAGGGCGTTGTCCATGCCAACAACGCCGCGCGGCGAAAGTCGCGCCTCATGGCCCTCGCCAACAAGCTCGCGGCCGCCGCCGCCGAAGGTGCGGGCGAGCAGAGCGCAGCGCGCGCCGCCGCCGTCGGTGGGCAGAAGGGCCGCAAGACCGCGGGACGCTCCGCCGCCGCCACGGCCGCTGCCAAACCGGTGACGCGCCGCGCCACGGCGGCTGCGGGCAAGGCGCCCGCCGCCAAGTCGGCCGCGCGCCGCACCACGGCGGCTGCGGGCAAGGCGTCCGTTGCCGAGGGCCAGGCCGCGCCGAGCACGGAAGCGGAGCCCTCCAAGAGCACTCGCCCCGCCAAGGGCTGAGCCGCGCGCTCCCCGGGGGCGCGCCTGCAACCCTCCCCTTGCGGCCCCCCTAGGGCGTTGCGGGCGCGCGTACCTCGCCGACCTCGCGGGCCGCTCTGAGCACCAGGGAGCGCAGTCCCGCGGCGTCGTCGGCCAAGCCCATCTTGACGTCGGCGTCGAGCTGCTGAAGGGCTCGCAGCCAGCCTTCGACCAACCCGGGCGTGACCGAGCGCGTCCAGCGCACCAGCCGGTCGGCGCGCCAGGGCGGCAGACCCAGCTCGGCGGCGAGCACGCCGGAGCCGCCGCCCGCCGCCAGCATGTCGCAGGCCTGGAGCAGCTCGCGCAGCTGGCCGGCAAGGATGGAGACGAGGTACTGAGAAGACACCCCGTCCCTCAGCAGACCCTCGAGCACAGCGGCGCCACGTCCATGGGGTGGGGAGAGCAGGCGCTCGAGCAGGTCCCAGGTCTCCACCTGCTCGGCCCCGGCGATCAGGAGCCTGGCGTCCGCTGCGGTCACCGGCCGTCCGCCGGCGAAAGCCGCCAGCTTGTCGAGCTCGCCGTCCACGATCCCCAGCTCGCCGCCGCTCACCATGACGAGGTGGTCCACCGCGGGGCGGGGCAGGCGCAGGGCGCGCGCGGAGATCATGCCGTCGACGACGCCCCGAAACTCGCGAGCGCGCAGCCGGAGATGCTCGACGACGCGGCCCTGAGCGCGCGCCACCGCAAGCACGGGGTTCGCGGGGGCGACCCTTTGATGGACAACGACGCAGACCGCCGTCGTGGGGGCCTTCTCGACCAGGGCGGCGGCGAGCGCGTCGGCGGCCTCGGCGCCGCGACGCGGGCGCTCCAGGAGTTGGGGGGGGTCGCGGAGCAGGAGCGAGCGGCGCTCGGCAAGGAAGGGGACGGACATGAGGCTGGCGCGCAGGCCGTCGAGCTTGGACGGGGCGTCGAAGGTCTCGACGTCGAGCTCGCTGAGGGCCTGCTCCCGCGCCGCGGCGAGCCAGGCGCGGGCGTCGCGGTCGATGAGGAAACGCTCCTCGCCGTGGATGAGCAGGAGGTCGTGGCTGGCGAGGCTCACCCGCTCGCGCTCTCGCCGATGACCAGCAGATCCTCGGCGCCGGCGGGCGTGGGGGCGATCACGCCGTCCGCGGTGAGCGCGAGCACCTCGTCGGCGTAGAGGGCGAGTTTGCCCGGGCCCACGCCAGGCACCGCCAGGAGCTGCGCGCGGCTCCTGGGCCGGCTGGTTGCGATGGCCTGGAGCGTGCGGTCAGTGAAGACCATGTACGCAGGCCAGGATCGCGCCCGAGCCATGCCCGTCCGCCATGCGCGCAGGCGCTCGAGCACCGCGGTGGCGGCCGGGTCGAGGGCCGGGCCGGCGGTGCGCTCGCGGCCGCCGGTCTGGGCGCCCCGGGCG
>DATDHG010000029.1:0-6497 GCA_036521675.1 Candidatus Dormiibacterota bacterium
CCCCGCCGCCGCCGCCTTCCCCGACGCCCCCGCCCCCACCCCCCTCGGACACGAATCCGCCGGCCAGCACCCGGTACTCGCGCGCTGACATCGACGCCATGATCCGCGCCGCCGCCACCGCCCACGGCGTCAACGGCGACTGCATGGTCAACCTGGCGCAACGCGAGTCGGGGCTGAATCCCAACGCCTTCAATCCCGCCGGCCCCTGGGACGGGCTCTTCCAGTTCTGGCCACCCACGTACCGCTCCAACGGGGGCACGGACATCTGGGACCCGCGCCAACAGAGCGACGTCGCCGCCACCATGATGGCCCGCGGCGAGGGGCAGCAGGCGTGGGGGGTCTCCTGCTAGATCCGAACGCCGTCGGTCAGCTCGCGGCCACCTGGTTGGCCGCCTTGGCCTGCCAGCGCAGATACCCCTCCATGAACGGGTCGAGATCGCCGTCGAGGACGCCCGCGGCGTTGCCGACCTCGACCTCGGTGCGGTGGTCCTTGACCATCGTGTAGGGGTGGAGCACGTACGAGCGGATCTGGCTGCCCCACTCGGCGGGCATGACGTCGCCGCGCAGCTCGGCGAGGTGTTCGGCGTGGGCAGCCTGTTTGAGGGCGAGGAGCCGGGAGCGCAGCACCCGCCAGGCGACATCCCGGTTCTGCTGCTGGCTGCGCTCGTTCTGGCAGGTGACCACAGTATTGGTCGGAATGTGCGTCAACCGCACCGCTGACGAGGTCTTGTTGACGTGCTGGCCGCCCGCTCCGCTGGAGCGGTACACGTCGACGCGCACATCATTGGGATCGAGGTCGAGTTCGACGTCGTCCTCGACCTCGGGAGTGACCTCGACAAGCGCGAAGGAGGTGTGGCGCCGGTGGGCGGAATCGAAGGGGCTGAGCCGTACCAGGCGGTGGACGCCACGCTCGCTGCGCAGCCGCCCAAAGGGGCGGTCGCCGGCGATACGCACGGTGGCGGACTTCAGACCCGCCTCCTCCCCCACCGACTCCTCGATGAACTCGACAGCATGACCGGTCCGGTCGGCCCAGCGTAGGTACATGCGCAGCAGCATCTCCGCCCAGTCCTGCGAGTCGGTGCCGCCGGCCCCGGCGTGGACGGTGAGCAGCGCGGGATGGTCGGAGTAGGGGTCGGTGAAGAGCAGGTCGACCTCGCGATGCCCCAGCTCCACCTCGAGCTTGCCGAGCTCGGCCTCGAGCTCCGCAGTCATCGCGGGGTCGGGCTGCGCGTCGAGGAGGCCGCTCAGCTCGCGGGCGTCACCGGCGCGCTCAAGCAGCCGATCCCAGGCGGCCAGCTCCTCACGGAGCCGCGCCGCCTCCTGGCCGAGCTGGCCGGCCCGGCGCGGATCGTCCCAGAGGTCGGGGGCGGCGAGCTGCTCCTCGAGCTGGCTCAGCCGGCGCTGCTTGCCGGGAAGGTCAAAGATGCTCCCGGAGCTGGGTGACGGTGCTGTAGACGGTGTCGGCGCGGGTGCTCAGCTCGGACATGCCCTGATGCTACCCAAGCGAGCGCGAGGGCGGGCTCAGCCCGACGGGGCGGTGGCGGCCCCGTGGCAGCGCTTGTATTTGAGACCGCTGCCACACGGGCAGGGATCGTTGCGCCCCACCTTGGTACGCCCCCGGCTCGCGGCGGCGCGGGCGGGGCTGCCGTTGCTCGGGGCGGAGGCGCCGGCGCCGGCGGCGCGGACCCCCGCCGCGCTGCTCTCCACGACGTTGGTGATGCGGCCGCCGGCGCCCGCGACCACCGGCGGCGGCACCGGAGCGGCCGCCCCAGGCATCCCCGCGCCGCCGGGCGCATTCGGGGGCCCCGGAGTCCGCGACGCGCGGTCCAGGCGGCCGCTGGCCGCCGCCGCCGCCGGCCGCGCCGCGGGCGGACCTGAGGCCGCGACCTCGGCCTCGCCCCTGGCGGCGCGGTCGACCTCGTCCTCTTCGGCCGCCGCGGCGCCAGCGCCGTCAGCGCCGGCGCCCGCGGCCAGGGCAGCGGCCGGCGCGAGCTGCTGGCCCCCCGCCGGGGGGACGGGCTGGGAGTGGATCTGCACGTGGAAGAGGTAGCGGACAATGTCGGCCTGAATGGCGGCGAGCAGGTCCTGGAAGGCGGCGAACGCCTCCTGCTTGTACTCGATGAGCGGATCCTTCTGGGCATAGGCCACGAAGGTCGCCCCCTCGCGCAACCGCTCCATGTCGGTGAGGTAGACGCGCCAGCGCTGATCGATGATGGAGAGCATCACCTGCTGCTCGGCGGCGCGCATCAGCTCAGGACCGTACTGGCGCTCCTTGTCCTCGTAGAGGGCGGCGAACTCGCCGCGCAGGGTCTCGGTGAGCTCCTCGACGGTGTCGCCCAGGGACTCGACGTCCACCTCCTCGAAGGGGGGCAGCTCGGCGAACTCGCGCAGCCGGGCCCACATCGCCTCCAGGTCCCAACCATCGCGATGCCGGCCCGTGCAGAACGTAGGGACCTCGGCTGCCAGCATCCCGTCGACGAAGCGCATCAGGTTGTCGCGGGTGTCGGTGCCCTCGAGGATCTTGCGGCGCTCGCCGTAGATGACCTCGCGCTGCTTGTTCATCACGTCGTCGTACTCGACGACATGGCGGCGGGTGTCGAAGTTGTGGCCCTCGACGCGCGACTGCGCCCCCTCGATCTGCTTGCTCACCATGCGTGATTCCAGCGGGGTGTCCTCGTCGATGCGCAGGGCCGACATGACCCCCTGCATGCGATCGCCCCCGAAGACGCGCATGACGTCGTCCTCGAAGCTGAGGAAGAAGCGCGTCTCCCCGGGATCGCCCTGGCGGCCGGAGCGGCCCCGCAGCTGGTTGTCGATGCGCCGTGACTCATGGCGCTCGGTGCCGATGATGTAGAGGCCGCCGGCGGTGGCGACGCCGTCGCCGAGCAGGATGTCGGTACCGCGGCCGGCCATGTTGGTGGCGATGGTGACCGCGCCGCGCTGGCCCGCATCGGCGACGATGGCCGCCTCGCGCTCGTGCTGCTTGGCGTTGAGCACCTCGTGGCGGACGCCGCGCTTGTCGAGGAGCCGCGCCAGGCGCTCGCTCTTCTCGATGGACGTGGTCCCCACCAGCACGGGCTGACCGACCTCGTTGCGTTCGCGGATCTCCTCGACGACGGCCTTGAACTTGGCCTCCTCGGTGCGGAAGATGAGGTCGGAGTTGTCCTCGCGGATCATCGGCTTGTTGGTGGGGATCGGCACCACCTCCAGCTTGTAGATCTTGTCGAACTCCTCGGCCTCGGTGAGCGCCGTACCCGTCATGCCCGCCAGCTTGCGATAGAGCCGGAAGAAATTCTGGAAGGTGATCGTCGCCAGGGTCACGTTCTCCTGCATGACCCGGACGCCCTCCTTGGCCTCGATCGCCTGGTGGAGGCCGTCCGACCAGCGCCGCCCCGGCATGGTGCGCCCGGTGAACTCGTCGACGATGACAATCTCATTGTTCTGGACAATGTAGTCTCGATCTCGCATGTAGAGGGCGTGGGCGCGCAGCGCCTGGTTGATCTGGTGCGCCTCGGCGGCATGCTCCAGCTCATAGACGTTCTTGATACCCGTCCACTTCTCGATCTTGGCGATACCCTCGTCGGTGAGCGCCGCCGACTTGGTCTTCTCGTCAATGGTGAAGTCGTCCTCGACCAGCCTCGGCACCAGGCGCGCGTACGTGTAGTACTTCTCGGTGGGCTCGTTGCCCTGCCCGCTGATGATCAGTGGCGTGCGCGCCTCGTCGACGAGGATGGAGTCGACCTCGTCGACGATCGCGTACCAGAGGCGGCGCTGCACGCACGCCTCCAGCGTGGGCGCCATGTTGTCGCGGAGGTAGTCGAAGCCCAGCTCGTTGTTGGTCGCATAGGTGATGTCGGCCGCGTAGGCCTCACGCCGCGTGCAGGGCCGCAGGTGGCGCAGGCGCACGTCGCCGTGGCTGTCGTCGACGTACTCGGGATCGAAGAACAGCGACATCTCGTGCGCGATCACCGAGGTGGACAGCCCCAGGGCGTGGAAGAGGGGGCCGTTCCAGCCGGCGTCACGGCGGGCCAGGTAGTCGTTGACGGTGACCAGGTGGGCGCCGCGGCCCAGCAACGCGTTGAGGTAGAGCGCCAGGGTGGCGACCAGCGTCTTGCCCTCGCCGGTGCGCATCTCGGCGATCTTCCCCTGGTGCAGCACCATGCCGCCGATGAGCTGGACGTCGTAGTGGCGCATGCCCAGGACGCGCCGGCCCACCTCGCGAACCGTGGCGAAGGCCTCGGGCAGGAGCTCACCGAGGGCGTCGCTCTGCTCGCGCTCGGCCGCCTCGCGGGCATCGCGCTCCTCGGCCGCGGCGCGGTCCGACTCCTCGTCGCCGGTGAGCACCAGGCCGGCACTGTGGGGTTGGCCAAGTCCGAGATCGGGTTCGCTGATGCCCAGGCGCGCGCGGAAATCGTCGGTACGCGCCCGCAGCGCCGCGTCGGAGAGCTCCTCCATCTCGGGTTCGAGGGCGTTGATCTGCTCGACGGCCCGCTGATGGCGGCGCAGCTCGCGCGAATGGGGATCGCCGAAAAACTTGAGGAGGGGCATCTGTCGCCCATTCTCCCAGGGTTGCCGCGCGCTGGCGCCGCCCCCCAACCCCGCCGCCGGGCGCCGGCGGGCCGGCACCGGGCGATCCCGGACCGCCGGCGGCCCGCTACTCGTAGCGGATGGCGCCGACGATGGCGGTTCCGACCACCCGCCGCGCCGGCAGGTAAGCCGCCAGCATCGCCCCCACAACCACCAGGATGGTCAGCGCGGCGATGACGGTCAGCGGCGGATCGAAATGGGGGGCGAAGCCGCTGGAGGCGCTGACCCGGAGCATGGGCAGGGCCACAGCGCAGCCCGCAAGGCTGCCCACCAGGACCCCGGCAGCACCCAGAAGCGCCGCTTCGACCAGGACCAGGCGCAGGGCGTGGCGGCGGCTGAGCCCGACCGCGCGCAGCAGGGCGAGCTCACGGGTCCCCTGGCGGGCGTTGACGACCAGCGTGTTGATCACGGCCAGCATCGCGACGACGACCCCGAGCCAGCCCAGGGCGGCCAGGAGCTGCAGGGAGTGGTCCAGGGAGCGCCGCGCGGCGTCCTGGATGTCGGCAACCGCGGTCGCCTGCATGCCGAAGGAGCCGGCCACGGTCTGCAGGTCACCGGCCCGGGTCGACCCGCCCAGCACCTGGAGGTCGTCGAAGCCCGCGGCGACCGGCCCCAGGGCGAGAACCGCCTGGTCGTGGCCCATGATCAGGCTCTCGCGGCCATCGCCGCCGGGAAAGGTGTGGGCCGCCACGCCCGCGACGGTCAGCGCGACCGCGGCGCCGCCGCTGCCGGGGTCGAGGCGAAGCACGTGGCCGAGGTGCCATCCGTAGCGGTCGGCGAGTTGCTGCGGGACGATCACCGCGGGCGCCCGGCCGGTGTGCTCGAGGGCCGCCGACCGATCGCCCTCCACCAGGTCGAGCCCCCCGTGGTCCACGTACGGCTCGAGGTCGGCGGCGGTGATGGCCACAATGAGGCCGTCGACCGGCGCGCTCAGGAAGCGCAGCCTGCCCACGGCCACGCCGGCCGAGGCCGAGATCTGGCCGGCCACCTCATCGCGCGCGGTCGCCGGGCTGACCAGCACGGTGTCGCCGGCAAAGAGGTGGCCGACCCACTCGTTGCCGGCCGCCATCGCTCCCGAGGTGAGGCTGGCCAGCGCGACCGCCGCGGCGACGCTGATGGTCAGGACGCCGAGGACCAGGCCGCTGCGGTTGCGGCGCCGGGCCAGGTTGGCCGCGGCCACCGGGGCGCGCGGCAGGAGCGGAGAGAGCAGCGCGGCCAGCCCCCGGAGCAGGGCCGGCGCGATGATCGGCAGCAGGAGGGCCAGCCCGAGCAGCGCCAGGACCACTCCCGCGGCGACCGGGGCCGCCCGGTCGACCAGCAGCAGGACAGCGGCAGCTCCCCAGCACGCCAGGGCCGCGGCAGCACTCCCCCGGAGGGGCCGCTCGCGCTCGCCCCCCGGCCTGGATCGCAGCGCCCTCAGCGCAGGCAGCCGTGCGGCGGCGAGGGCGGGGATGGAGGCGCCGGCGAACGCGGCACCGAAGCCCGCCGCCAGCGCCGTCCCCAGCTGCCCCGGGCCCGGGGCGAGCGCGGGCGCGGGCAGGTCGGGGGCCGCGGCGACGTGAACCAACAGAGCCGCCAGCCCCACCCCCGCGACCAGGCCAAACCCGGCCCCGACCAGGGCGATCAGCGCCGTCTCCGAGGCGAAGAGCCCGAGCACCTGCCGGCGTGAGGCGCCGGCGACCCGCAGCAGCCCGGTGTCGCGGCGCCGTTCCACGGCGCTGACGGCGATGCTGTTGGCGCTCACGCCGGCGCCCAGGATCACGCTGAGCACGACCACGAGTGCCAGCAGAGGTTGGAGCTGGCTGAGGGGCTCGTCAACCCCGCCGCGGGGGTCCGCGGTTGCCGCCACCGGCCCCAGCGTGTCACGCACCCGGGTCGCCACGGCCGCCGGGGCGGTCGCGGGATCGAGG
>DATDHG010000030.1:0-5707 GCA_036521675.1 Candidatus Dormiibacterota bacterium
TGAGCGGCGGCGGCCACCGCCGGCTCAGCGCCGGGCGCGTGCAGTCGGTGGCGGTGCGGCTGGTGGTCGACCGCGAGCGCGAGATCGAGGCCTTCGTCACGGAGGAGTCCTGGACCGTCGACGCCCTGCTGCGCAACAGCGCGGGCGAGGAGCTGACCGCGCGCCTCTACGCGCGCCGGGGCGAAGCCGCCGACGACGAGGAGGAGGCCGAGGCCGATGCCGCCGCGTCCGCTCCGGGGAAGCGGTCGAAGCTGCGTGACGGCAGCCGGCTGCTGCTCGCCGACCAGGCCGCCGCCCTGGAGGTCATGCGCAGCCTGGGCGTGGACGCGGACGGCCGGCCCGGCGCGGGCACCCCCCCGTTCGTGGTCGGCGACATCGTCGCCAGGCAACGCCTCAGCAACCCGCCCCCGCCACACACCACCTCGACCCTGCAGCAGGACGCCAGCACCCGGCTGCGCTTCTCCCCCGGCAAGACGATGCGGGTCGCTCAGCAGCTCTACGAGGGCGTCGACCTCGGCGCCGACGGGCCGGTGGGCTTGATAACGTACATGAGGACCGACTCCACCCGGGTCAGTCCGACGGCGCGCGAGGCCGCCCAGCGCCACGTCGAAAGCACGTTCGGCAGAGAGTACGTCGGTTCGGGGACCGCCCGGACGGCGCGCAAGGCGGCGGTGGAGGCGCAGGACGCCCACGAGGCCATCCGCCCCACCGATCCCGCGCGCACGCCCGAGCTGGTTGGCCGCCGGCTGAGCGACGACCAGCGCCGGGTGTACGAGCTGATCTGGCGCCGCTATGTGGCGTCGCAGATGGCCCCGGCGCGCTTCGACACCACCCGTGTCGACGTGGAGGCCGCCGACCTTGTCTTCCGCGCCAACGGTTCAGTGCTGCGCTTCGACGGCTTCCTGCGCGTGCTCCGACGTGATGACGACAAAGATGACCGTAACCTGCCGGCTCTCGCGCGTGGGGAGACCCTGGCGCTGCAGGAGCTGCGCCGCGAGCAGCACTTCACGCAGCCGCCGCCGCGCTACACCGAGGCCTCGCTCGTCAAGGAGCTGGAGGAGCGGGGCGTCGGTCGTCCGTCGACGTACGCCTCGATCATCGACACCGTCCAGCAGCGCAAGTACGTGGTGCAGCAGGAGCGCCGGCTCCACCCCACCGCGCTGGGGACCACCGTCGACACGGTGCTTCGCGACAACTTCCCCGACGTCGTCGACGTCGACTTCACGGCGCTGCTCGAGAAGCGCCTCGACGGCATCGAGGAGGGCGAGCGGGGCTTCGAGCCCACCGTGCGCGAGTGGTACGACGGCTTCAGCCAGGACCTGGCGCGCGCTGAGCAGGGCATGGAGCGCGTCCGGGTCCCGGCCCGCGAGACCGGGGAGACCTGCCCCGAGTGCGAGGTCGGCCGGTTGGTGGTCCGCGAGGGCCGCTACGGTGAGTTCACGGGCTGCTCGCGCTACCCGGACTGCACGTACATCAAGAAGCCGGCCGCCCAGGCCCCCACCGCCACCGGCGAGGCGTGCCCGGAGTGCGGCCGGGAGCTGGTCGTCCGCACCAGCCGGCGGGGGCCCTTCGTGGGCTGCAGCGGCTATCCCGAGTGCCGGTACGTCAAGGGGAACGTGGCTGCCGAGGCCACTGCCGACCAGACCCCCACCGAGGACCTGGGGGCCTGCCCGCAGTGTGGCAAGCCGCTGGCCCGCCGGACCAGCCGGCGCGGGCCGTTCGTGGGGTGCACCGGGTATCCGAAGTGCACCTACATCAAGCCCGCCGCCGGGGCGGCCGCGGGGTCCACAGGCGGGTCCCGCCCGGCCCCGCAGCCCGCCGGGCGTGACTGCCCTGACTGCGGCAAGCCGCTGCTGGTTCGGACGGGGCGCCGAGGACCCTTCATCGGCTGCTCCGGCTATCCCACGTGCCGCCACACGGAGAGCGAGGTCACCGTTGGCGCGGCGGCGTCCTCGGCATGAAGGCTGCACCCCGCCCGCACGCGACCACGATCATCGCCGTCAAGCGCGACGGCCTGATCGCCATCGCCGGCGATGGCCAGGTCACCGTCGGCGACGTCGTCATGAAGCACCGTGCCGCCAAGGTGCGGCGCATCTTCAAGGACAGCATCGTCGTCGGGTTCGCGGGCGCCGTCGCCGACGCCTTCACGCTCTTCGACAAGCTCGAAGCCCAGCTGGAGCGCCACCAGGGCAACCTGCTGCGCGGCGCCATCGCGCTGGCCAAGGAGTGGCGCACCGACAAATACCTGCGGCGCCTCGACGCCATGCTCATCGCCGCCAACGAGAGCCAGCTCCTGCTGGTCAGCGGCGACGGCGAGATCATCGAGCCCGACGACGACGTGGTCGCCATCGGCAGCGGCGGCCCCTATGCCCAGGCCGCGGCCACGGCGCTCGTCGAGAACACCACCATGAGCGCCGACGCGGTGGCGCGCCGGTCGCTGGAGATCGCCGCCCGGCTCTGCATCTACACCAACGACTACGTGACCGTGGAGACCATAGGCGGCGTGGCCGCCGGGGTCCGCGCATGACTGAACCGGTGGGGCCGGCGCCAGCCGCCCGCGATGCCGACCGAACTGAGAAGCCCCCGGGCCCGCCGGGGCCGCCGGGCCTGGCGCCCGCGGGGGCTGCGCCGGCCACTGCCGACGCGGGGTGCGGCGCCCCCGAGGTGACGGCCCCGGTCGCTCCCACCGCCGAGCTCGACGACCTGCGCCCGGTCGAGATCGTGCGGCGCCTCGACGAGTACATCATCGGCCAGGCCGCCGCCAAGCGCGCGGTGGCGGTCGCGCTGCGCAACCGCATCCGCCGCCAGCGCGTCGCCGAGGACATGCGCGGCGAGGTCATTCCCAAGAACATCCTCATGATCGGCCCCACCGGGGTCGGCAAGACCGAGATCGCCCGCCGGCTCGCGCGCCTGACCCAGTCGCCCTTCATCAAGGTGGAGGCGACCAAGTTCACCGAGGTGGGCTATGTCGGCCGCGACGTCGAGGCGATCATCCGCGACCTGCTCGAGCAGACCATCACCGAGGTCCACAACGACCGCCTCGCCGACGTCGAGGACCGCGCCCGCGGCCTGGCCGAGGATCGTATCCTCGACGGCCTGGTCCAGCAGGAGCTGGACGGCCCGGAGCGCGACGGCCACCGGACCTCCGTGGGCGTCGACCCTGGCGCAGCCGGTCGCCCTGACCGGAAAGGGGCCGCGGAGGCGCCGGCGAGCCCCCCGTCTGCTGCGGACGGAACCGGAGGCGGGGCGCCCGAGCGCCACCGGCGCTCGCTGCTGCGCCGGCGGCTGCGGCGGCGCCTCGACAAGCGCGAGCTCGAGGAGCGGCTCGTCGAGGTCGAGGTCGAGGAGCCTTTCACGCCGCCCGCCGACTTCGCGGGCACCGGCTTCGAGGAGGTGGGCAACTCCCTGGCGGACTTCTTCAGCCAGCTGGCCCCGCCGCGCCGCCGGCTGCGCCGCATGACCGTCGCCGAGGCGCGCACCGTGCTCACCCAGGACGAGACCGATCGCCTGGTCGACATGGACCGCGTCTACGACGACGCCATCGCCGCGGTCGAGGATGCGGGCATCGTCTTCATCGACGAGGTCGACAAGATCGCCGGTCCCCATAGCGGTGACCATGGGCCCGACGTCAGCGGCCAGGGCGTGCAGCGTGACCTCCTCCCGCTGCTGGAAGGCTCGACCGTGCACACGCGCTACGGCCCGGTGCGCACCGACCACATCCTGTTCATCGGCGCGGGGGCGTTCACCATGGCCCGGCCCAGCGACCTGATCCCCGAGCTCCAGGGTCGCTTTCCCATCCGGGTCGAGCTGGCCGCGCTCACCGTGGACGATCTCGAGCGCATCCTGGTGGAGCCGAGCAACGCGCTCACCAAACAGTATTCGGCGCTGATCGGCACAGAGGGCGTCATCCTCGAGTTCTCGCCCGACGGGGTCCGCGAGCTGGCCCAGCAGGCGGCGCGGGTCAACGACGAGGATGAGAACATCGGGGCGCGCCGGCTCTTCACGATCCTCGAGAAGGTGCTCGAGGAGCTCAGCTTCAACGCGGACGAGCACGGGGGCGAGACGGTCACAGTCGACGCCGCCTTCGTGCGCGACCGCGTCGCCGACCTGGTGCGCAACGAGGACGTGCGCCGCTACGTTCTCTGAGGCGGCCGGCTCACTTCGGGGTGGGCTGGACGCCCCCTGGTAGAGTCCTGTCCATCTCACACCCCCGGCTGACGCCGGTGACCGGGTGCCCGGGACCTACCCCGGGTGGTCACAGCCACGGCGGGCGACGCACGGGGGGAGGCCAACCCCACCCAGGAGGCACCATCGTGCCCGCTGCGACCCTGCGCCAGCTCCTCGAGGCCGGCGTCCACTTCGGCCACCAGACCAGCCGCTGGAACCCGAAGATGCGCGACTACATCTTCGCCGCCCGAAACGGCATCCACATCATCGACCTGGCCCAGACGCAGGAGCTTCTCGACGAGGGGTGCGAATGGATCCGCGACCTCGTCGCCGGAGGCGAGAAGGTGCTCCTCGTGGGCACCAAGAAGCAGGCCCAGGACGTCATCGAGGAGTCCTGCGCGCGCAGTGGCCAGTTCTACGTCACCCACCGCTGGATGGGGGGCATGCTGACCAACTTCAGCGTCATCCAACGCCAGCTCAAGCGCCTCGCCGACCTGCGCGAGCAGGCCGAGCGCGGCGACTTCGAGCGCATGTCAGGCAAGGAGTCGAACGCCAACCAGGACGAGCTCGACCGCCTGGAGCGCAACTTCGGCGGCATGGCCGCCATGCGGCGGCTGCCGGGCGCGCTCTTCGTGGTCGACTGCAAGAAGGAGCGCCTGGCCGTGACCGAGGCCAACAAGCTGCGCATCCCGATTGTGGCCATAGTCGACAGCAACTGTGACCCCGAGCTGGTCCAGCACGTCATTCCCGGCAACGATGACGCCATGCGTTCCGTGCGGCTGATCACCACGCTGCTCACCGACGCCATCGTCGACGGCCAGCGCCTGCTGGGAGAGCGCGAGCTGCGTGAGAACCAGGAGCGCGAGGCTGCCGAGGCGGCTGCCGCCGCCGAGGCCGCCGAGCGGGCCGCCTCCGCCGAGGAGAACCCGGACGGGATCGCCCCGGTGGCTGCCGAGGAGTTCGCCTCGGCCGCCACCACCGAGGCCTAGGAGAGAGAGGATGGCGGAGATCTCCGCAGCGCTGGTCAAGCAGCTTCGGGACCGCACCGGGGCCGGCATGATGGAATGCAAGCGGGCGCTCGTCGAAGCCGATGGCGACCTGGAGAGGGCCGTCGACCTGCTCCGCGCCCGAGGGATGGCCAAGGCCGCGGCCAAGGCGTCGCGCTCGGCGCACGAGGGCATCGTCGTGTCCTACCTGCACAACAGCGGCAGCGGCGCCAAGCTGGGGGTGCTCGTCGAGCTCAACTGCGAATCCGATTTCGTCGCCAAGACAGACGATTTCCACGCGCTCGCCCGCGAGGTCGCGCTGCAGGTGGCGGGCGCCAGTCCGCGCTGGGTGCGCCGTGAGGACGTGCCCGCCGAGCTGGTCGAGCGCGAGACGGCCATATACCGCGAACAGGCCAAGACCAGGCCGGCCAACATCGTCGACAAGGTCGTGGCCGGCAAGCTGGAGGCGTGGTACGCGGAGACAGTACTCGTCGAGCAGCCCTGGATCCGCGACAAGGACAAGCGTGTCGACGAGCTCATCAAGGAGGGCATCG
>DATDHG010000031.1:0-4697 GCA_036521675.1 Candidatus Dormiibacterota bacterium
CCCGAAGCGGCTGAAGAGGGCGTAGGCCAGAAGCAGCGCGAGGAGTACGCCGAAGCCCAGCCCGTGGCCGAAGAGCAGCAGGCTGATGAGGAAGAAACCGCTGCCGTTGCCGCCGCCGCCACCGCCGAAGCCACCCCCGCCGCCGCCACCGCCACCGCCACCGCCAGAGCCCTGACCGCCGCCCGCGCGTGCAAGCAGCTGGGCCAGTGGGGAGGTCAGCAGCAGGAGCATGACGTCAGGCTACCGCGTCCGGGGTGTTGCAACGCGCCCTTGAGCGGCACGCGCGGACCCGCCTAGGTGGTCGCTCTCCCACAACCGGCGCAGAATTTCGCCCCCGGCGCCAGCGCGGCCCCGCAGCCGGCGCAGGCGGCCGGCGCGGCGGCGGCGGCGGGCACCGGGGCCGGGGCCGCCATCGACGCGCCGCAGGCGGAGCAGAACTTGGCCTCGGGCGCGTTCTCGGCGCCGCACGACGGGCAGTGGGCCTGAGGCGGGGCCATCGACGACCCGCAGCTCGCACAGAACTTCGCGCCCGCCGGGTTGGCGGTCCCGCAGGTAGGGCAGGGGGTCCCGGGCAGGGCGGCTGGGCCGGCCGGCGCGGTGGCCGGCGGGGGCGGGGGCGGCGGCTGAAGGATCTGCTGTCCCATCCCCAGCCCGGCCCCCAGGAAGGCCGCCGAATTGCCGCCGCCCTGGGCGAAGCCCTGGCCGGCGCCGAACTGCACCTCGGCGGCCGCGGCCCGCTCGTAGTTCGCCCCCGACTGCGCCGCCAGCGTGACCATCGACTGTCGCTCGTACCACTTGTCGAGCTTGGCCTGGCTGTCGTCGTCGAGATTGATGGTGAACGTGGGCACGCGGGTGATCTGCAATCCATAGTCGGCCAGCTGGCCATTGGCGTCCTCGATGGTCACCGCCTGGATGTCCTTGGTGTAGGCGGAGAGCGAGTAGACCTCCCACTCCTTGCGCGCGATCTTCTGCACGACCGCCAGCTTCAGGGCAGTGAGCAGGAAGTCGTTGCTCAGGTCGGTGATGGTGCTGTTGTCGGGGACGTTCTGCGTGCCCGAGTACTTGTAGATCAGCTTCTGCGCATCGGCGATCTTGACCAGGTTCTCGCCGTACACGAAGAGCCGGCACGGGATGCCGCTGATGGGGTCACGGACGTTGTCGATGGGGCCGCCGAACTTGTTGAGCAGCTCGCGCTTGCTGATGTAGTAGAGCTCGGAGCGAAAGCGATTGCCCCCGGTGGCGGCGTCGATGAAGAGGCCGAGGAAGGGAAGCTCAGTCGCCTCCAGGGGATAGCGGCCCGGCTGCTCGATGATCCCCTTGATCTCGCCCTGCAGGGTGAACAGGGCGGAGTAGTCGCCCTCGACGATGCAGTTGGAGAACTTGCGGATCTGCAGGTCGGGCCACTTGTAGATCATCTGGCCCTTGACGGCTTCGGGCATCGCGATGTTCTCGCGCGCGAGGAATGCCATGGTCGACCCCTTCGACATCGGTCCGCCCCCGCCTGTGGAGGGCCCGCTGATCGTACCGCCGCAGCCCTGAAGCGGGCGCGCCGGGTCGGTGGCTACGAGGGCGGGAGGAAGGTGGGCGGGTGGTAGGGGCCCTGGCCCGGCCCGCCCGCCGAACTCGCAGCCGCCGGGCGCTGCCCGGGCGGCGACGACGGCACCCCGACGCCCGGCGCCGGCGCGCTGCCCGCGGCGACGCGAGTGCGGGTGGCGCGCTCCTCGTCGCGATCGAAGAAGACCTTGGCGACGATCGGGATCAGGATCTGCAGGATCCCCCACCAGAGCGTGTAGCCGTTGGGCAGGTGCTTGGTGTCCTTCAGACCCACGTAGACGCCGTACGCGAGCACGAAGGTGAAGACGGTGATGGCGCCCATGCCGAGGACCAGCATCAGCTCCTCGTGCCGCGGGTCGAAGATCCCCCACTGGGGGCGGCGGTTGTGCGCGAACCGGTAGGCCTTGAGGACCCACCAGGTGTTCAGCATCATCCCGCTCAGGAAGGCGGCGATGGCGAGCCAGAACGCGACGTATGTGACGTGGTCGTTGATCCACACGGCCACGTTGACCGCGATGAGCATCACCGGGGTGATCCCGCCGACGATGGGGATCGTCCAGCGTCCGGCGAAGCCCGCCAGGCGGCGCATCCCGAGCAGGCGGCCGCGGGGCGCCGTGGGGGGCGGCGGCGGGGAGGTCGGAGAGGGCGACGCCATCGTGCTCAGGATACGTGGCCTCGGCTCGCCACGGACGCGCCCGCGAGATCCCTCAGTGGCCTTCGTGCATCCTTGCGCGCACCGCGCCGACCAGGCGCGGCAGCACCGTTCCTGCCCGCCCCGGCACCACGGCCGCGGCGGCGTCGTCGAGGTCGGTGGCGCCGTCGTTGAGGATGACCAGCCGGTGGCCCGCGCGCGCCGACGTCAGAGCCACGCCGGCGGCGGGCCACACCGAGAGCGTCGAGCCCACCGCCAGGCAGACGTCGCTGCGGCGCGCCTCCGCCATGGCCCGCTCCACGTCGTCCTCGATGAGGGGCTGGCCGAAGCTGATCGTCGCCGGCTTGAGGATGCCGCCGCAGCGCTCGCACGCGGGGTCGTCGTCGCCCTCCTCGACGCGGCTGAGCACGCGCGCGATCGGCATGCGGTCGTGGCAGCTCAGACACTTCGCCTCGCGCGTGGTGCCGTGCAGCTCGATGACGCGGGACGAGCCGGCGCGCTGGTGCAGACCGTCGACGTTCTGGGTGACCACAACCTCAGCGCGCCCCAGCCGCTCCAGGTCGGCGATGGCGCGATGGCCGGCGTTGGGCACGGCGTCGTCGATGTGCGACGTCAGCCGCGCCCGCCACCGCGCCCTGCGCACCTCGGGATCGGCAAGGTAGACCTGGATGGTCGCCAGCGCGGGATCGCTGGTGCGCCAGATCCCGTTGGGGCCGCGGAAGTCAGGGATGCCCGACTCCGTGGAGATGCCCGCGCCGGTGAATACGAGCACGCGGTTGGCGGTGTGCAGCCAGCCGGCGACGACGCCCAGGGTTTCGTCCACGGCCACGCAGTGTGGGGTCGGCGGCGCAGCTCACGTTGGAGTTGACGCGGCGTTGACACCGCGCTGGTAGGTTCGAAGTCGAGAGACGGCCGCGCCGGAGTGCACCGGGGACCGCCAAGAAGGAATCACCGATGGAACCGGCAAACCCCGATCGCCCATCCAAGCGCATGAAGCGCCTGGAGCGAATCTCGCTGCCGTCAACTCTGGCTCCCGACATGGGCCGCGACCCTGACGCCCTCGAGCAGCTGCGCAACGTCTCGGCATCCGTCCACGACTTCGGTCCCCTGTGCCTGCGCATCGTGGTCGGTCAGAGCAGCGTCACCATCGGGATTCCCACCGACCACGACGCGACCGAGTGCCCGCGCTGCCGGAGATGGCGCGCCAAGCCCAACCCGCTGCGCGACCGGATCAGCCAGCGCTATGGCGACCACCTGCGCGACTGGTCGCACAGCCCCAAAGACGAAGCTCCGGGGCCCTGTTAGTACCACGCTGACCCGCGAGCCGGCCAGCGTGGATCCAGCGGCTCGCCCTAAAGAGTCTACGTCCTCATGGTAGTATCAACGGTATGGCCAGAGAGAAGGTGACCATCACCCTCGACCGCTCGAAGGCCGAGAACGCTCGATCGTTGACTGGGGCGACCTCGACCTCCGAGGTGATCGACGTCGCTCTCGAGCACCTTATCCGTGCTGAGCGGCTCCGCCGCGACGTCGCCGCCTACAGACGCGTCCCGCCCACCGATACCGCGGTCACGGTCGCCCTGCCAGCTGAAACAGCGGATCTGGACGACCAGACCGACTGGGAACTGCTGTACGCGGAGGACGAGGCGTGACGGAGCCGGCGCCACGCCGCGGTGAAGTGTGGCTCGCCCAGCTCGACAAGGTCCGTCCGGTGGTGGTGCTCACGCGCGATCCTATAGGTGGGCTTCTTGGCGCGGTCATCGGCGCTCCCATCACCTCGACGGTCCGGGGCCTCTCGACTGAGGTGGGGGTCGGCCCAGATGACGGGGTTCGGGTCGAGTCTGTCGCCAACCTTGACAACGTTCAACTTGTCGCCCGTTCGCGTCTCGTGCGGCGAGTGGGTCGAGCACGTGCATCGACCATGAGCGCCATCTGCAGCGCGCTGTCAATCGCGGTGGGCTGCGACCGATGAGACGACGTCACTGATTTAGAGCCGGCGCGTGGCACGCCACGTCACGCGGGCATCGTGCAACATCAGTACTCCCTGGTCTCCACCCGTCTCGGCGATTCGCGCTTGCTGATTCGACAAAACCGTGGCCCCCATGCCGGCCCACACGACACGCATGGCGCCGAGCAGGGCCTCCGCCTCTGCGACGGGGTCAGAACGGGACAGGGGTGGCGAGCAGGCCGGAGCCCGGGGCTCGCCCTGACAGGGCCGAGCAGAAATCGAGAGCGTCGAGCTCGAGCGGGTCCCCACCGTCCCCGACGCACCACGCACCGCCGGCGGGCCCCGTCAGGCTCAGGCTGAACGGCCGGCCGTGGCGGCGGGCCCACTCGGCGGCGACGCCGGCAACGAGGCGACCATCGTGGTCCGGGGTGAGAACCATCTCGCGGCCGGTGGCTCGGGAGATGTCGAGCCGGTGAATCCATGTGTCTCGCGTGAAGACCGTGTCGACCAGGTAGCCGAGCTGCCACCGCTCGCTGTCGAACG
>DATDHG010000032.1:0-35765 GCA_036521675.1 Candidatus Dormiibacterota bacterium
CGTCACTGCTGGAGCGGAGCAGGAGAGTGCCGGCCGGCAGCGGCTCACGGTCACCATCAAGCTGGCGACGCAGACGCACACCGCGACTGTCGTGAACTACGACGGGCAGGTCTTCTACTCGGTCGACGGCGGCGGCTTCGCCGCGGGCCAGGCCCCCAAGCAGCTCGGCGCCGGCCTCGGCGCAGCCCTCAGCCAGCCCGCCAAGTACCTCGACAGCCTTCCCGGCTTCGAGGACAAGGGCCCAGCAGAGCAGGATGGGGTCAGCGTCGAGAGGTACAACGCGACCATCGACCAGAGCCTGGTCGGCAAGCTGATCGCGGGCGCCCTGGCGGGCACGTCAGCCCAGTCGAAGGCGGCCGGCGGCGCGCAGTTCGCCGCCCTGCTCCAGGGCCTGCTCCAGCAGCTCGTGCACATCGACTCAGGCACCGCCGACGTCTATGTGCGCGCCGGCGATGGGCGCCTCGATCGCGCGACGGTGGTAACGGCGCTGACGATCGACCTCGCCAAGGCCGGCGCGATCCTGGGCGGCCTGCAGGCGCTCAGCCCTGCCGGGAAGGGGGCCGGTCCGGCCGCGGCCCCCGCCCTGCCCGGCGGCCAGGTCCACCTTGACCTCAGCCTCACCACCCACCTGTACGACTACGGGGCGCCGATCACCGTGGCCAGGCCCACCGTCGACCCCAACGCCCCAAGCCTCCAAGCCCCAGGAGCGGGCCTCTTCGGCTAGCCGGCAGCGGCCCCGGCGCGTCCGCGTCCCGGTCGGGCATCCTGCTCGCATGCCGGGTGCCCCCAAGCCTCCGCCCGCCGACCCGGCTCTGCGCCGCGCCGGCAGTTAGTGCGGGGGCGACGGCGGGGGACAGTCGTCGTCACGATCGGTCTGGTCGTGATGGTCGCGCTGCTGGCCGTCGAGCTGGCGGCGCTGACCGCGGTGGACCGGGCCGTGGCCGACGCCCGTGCTCTGCGCGCCGGCCGGCACTACCCCGAAGCGATCGCCGAGGATCTGGCCACAGCCGGCCGCTCCGGCCCCCTCTACCTGCTGGCGGCGGGCACGACCGGCCAGGCCGCCACCGAGGCGCAGAGCACCCTGCTCGACTGGGCGGGCGCGCTGGCAGCGGCGGGGCGGGTCGACCAGGCGCTCGACGTCGCCCGGCGCGTCGTCGCCCCCGACCTGCTCCCCGCCGCGCGGCGGCTGCGCGCCCAGATCGCGCTCGACGATGTGCGCAGGTTGGGGGCGGCCGGACGCTTCGAGGACGCGCTGCGCCGCGTTGACCAATTGCGCGCCGCGGAGCCGCCCGCCGACCTGGCGGCCCAGGGTGAGCAGCTCCGCCCCGGCCTCGAGGTGGACGCCGCTCGCGAGCGGCTGACCACGTCGAACGGCGCCGTCGCGGCGCTGACGTACCTGGACGACGCGCTGCGCCGCAGTCCCGCCGGCGCGGCCGCGAACGACGCGCAGCAGGCGCTGCCGGGCGCTCTCCTCGCCGCCGGGCGGCAGCGCTCCGCCGCGGGCAACCCCGAGCAGGCGCGCGCGCTGCTGCGGCGGTGCGTGGACAGCTATCGCCGAACCCCGCAGGCACAGCTGGCCGCCGCCCTGCTCGCCGCTCCGGTCCCGGTGAGCGGGACGCTGCTACGCCGCGACGGCACGGCGGTGGGGGGCGCGCTGGTGCGGCTGGCCGGTGGCTACCGCCGGCTGGGCGCCTCGGGCTTCGCGCTCACGGGGCCATTCCTCACCGCCCGCACCGACGGCGGCGGCGCCTTCCGCATCGACAGGGTGCCAGTGGGTGTGCCGCTCGTCTTCGAGTTCCTCGACCAGCAGGGTTGGGAGCTCATCGTCGACGACAGCCGCAATCCGCTCTACCGCGTCGAGGCTGCGGCGCTGACCCCTGACGACATGGGGTTCGTCAGGGAGCCGTAGCCGGCGGCCGCCTCGCGTCCCTAGGGAATGACCGCCAGCGCCGCCTGCGCCAGCCGCGTGTGCCCGGCGACCGTCGGGTGGATGTCGGTGTGGGCGCAGTCGACGTAGTCGCAGAGGTGCGGGTCGTGGGCGTCGGGCACGGTGTTGACGGCGCCGAAGAAGTCCGCCAGCCGCGCGTGCTCGTCCGTGGCCACCGTCTGCACGACGTCATTGACGAGCTTCAGCTGGGCCTGGGTGGCCGGGAAGATGTTGGCCAGTGGGTTGTAGTAATTGGCAACAACGACGGGAACTCCGGGGGCCGCCTGCTCCAGGTCGTTGACGATGCGCGTGAGGCTGGCGTGGAGCTGGCTGGCGGCGGTCGTGGGGCTCTCTCCGAAGCGGAGCGCGCGCAGCAGGTCGTTGCTGCCCAGGTCGACGAGGATGAGCTTCAGGTCGGCGCGGTGGGCGCGGATCGCCGCCATGGCGGCGTCGTGCTGCGACTGCCCCGCGAGGAAGGGGACGTGCTGGTTGGCGGAGCAGGCCCGGTAGTACGTGTCGGTGCGCTCTCCGCTGCAGGCCGTGTCGTAGAGCTTCCAGGGCTCGCCCCGGCTGGCCAGCAGGCCCTGGAGCTGGAGCGCCCAGGAGGAGTTGACCCCTGCCCGGGCGGGGTCGAGGGTGTACCCGAAGGTGATCGAGTCGCCGACGGCCAGGTACCAGGGCACGCCGCTGACGGGCGGCTGGCCGGCGACCGGGATGGGGACCGAGCCACCACCGTCTCCCAGCTCGGCGGGGTCGGCGGCGCTGGACGACGACGTGCTCGACGAGGCGCCCGCCGGCGTGGCCGAAGGGGGCGACGCGGAAGACGCGCCGGCGCCGCCGCAGGCGGTCGCGACAAGCCCAAGGATCACGATGACGAAGACAGGCCAGCGGCGGCGCAGTTGCATGGCTCGATCCTACCGCCGGGTTCGTCAACCTCCGCTCGCCGATCGGCGCGAAGGGTCCGGGGGTGTGCTGGGGCATCATCCGCGGGTGCTCTGGATCGCCCACGGGGGACTGGCCGGCGACCTTCCCGCCGGCGCCCCGGATCGCGAGTGCCTGAGCGCCTTGCGGGCGCGTCGGGTCGACCGCGTCGAGCTGGACGTGGCCGTCACCGCGACCGGTGAGCTGGTGGTGATCCATGAGGCTCAGGTAGCCCCCGGCGCACTGGTGGAGGCCGGCTCGCTCGTGTCCCTTCGGCGCCATCTCCCCGGGCTGCTCACGCTGGCCGAGGCCGTCGAGGTCCTCGGTGACAAGGCGCTGCTCCTCGACCTCAAGGGGAGTGCGGCCGCGCCGCTGGGAAGCTGGCTGAAACGCCGCCCCGAGCTGCAGGCGGGCGCCGCGGTCTGCACCGACGACCTGGCCGCCCTGCTGATCCTGAGGCACGCCGCCCCGGCGGTGGAGCGCTGGCGAACGCTCCCGACCACCGGCGTGGGCCGAGGCCAGCGCCGCCGCCGGGCCCTGGCGGTGGCCGGCCGGCGCCGCCTCCCCGACCGGCTGCCCGGCCTCGTCGCCGAGGTCGCGGCGTCCGCGCTGTGCTGCGATCACCTCGTCGTCACCGCTCGGCTCTGCGCGGTCGCGCACCGGCTCGGAGTGCCAGTGGGCGCGTGGACGGTGGACCGCCCGGCGACGGCGCGGCGGGTGGCGGCGGCCGGCGTCGACCTCATCACCACCAACGCCCCCGAGGGGATGCGCGCGGCCCTGCGCGAGGGCTGACACCAGGGGCCGTCAGACCGTTACGAGAACGGCACGGCAATCGTTTAGGGGAGGTTGACTCCAACCAGTTAGGCTCCACTCCGTTCCGCCCTGATGCGTACGACCGTGCCTCGATTCGCCCCTGTCCGCAACCGCGCGTGGTGTCTCCGCCACCTCGCTGCGCCGGTAGCGGCGACGGTCGGATTGGTGGCTTTGAGCCGCCAGGTCGACCTCTCCAGAGCGGCTGCCTCACTGCGCTTCGCCGACGGCCGCTGGCTGGTCGTGGCGACCGCCCTCAGCATCCTGTCGATGAGCGCCGGGGCCGTCACGTGGGGGCTCCTCGCCCGCGCTTCCGGGATGAAGCTCAGCTGGGCTCAGGTGGCGAGCTGGTCGGGACGGGCGGTGTTCTTCGGGCAGCTGGTGCCGGGAGGCGCGGGCGGCGACGCGGTGCGGGTCGTGGCCGGGCGGACCACGGGTGGCCTGGGGCCGGCAATCGCCAGCGACCTGGTCGCGCGGGTGTGCGGCTCCATCGGCCTCACGCTCTGGGCGCTGGCGGCCGCGGTGCTGCTGCGCGGCGAGGTCGGCATGCCGGTGGTGTGGGTCGCCATGGGACTCGCCGGGGGGACCTGGCTCTCGCTGGCGATCCTCCTCGACGCCGACCGGCTCCTGCGCCGCCTGGAGGGTCGCAAGGCCCGCTGGGCGCGCTCCGTCTCGGCCCGGCTCCACCCTCTGGCCGACGCGTTGGGGAGCTTCCGGGAGCGGCCTGGGCTGGTCGCCCAGACACTGCTGTGGAGCGTCGCCGGCTGGGGGCTGAACCTGGCTGCGCTGGTGTGTCTGGGGCAGGCGGTCGGCGCCGCTGTGGGCTGGCAGGTGTTCGCGGTGACCATCCCGCTCACGCTCGTGACCACGATGGTGCCGCTCTCGGCCAACGGTGTCGGTATGCGCGAGGGCCTGCTCATCGGGCTGCTGGGCCGTGCCGGCGTCGTGGGCGGGCATGCCGTGGCGCTCTCGGTGCTGGTTGACGTGCAGCTGCTCCCCGTGGCGCTTCTGGGTGGCCTCATCGGCCTGCGCATCCCGCGCGCTCACCGGTCTCCAAAGCCGGTGCTGGCCCTCGAGGTACTGGTGCCCCCGCCAGCCGGCGCGGCGCTGCCCGTGCCGGTCCCCGTCGAGGTCTGAGCCCGACCCGACAGGTCATCCCGCCGGCGGCTCGGGAACAGCTCCGCGTCAGCTCGGCTGTGCCACCGCTCTCAGTGCGCGGCGGCGATGGCGTCGATGGCCTGGCGGTTCTCCAGTGCGCTGAGGTCGCCGGGGTCCGCGCCCAGGTAGACCGCACGGACCACGCGGCGCAGCACCTTGGCGTTGCGCGTCCGGGGCAGCTCGCCCACCACCAGCACCGCCTTGGGTGCCAGCGCCCGGCCCAGCGCGTCGGTGATGGCGGCCGTCAGGGCCGCACGCAGGCCCGGCCCGTCGGCGACCCCCGCACGCAGCACCACGAAGGCCACCAACGCCTCCCCCTTGATCGGGTCGGGGACGCCGATGGCGGCCGCCTCGGCCACCGCGGGATGCGCCACCAGCGCCGACTCCACCTCCGCCGGCCCCAACCGTTTTCCCGCCACCTTGATGGTGTCGTCGCTGCGCCCGCGGACGTACCACTGCCCGTATTGGTCGATCTCGGCCCAATCTTCGTGGACCCACAGGCTGGGCAGACGCGACCAGTAGGTCTCCAGGTAGCGCTGCGGATCACGCCAGAAACCCTGGGTCATGCCTGGCCAGGGGCGGCGCAGGACCAGCTCGCCGACGGCGCCACGGAGCGGCTTGCCGGTGTCGTCGACGACATCGGCATCCATCCCCGGACAGGGGCCACTGAAGGCGCATGGGTCCATCGGGGTCAGCAGGTTGCCGGCGAGGATACCGCCGCTGATCTCGGTACCGCCGGTGTAGTTGATGATGGGCGCGCGGCCACCGCCCACCTCGTCTAGGAACCAGCGCCACGGGTCGGGATTCCAGGGCTCTCCCGTGCCCCCGAGCACGCGCAACCGCGAGAGGTCGCAGCTGCGCACCGGGTCGACGCCGTGACGCATGAGCGCGCGCACCACCGTGGGCGCCATGCCCAGCACGGTGACGCCATGCCGGGCTGCCACCCGCCAGAGGCGGTCAGGACCGGGGTGGTCGGGGGTCCCCTCGTATATGACAAGAGTGGCCCCAATGGTCAGGGTGCCGGCGATGGCCCAGGGGCCCATCATCCAGCCGAGGTCGGTGACCCACAGCAGGCGGTCGCCGGGGCGCACGTCGAAGCAGTGCGCCATGTCCAGCGTGGCCTTGACGGGAAAGCCGCCCTGGACATGGACTGTCCCCTTGGGGCGGCCCGTCGTCCCACTCGTGTAGATCAGCATGACGGTGTCGTCCGCGGCGGTGTCGGCGGCCAGCGCGGGCAGCTGGGCGGGGACCAGGTCGTGGTACCAGCGGTCGCGTCCCGCGGTCATCGGCGGGGGTGGCGCCGCCTCGCCCAGCCGGCGCACCACGAGCATATTGCGCAGTGCGGGCAGCTCGCGCGCCGCCTCATCGGCGGTGGCCTTCATAGGCAGCGGCCGCCCGCGGCGCACCATCCCGTCGGCGGTGCAGAGGACGGCGGCTTCGCAGTCGGCGAGGCGGGTGACGATGGCGGCCGCGCCGTAGCCGCTGAAAAGCGGACACACCACCGCCCCCAGCCGGGCGATCGCGAGGAAGAGCACGACCGTCTCGGGGATCATCGGCAGGAACAGCCCGACAGCGTCGCCGTGACCCACCCCCAACGCCCGCAAGGCGGCGGCAGCGCGCCCCACCTCGCCGGCCAGCTCGGCCCAGCTCAGGCTGCGCACCGCGCCGTCGTCGCCCTCCCAGACGACCGCCTCCTGACCGGGCCTGCTCAGCGCCCAGCGGTCGACCGCATTGACGCTGAGGTTGAGGCGGCCCCCGACCCAGAAGCGCGCCCATTCGATGCCCGGGGTCTCGTCGAGTACGTGGTCGAAGCGCCGCGTCCAGCCGATGCCCGCGTCGTCGACCGCCGCTTCCCAGAAGGGCCCCGGGTTGGTGCGCGCGAAGCCCTGGAGGGCCTCGAGGTCGGCCAGTCCCAGCGAACGCAGCAGGCCACGCAGCCGGCTGCCCTCGGCCTGATCGGGGGTGGGCACCCAGGCGAACTCGTGCACGGCTGCTCCCTTGGTGATGGCGCGGGCCGATGGTAGCCGCGATCGGTACGCTGTCCTGCCTGACGACCGCAGGACGCCCTGGAGGAGTCCAATGAGCATCGACGAACCTGACACCGCCGTCGAGAAGACGGACGCGGAGTGGCGCGAGCAGCTCAGCCCCGAGCAGTACTCCGTGCTGCGCCGCAAGGGCACCGAGCGCGCCTTCACCGGCCAGTACTGGGACGTCCACGACGACGGCTCCTACCACTGCGGGGGGTGCGGCGCCCTGCTCTTTGACAGCGGCACCAAGTTCGATAGCCGGTCCGGCTGGCCCAGCTTCAGCGCGCCGGCCGTGGCTGAGGCCGTCGAGCTGCATGCGGACGACAGCCTGGGCGTGCGCCGCACTGAGGTGACCTGCCGGCGCTGCGGCGGTCACCTGGGCCACGTCTTCGACGACGGGCCCCGGCCCACCGGCCAGCGCTACTGCATCAACTCCGCGGCGCTGACCCTGGAACGGCGCTGAGCCGTCACGGTGACCTACGACTACGACCTCATCGCCATCGGTTCGGGACCGGGAGGACAGCGCGCGGCCATACAGGCCTCCAAGGTGGGGCGGCGCTCCGCGGTCGTGGAGCGACGGCTGGAGCTGGGTGGGGTTTCGGTCAACACCGGCACGATCGCCAGCAAGACACTGCGCGAGACCGTCCTCCACCTCACGGGCCAACATCAACGCGCCTTCTACGGTTCCAGCTACCGGGTCAAGGCGGACATCACCTTCGACGACCTGCGGGCACGTAGCCGCCAGGTCATCGAGCGGGAGATCGACGTCATCCGCTCGCAGCTCACCCGCAACCATGTCCAGGTGCTCACCGGCGCGGGTTCGTTCGTCGACGCGCATACCGTGGCGCTGACCGGGGGAGGCCTGCCGCCCCGCACCGTCACCGCGGAGAGCTTCGTCATCGCCGTGGGGACCCGCCCCGCCCGGCCGGCGGGCGTGGACTTCGACGACCGCACCGTCATCGATTCCGACGGCCTGTTGCAGTTGGGCCGCATCCCGCGGGAGATCGTCGTCGTCGGCGCTGGCGTGATCGGGGTCGAGTACGCCTCGATGTTCGCGGCGCTGGGCAGCAAGGTGACCCTCGTCGAGAGCCGGCGCAGCATCCTCGAGTTCTGCGACGCCGAGATCGTCGAGGGGCTGCGCTACCACCTTCGCGATGAGGGAGTGACCCTGCGCCTGGGGGAGACGGTGGTCGCCGTCGAGCCGCACGAGCACGGCTGTGTGACCCAACTGGCCAGCGGCAAGCGCATCGCCTCAGAGGCGGTGCTCTATTCGGCGGGACGGCAGGGCGCGGTCGACGACCTGGGGCTGGAACGGGTGGGGCTGGAGGCCGACGAGCGCGGGCGCATCCGCGTCGACGAGGACTACCGCACGGCGGTGCCCAACATCTACGCCGCGGGGGACGTCATCGGCTTCCCCAGCCTGGCGGCCACGTCCATGGAGCAGGGCCGCGTCGCCGCATGCCGCGCCCTCGGTGAGCCCGTCGAGTCGCTCGGCAAGGTGCAGCCGATCGGGATCTATTCCATCCCCGAGATCAGCTACGTCGGCAGGACCGAGGAGGACCTCACCGAGGCGGGCATCCCCTACGAGACCGGGGTGGCGCGCTACCGCGAGCTCGCGCGCGGGCAGATCCTCGGCGACACCCACGGCATGCTCAAGCTCTGCGTCTCCCCTGATGACCAGAGCCTGCTCGGCGTGCACGCGCTCGGGACCGACGCCACCGAGATCATCCACATAGGCCAGGCGATCATGGCGCTGGGGGGGACCCTGCACTATCTGGTCAACACCGTCTTCAACTACCCGACCATGGCGGAGTCGTACAAGGTCGCGGCGCTCAACGCCATGAACAAGCTGCGCGACATCGAGCGCATCGGGTAGTGAACCGGCGCGCGCAGATCCGCATGACCGCAGATGAGGTGGAGAGCTTCGTCGACGAAAGGCGGACCCTGCACGTCGCCACCTGCAACCGCGACGGTAGCACCCACCTCGTCCCGGTGTTCTATGTGCTGATCGACGGTCGTATCGCATTCTGGACGTACACGCGGTCGCAGAAGGTGCGCAACCTCGAACGCGACCCGCGGATCACGGTGATGGTCGAGGTGGGCCAGGACTATGCCGAGCTGCGCGGCGTGCAGATCGCCGGCACGGCGCAGCTGAGCACCGAGGCGGTCGACCTCGCCGACTACGGAGAACGGTTCCACGCGCGCTACATCGGCGGCGTCATCGACGAGGCCGTGCGCGACCACCTCGCGTGGTCGGCGCGCAAGCGCACGCGCGTGGTCGTCGAGCCGCTGCGGGTGGTGTCCTGGGACCACCGCAAGCTGGGCGGCGTTTATTGATGACTCCGAGCTCGCGTCTGGTGCGCGCGTATCCCTGCACGCTTGCGGTCCTCGCGATCGGGACGCTGCTGCGCGCCGCGCTGATGCCCGTGACGCACGGCCCCGACTTCGAGGTGTGGGACCTGGCTTCCCGCGCCACCCTGGCAGGCAGCAACGTGTACGCGCACCACCCCGCGTACTCCGGCGGTCCGTACGCGTACTTTCCGCTGTTCCTGGACATCGAGCTGCCGCTGCAGTGGCTGGCCCTCCATAGCGGCGCCGGCTTCACCGTTCTCGGCAAGCTGCCCATCGTCGCTGCCGACCTGACCGTCGCGCTGCTGATCGCCGACCACCTCGCGCGCCGCGCCCATCGTGACGCGCTGGTCGCCACCGGAGTCGCGCTGTTCTTCCTCAATCCGCTGGTGCTGTACAACGGCGCCTTCTACGGACGCTTCGACAGCGTCGCGCTCGCCCTGCTCCTGCTGGCGCTGCGCTCGTACCAGCTCGACGGAGCGAGGACCTGGCGCTTCGCAGTGCTCTATGCGCTCGCTGTCGCCGCCAAGACGTTCCCCATCTTTCTGTTGCCCTGGCTGCTGTGGCGCGGGCGGTGCGACCGGGCCAAGGTGCTGGCCGCCCTCGTCGCGGTCGTCGGTGTGCTCTCGGCGCCCTATCTGCTGACCAGCCCGGCAGCCTTCCTGCGCGACCTGGCGGTCTACAACGGCTCCAAGCTGCCTGGCGACCTGTCCTGGCAGCGCGCCCTCCTGGATGTCGCCTCGCCTGACACCGTGCGGCTGGTGACCTACCTGCTTCTCGGAGCCTTTGCGCTGGCCCTGGTCATGCTGGCCAGGCTCGACGATGTCGTGATCTACCTGGCGGTGGCGATCCTGCTGTTCCTGGTGGCCAGCAAGGTCATCATCGAGCAGTACTTCCTGTGGCCGATGCCCTTCCTCATCTTCATCGCGATCGACGGCCGGTCGCGGCAGGCCGCGTTCACGTTGGGCGTCATGACGGCGGTGGGCATGCTGACCAACAGCTACTTCGATCCGCTCCGGTCCGTCGAGCTGGGCGTGGCCGGTTTCCTCGCCGCGACGCTTGCCGTCCACGCGCTCATGCTGTGGCGCGCGGACGGTGGGGGAAGGCCCCGGCGATGGGGCAGGGTTGCAGCCGGGTCGCCGGCCTGGTGACGCACGGAGCCCCCATGCGTGCTGCCATCCTGCACCAGCTCGACGCGCCCCTCGACGTCACCGAGGTGGAGATCGACGGGCCGCGCGCGGGTGAGGTGCGGGTGCGCGTCGAGGCCGCCGGCGTCTGTCACTCCGACCTCTCGATCGTCGACGGGAGAATCCCGTTCCCACTCCCGTGCGTCATGGGTCATGAGGGCGCGGGCGTCGTCACCGAGGTGGGCGACGGAGTGACCCGGGTCCGCGAAGGGGATCACGTCATCGTCTCCTGGGTGGCGATGTGCGGACGCTGCTTTTACTGCACGCATCGGCAACCGCAGCTCTGTCAGAGTGGGATGGGCGCCTTCGGAACCATGGCCGACGGCACCACCCGTCTGCGCCTTGGCGACACCGCGCTGCGCCACGGTCTCAACGCCGCCACCTTCGCCGAGCAGACCATCGTGCGCGAGACGGCCGTCGTGCCCATCCCTGCCGACGTGCCCCTGGCCGTGGCGGCGCTGGTTGGCTGCGGGGTGACCACAGGCGTGGGCGCCGCCATTCGCACCGCCGCGGTGGAGCCGGGCGAACGCGTGGCTGTGATCGGCTGTGGCGGCGTTGGGCTCAGCGTCATCCAGGCCTGCCGGCTCGCGGGCGCGACCACCATCATCGCCATCGACCCCGTGGCCTCTCGCCGCGGGGCCGCTCTGCGCTTCGGGGCCACCCATGCGCTGGAGGCCGGAGATTCGGTCCGGGCGGCGGCGAAGCCACTCACCGACGGCATCGGTCCCGATGTCGTCTTCGAGGTGGTGGGCCTGCCCACCCTCCAGCGCCAGGCCTTCGAGCTCGCACGCCCGGGAGGGCGGGTGATCCTCGTCGGGGTGGGCAGCCCACACAGCGAGACCAGCTTCAACACGATGTTCCTCACCGTCGCCGAGCGCGTCATCCGCGGCTGCTTCTACGGCTCCGCCTACCCGGATCGCGATTTCCCCTGGATCCTGGAGATGTACCGTGCCGGACGTCTCGACCTCGACGCGCTGGTCACCCAGACGCTCCCGCTCGAGCGCATCAACGAGGCCTTCGACGCCATGCGCGCCGGCGAGCAGCTGCGCACGGTGATTCGCGTCGCGACGCCGCCGTAGCCGCGCGTCGGGCGGCGGGCGCGCGCGGAGTGGTCAGCGCTGCAGTGCGCCCGTCCGGTCCCCCTCATTGGTTGCGGTGGCGGCTCGGCCGGCTGACAGCCAGATGCCGCGTTCGTGAGCCCACCACAGGCCGCCCAGGGCGGCGCTGACCAGCGCCGTGGCGCCGGCCACGCCCAGGGCCAGCCGGGTGCCGCCGCGTTCGGCCAGCAAGCCGGTGAGGTAGCCGCCGATCGGCGCGGTGCCGAAGAAGAAGTACGCGTACATGGCGAGGACCCGCCCGCGTAACCGGTCGGGCACGGTGACCTGAATGGTGGAGTTGCTGTTGGCGGTGTAGGTGGTGAAGCACATCCCGCAGACCACCAGAAGCGCGGCAGTGGCGACGATGTTGGTCTGCGGAGCCAGCAGCAGCTCGGTGAGCCCCAACCCGGCCGCGCCCAGGATCAGAGCGCGCACGTCGGCCCGTGCCAGGGAGGCGCAGACCAAAGCCCCCGCGAGCGCGCCAAGGCCGAAGCTGGCCGAGAGCAGGCCCAGTGTCTGCGGCCCGCTGTGCAGCGTGACCGACGCCACCACCGGGAGCACCACGCTGAAGTTGATGGAAATGGTCCCCACCACGAGCATCAGCAGAAGCACCAGCCGCACCCGTGGCGTGTGCGCCGCGTAGCGCAGGCCGTCAACGATGCCCCGCACCATGGCGGGATGCCCCGTCTTGACCGGGAAGAGCTCGCTGCGCCGCATGAGCAACAGGGCGGCGACGACGGCCACGTAGCTGAGCGCGTTGAGCGCGAAGCAGGCGGCAACACCCGCGGTGGCGATGATCACACCGGCGAGGCCGGGACCGATGATGCGTGACGCGTTGAAGATGCTCGAGTTGAGCGCGATCGCATTGGGCAGCTCGTCCCGCCCCACCATCTCCACTGTGAACGCCTGGCGGGCAGGCGTGTCGAGCACCTGCACCAGCCCGTTGAGAGCGGCCAGCAGATAGACCTGCCAGACCGTGGCCTGCTGAGTCGCGGCCAGCACCGCCAGGGTGCCCGCAAAGAGGATGGGGAGGCTCTGGGTGAGCAGCAGGGCCCGGCGACGATCGAGGCGGTCGCTGAGGACTCCCCCGGCCAGCCCGAGCACCGCAAAGGGGCCGAACTGACAGGCGACCAGCAAGCCCACCGCGCGGGGTGAACCTGTGAGTTGAAGCACCAGCCAGGCCTGGGCGGTGTTCTGCATCCAGGTGCCCGAGACCGAGATCACCTGAGCGGAGAACCACAGCCGGTAGTTGCGGTGGTCGCGCAGGCTGCGGAAGGTCCGGCCGCCCAGCATCGCTCCGGCCGCGCTCACGGCCCCAGCACCCGCTGCAGGGGAGCGAGCGCACGCTCGACCAGGGCCAGGTCGTCGCCCTCGAGGCGCTGCAGTCGCGCCGCCAGCCAGGCGGTGCGCCGCGACCGCACCGCCGCCAGCGCGCGGCGCCCCTCGGGGGTGATGGTCAGCCCGACGCGGCGCCGGTCGCAGCCGTCGCCGGCGGCCCGGGTGCGGGTCACCATGCCGGCCGCCGCGAGCCGGTCGACGTGGTTGCTCATCGCCGGTGCCGAGATCAGCTCGTGGGCCGCCAGCTCGACCACGCCGAGGCCGGGGTGCTCGCGAATCGTCGCCAGCGTGTGCGCCTGACCCATGCTGATCCCCAGCCCCTGGGTCTCGCGGCGCAGCTCCCTGTTGAGGCGGAGCAGCAGGGGGCGCAGCTGGTTGGCGACCTCCAGCGCGTCGTGCTGGCGCGGCGGAGCCGGCGGGGTCGCGATATCTTTCATTAGCCTACCTAACTATATCAGGGACACAGGCTCTGGTCCACCCCAGGCGGCTGCTCCCCCGCCCGCATCGTGCGCGAGTCGTTGCTTGCACGTGCCGTCGTGTGTCCGGGAGCTGGGTTATCGTCCCGTCGAGTAACGGCGATCGACTGGGGCGAGGTGGGCATGGGTCTGTTCAGGCAGCGTCAACCGCAGCGGGAGGTCGCCACGGCCGGCGTCGCGGAGGCCGCTCCCCAGTTGCCCATCGGTCACCTGCCCTGCACGCAGCCGGGCTGCCTCAACGACGAGGGCCTCGAGTGCGTCTACGTCGACCGGCGCGGGCGGCACTGCGACACGGCATGGTGTCGCGACCACGTCGTCGGGGTCGACGGCCGTCCGTATTGCCGCCGTCACGCCGGCGTCGTGCGGGCGTTACCCGATGTCGAGCCGGGAAGCCTGCCCGATCTCGACAACCGCGCGCCCTCACTTCTGGACTGGGTGACCCAGCGGGTCGACGCCGACATCACCGACGCGGTGGCCGCTCTGGCCATCGACCCGCAGAAGGTCCAGACCGACACCGCCCACCTCGTGCTCATCACGCAGAATGCCGAGCGCATTCGCGCCTGGGAGCGGACCTGGAAGCTTTACGACCACACCGGCATCCATCTCTGGGTGGCCCTCGACGTCGAGGAGGACAACGACCTCGAGCTGGTCATCCGCGTGAACGCCACGACCATCGAGCGCCTGGTGCCCCCGTGGATCACCGCGCGTCGACGCGGGCTGCGCCTGAGCGACGAGGCCGACGCCCAGCAGCGCGCCGCCTTCTACGCTCTGGTCATCGCGGTCGTGAAGCAGAACCTGGCCCTGCTCCCCACCACCTAGGCGCGGATCCCGAGCTCGGGAACCGCCAGGGCCGCGGGCGCGTCATGGTGGCGAACGCCCCGAACCGCGGGGCGGCGCTCGGGAGGACTCGTCGCCATGTCCCGTCTTCGTGTACGCGGCCTAGCGCTGAGCGCCGCCGCCCTCTTCGCTCTTGTAGGCGTCCACGGGGTCGCGGCCTGTGGCGGGCTGGTCGCTCCCAACGGCGCGGTGCGCCTGGCGCGGGCCAGCACGCTGGTCGCGTGGCACAACGGCGTCGAGCACTACATGACCAGCTTCGCGTATGTGGGCGACGCGCCCGACATCGGCTGGATCGTCCCGTTGCCGGCGGTTCCCGACAAGCTCGAGAAGGGCGGGGCGTGGACGCTCCAGCGGCTCGCGCGCGAGGCGCAGCCGGTGCTCGCCGACGACAGCGCTGCGTTCGGTGCGAAGTCCCTGGCGGTCCCGGCCCCCGCTCAGGTGCTCCAGACCGCTGTCATCGACGCCCTCGACATCACCGTGCTGCGGGGCAGCGGCCAGGCGGTTCTTGACTGGTGCGCCCAGAACCACTTCGCCCTCAACCCCGAGACCCGCGCCCACATCCTGGCCTACGCCGATCGCAGCCCGATCTTCATGGCGGCCAAGTACGACCTCACCCAGGCGCGCCTGCACCTGGTCTTCAACGGCGACGGCACCCCGGTGCTCATCACCATGCGCACGCCGCGGCTCTGGGTGCCGCTCGAGGTGCTCGCCAATGCCAGTGACCTGGTCAATGCCGATGTCTACCTGCTGACCGATACCAAGCCTACCGTCGCGGGCATAGATCTCGCGGCTTTTGGCGGAAACCTGCCCAATGCGCAGGGTATGCAGGTCGTCCGTCAGGAGCCGATGAACGACCGGCTCCACCTCGACCTGAGCAGCGACCGCAACATGGGCTGGGTGCAGGCCGGGGGCTGGTTCACCGCGCTCCGGCTGGAGGCGCCCGGCACCGTCGTCACCTATGACATGACCGTCGTCGACGCGGGGCTGATCTTCACCGCCCCGATGGGAGCGGGCCCGGATGCGGTGGCCACGGCCCCCGCGGTGGTGTTGCCCTCCCCGCTGGGGGGTGGCGCCGACCACACCACGGCCTTCGCGCTGGTGGCCGCGGGCGGCGCGCTGGGTCTGGCTCTCCTGGCCGCCGGCGTGGTGGTGCTGGTGGGCCGGCGCAGCGAACACCGTACGCTCTGACAGCGTCCGGCCTCCCCCATGTGCCCGCCGACGGGCGCGGTGCGCGCGGCGTCAGTTGCGCGTGGATCGAGGCTCCGATCGGGCCGCGCTCGCGCTCGTGCGCATCCAGATGCGTCACGAGTTTGACGAAGCACCGCACCTTTGTGGTTTTCAGCCATCTTATGAGCGGCGGTCCGCGGAGCTGCATTGATGGTTCTCCGGCCGTCAAATGGGCCCATCTCTTGAAAGCGAGCGCGGCCACGGGGCACCCCCGGCGATTAGTTTTGCAACCGCGCTGGACCACCCTGGGACGACCTGCCCGATGTGGCACCATTCCCAGATGCTCCCTCGTATCAACGTCATCACCCTCGCTGTCGGCGACCTCAATCGCGCGCTCGCCTTCTATCGCGAGGGTCTCGGGTTGGCGTCGACTGGTGTGATCGGGACCGAGTTCGCCGGCGACGAGACCAACCCCGCGGGAGCCATCGCGATGTTCGAGATGCACGGCGGCCTGATCCTCGCCCTGTACCCGCGTGCTGAGCTGGCGAAGGACGCGGAGATCCCGCTCGGGCCGCCGAAGACGGGCGAGTTCAGCATCGGTCATGCCGTTGCGAGCCAGGCGGATGTCGACGCACTCCTGTCCCAGGCAGAGGCTGCGGGCGCGACGCTGACGGATCGCGCGCACGACCGTCCTTGGGGGATCTACTCCGGGTACTTCCGCGACCTCGACGGCCACCTCTGGGAGGTCATGTGGAACCCGCAGCTCGAGGTCGGCTGACCGCGCAAGCCCTGCTCGATGGACTCGGTGATCCTCAGCCTTTGATGATGTTGTGAACGGGCGAGACCTGCGGGTCGCCAGGGTCGACTCCCAGCTCGCTCAAAATCGGCACCAGCGTTGCCCCGAAGGCCTCGAACGACTCCTGGGACTCCCAGACGTCGAACACCTGGATGCGGTCGTCCGATTCGAGAGCGACGTGGTAGAGCCTGCCTGCCGGGGCTCCGGCACCGGCCGCTTCGAGCCGGCGGAGTGCGTCATCGTACTTCGCTTTCGTGAACGAGCTGGGTGTGAAGTAAAAGCCGAGTGCCATGTCTACAGTCCTCTCCGCGTTTTTCGCGATTGGGTCGAGGGCATAGCTGCGTGCCGGACCTTGGTTGGGAAGCGATCCTAGCGACTCACGTGAGGCTGGGGGTGGACCTGGGGCCACCGACGAGGCTTCCCGCCTGACGCAACGGCTCAGGACACGCGCGGGGTATCGCGAGCGGTGGCCGGCTGTGCTGTCAAAGCTGGGCCTTCAGGACCGGGAGCAGCCCGAGCGCGCGCGTGCTCGCAGGAGTGGATCACGGTGTCGACGACATAGCGGAGCTCGCAGCGCTCGCCGCTGGCGCGGGCGTCCGCGGGGTTGGGGCGGATGGTGGCTATTTCGTGCGGCCATCGGCTCCCACCGTTGCTGCCGTCATCGTCCGCTACTCGGAGCTGCCGGACGGTGATGGTCCGGCCGTCCGCCGTCGCGTGCAGCGCAGGCCTCTCGTCGGTGGCGGGGTCGCCACCACGGCTGCCCGGAGCCACGCCACAGAGCGCCACCAGCGCGCCCGCGCGGCTCGCCTCCTACCCCGTGACCAGCTTCCGAAACCCCTCAGCCAGTCGACCCTCCGCAAGGCCGCCCTCCTTGGCGATGTTCTCCGACCAGCCACGCAGCATGCCGGCGAGGTCGTCGCGGTTCGCCACTTGGCTGACGTGGCAGCGCAATGCCGCCACCTTGCGTTCGAAGGCGTCGGTGATGTCGACCCAGGTGTCGCCCTGCGGATGGGCCATGAGCCAGGTCTCTGCCACTGTCCACGGTTCGAGGTGCTCCTCGTCGAGGAGCTCGGGATGCGCGAAGGGGTTGCGGGCGTCGGGATAGACCGCGCAGAGCGCCGCCTCCCCGGCGGCGAGGTGGTCGGGGTGGCTGGCGAAGAGGCGTTCGAGGTTGCGCACGGGCGATTGGCACAACACGCGCTGGGGGCGGACCTGACGGATGACGCGAGTGATGTCGCGGCGCAGCTCGTGGGTCACGTAGACGCGGCCGTCCGGGTGCCCGAGGAAGTGGAGATCGTGCACGCCGAGAACGGCCGCCGCATCGGTCTGCTCACGGCGGCGGATCTGCGCCATCTCCGCGCGGCTGACGGACTCGTCGGAACCGCCCGCGTCGCCGTCGGTGACCATGCAGTAGCTGACGGTGATGCCCTTGTCCGTCCAGGTGGCGATCGAGCCCGCGGCGCCGAAATCGACGTCGTCCGGGTGCGCGGACACGATAAGGATGCGCTCGACGACCGGCTCGCTCATGAGGCCACAGAGTAGCGCGGGTGGCGGCGTTCATGAGGTCTGAGGGGGGCGCGTGCGGCGCACATAGCTGACGGTCAGCATTGACTCGCCCGCGGTCGCCCCGGCGCCCCGGCGGGCCGCCGCGAGGTAGCCCACCCCGACCAGCAGGAAGATCACCGCCAGCTCGATCCAGCCCAGGTCGGTGGTGGCCCCGAACCGGGTGCGCACGGCCGCCCCCAGCCCGGCGACCAGCGTGGCGACGATCCCCAGGTCGATGGCCACGGCCAGCGCGATGCGGCCGGGGCGGGGTGCGAAGGCCGCCGCCGCCGGCTCGTCGTCGGCCGGCGCCGGGGGGATGCGGCGCGCGGCCACTACCCCCAGCGTCGCGATGACCAGCAGCACTGCAGCGCGCAGGGCCAGCCGGGTCACGTCACTGAACAGATGGGAGGCGGGGATCCCCACGGTGGCCCCCAGGAGCAGCCAGAGGGTGGCCCACGCCGCCATCGCGGGCAGAGCGCCGGCCAGGAAGCTGCGCTGGCGCACCCCGCTGGCGCCCGCCACCAGAGTGGTGTAGATGCGCAGCCCCGGGATGCTCCGCGACACGCCGATGGTCAGCGGGCCCGCCGTGCTCAGCCGATCTGAGGCGCGGCGCAGGGGCGCCTGGGCGCCGATGCGCGCGGCGAGCGCCGTCAACCCCGGCCGCCCCAGCCGGCGCGACCAACTGAAACCGAGCCAGCAGCCGATACCGCAGGCGATCCACACCAGGGGGAGCGCGATCGCCAGGTTGACAGCACCCGAGGCGACGAGCAACCCGGTGGCAACGAGGGAGATCTCCCCGGGGGCGAGCGGGAGGGGCACCCCGGCCTCCTCGGCGAAGAGCAGCGACAGCAGGATCGCGAGCGCCGCGGTGCCGTGGACTCCGGTCAGCAGCGACATCAGCCGCAGCCGCCCACTACCACGGGGGGCGCGCGCCCTCCGAACCGGGGCTTCGGGGCCCGGGTACTCCCGCGAATCGGTAGGGAGCCGGCTCGCGCCCGGGCTGAACATACCAGCACTCCCCCGGGCCTCCCTCCTGGAGCGCGCGCATCACCGCCGCGGCCACCTCGTCCGCCTCGAGCAGCGGAAAACCGGCGGCGACGAAGGGCTCGCGGCCCACGCCGAGCAGGGGGGTGTCCGCGATGCCGGGGCAGACCGCGCTGATCACCACCCCGCGGGCTGCGAGGGGGCCGGCGCAGCTGCGCACCAGCCCGACGACGGCGTGCTTGGTGGCCGCGTAGACGGGGTCGACGACCATGCCCATGAGCCCCGCCAGCGAGGCCGTGACCACCACCCGGCCGCCGCCGCGCCGCTCCAGCGCGGGGACGGCGGACCGCAGCCCGAAGAACACGTGGTCGACGTTGACCCGCATCAGGCGCCGGTAGGCCTCATCGGAGACGGAGGTGACGTCGCCCTCACCCCCAACCACGCCGGCGTTGAGATGGACCACGTCCAGCCCGCCCAGCTCGCGTTCGACACGCTCCACCAGGCCTGGCCACGCGCCGCCGTCGGCGACGTCGGTGACCAGCGCCAGGTCAGCCTCACCGACGGGGGCCGGATCGAGATCGGCGACGGCCACGCGCGCGCCCGCCGCCCGCAGCCGGCGGACTGTGGCCAGGCCGATCCCCGACGCGCCCCCGGTGACCAGGGCGACCCGCCCCTCGAACGGCGCCACGGTCTGCCTCCTGGATGCTCGGGGTGCTCCGCCCGCAGTCTGGCAGGGCGGACTGTGACCGCGGCTGACGCGAGGCTGAGCAACGACTAGGCTGGCCTGGATGCGCGTGCAGCTCCGCGTCCACCCCGGCGCCGGCCGGCAGCGCCTCCACTGGGACGGCAGCACCCTCCACCTGTGGATCACCGCGCCCGCCGTCGACGGGGCCGCCAACGGCGCCACGGTCGCTGCCGTCGCCCGCTGGGCCGGCCGGCCGCCGTCCACGGTTCGGCTGGTCGCCGGCGCGCGCAGCCGTCTCAAGCTCGTGGACATCGAGGACTTCGAGCCGCCGTCGCCACGCGAGACGTGACCCGCGCCCCTCAAAGGGGTGTGCCGCGACGACGAATGGGTATCCTCACCGCCAGCCGCCAGGCGGCCCGAGCGCCGCCCGGGCCCAGAGGAGACGCCGCGTTGGATCCGACCGCTCTCATCCCGATGGTCGTCGAGACCACGCCGCGCGGCGAGCGCGCCTTCGACATCTTCTCGCGCCTGCTGCGTGACCGCGTCATCTTCCTGGGCACGCCGATCGACGATCAGATCTCCAACCTGATCATGGCCCAGCTGCTGTTCCTCGAGGGCGAGGACGCGGAGAAGGACGTCTTCATCTACATCAACTCGCCCGGCGGCTCGGTGACCGCCGGCCTGGCCATCTACGACACCATGCAGTACGTGCGCCCCCGCGTGGCCACCATCTGCATCGGGCTGGCCGCGTCCATGGCGGCGCTGATCCTCGCCGGTGGCAGCGAGGGGCAGCGCTACAGCCTGCCCAACAGCCGCGTGCTCATCCACCAGGTGTCGGGCGGGTTTCGCGGGCAGCAATCGGACATCGAGATCCAGGCGCGCGAGGCCCTCTACCTGCGCAACCGCGCCGACGAGATCCTGGCCAAGCACACCGGCAAGACCGTCGAGCAGGTCCACAACGACACCGAGCGCGACTATTTCATGAGCCCGCAGGAGGCCAAGGACTACGGGCTCATCGACTCCATCATCAGCGGCGCGGGCACGGGCTCGCTGCAGGCCGCCATCGCCGCCAGCAAGGATGGGGCGCCCGCGGTGGAGGCGGGCTCCTAAGCGACCGGGGGCCAGTCCTCGTCGATCTGGCCGGAGGCGCGGGCCGCGGCCTCGATGGTCACCCGCCAGCGTCTCAGGACGCGCAGGAGCGCGCGCCGCAGCGAGGGGCCGGCGACGGTGCGTTCCAACAACCCGCCGAGGACGGGCGTGCCCACGCTCAGATCCCCGTGCAGGCGAAGCCTGGTACCGCCGTCCACAGTCGTCATGACCAGTTCCCCGCGCATGTCGCGACGCCCGCCCTCGACTCCCTCGAAGAGGATGCGCTCCGGCGGGAACAGGCGGATCCGCTGCACGGTGCTGACCACCCGCCCCAGCATGCGGGTGCGGAAGCGCACGCGGAGCTCGCGGCCGTCGCGCTCCAGCACCTCGGGCTCGAGGCCGGGCTCCCAGAGCGGCGAAGGCCGGTCGAACGCGGTCAGGCTCTGGAAGACGAAGGACCGGGGCGCGGCAATGCGCGCCTCGAGCGGCTCCAATTCGCGCAACGCCCGCTGATGCCTCCAGTTGGGAGCGCGCAGTGTAGCCGCACTGCCCGCGGCCTCTCGGCGCGCCGCACCCGCACCAGCCCGACACCGACCCGCCGCTTGCCACAGCCACAATGGCGCCGGCTGTGATCCTGCACATCACCACCGTCACCGCCTGGGAGGCGGCCCGTCGCGCCGGTGAGTACCGGGCGGACACGCTCGGCACGCAGGGCTTCATCCACTGCTCCACCGGGCGCCAATGGCTGCGACCGCTTCGCGCTCACTTCGCCGGGGTCGGCGACCCCATCCTGCTCCAGGTCGACGAGGCCCGCCTGGGCGACGTCGAGGTCCGCTACGAGGAGGCGGAGCCGGAGGGCGATCGCTTCCCCCACGTTTACGGGCCGCTGCCCGCCGCCGCCGTGGTGGCCGGCGAGCCGGTCCCGCCCGCAGTCGTGACCGCCTGGGAGCCGCTGCCCGAGGGGCTCGCCGCCCTCGTGCGGCGCTCCCGTGGGGCCGAGTCCCCGGGCTGGTACGAGTGGCGGCACCGGGGTCACGTGGTCACCACTCGCCCCCGCGGGGGCGACCTGGGAGCCGTGCACGGTTGGCTGGCCGAGCATGCCTACTGGGCGCAGGGACGGTCCTGGGAGCGCATGGTCGCCGTCAGCGAAGCCTCGATCTGCTTCTGGCTACTCGATCCCCGCGGCGCCACCGCCGGGTTCTGCCGCGTGGTGACCGATGGAGCGGTCTTCGCCTACCTCGGCGACGTGGTGGTGCTTCCGGCATATCGCGGGCGTGGCCTGGGAGCCTTCCTGGTGCAGTCCGCCCTCGAACATCCCGAGCTGCAGGGCGTCCGGCGCTGGCTGCTGGGCACCCGTGACGCCCACGCGCTCTACGCGCGCTTCGGCTTCGGGGCGCCGGACCATCCCGAGTGGTGGATGTTCCGGCCCGGTTGAGGCGCCTGGGTTCCGCGGCCGGCGGCGCGCGTCGAGAGAGCTGCGCGCGGGTAGGCTTGGCGACATGATGATGCGTGGCGGGCCTTTCGGTGGTGGCCCGATCGATCGCTCGCAGATCCCTGCGGGACCCAAGCCGGTGCGGCGCGTGGTGCGCCTCTTCCGCCCCTATCGCGGGCAGGTGGCGGTCGTGGCCGTGGCCATCCTGTTCAGCTCCGGGCTGGGCGTGGTCAATCCCCTGCTCATCCGCGAGGTCTTCGACAACGCCCTCTTCACTCCCACCGGCGTCCACGTCCAGACCCTCGCCTTCCTGGTGGGCCTGATGATCCTCATCCCCATCATCACGGGGGCGATCGGCGTCCTGCAGACCTACCTCACCAACCGCGTCGGGCAGCGCGTCATGCAGGACCTGCGCAACTCTCTGTACGAGCACCTGCAGCGGATGTCGCTGCGCTTCTTCACGTCAACGCGCACGGGCGAGATCCAGTCGCGGCTGGCCAACGACGTCGGCGGTGTGCAGTCGGTGGTCAGCGACACGGCTTCCTCCATCCTCGCCAACATCGTGATCCTGACCAGCACGCTGGTCGCGATGCTGATCATCTCCTGGCAGCTCACCCTGCTGTCGCTGGTGCTGATGCCGCTCTTCCTGGTGCTGACCGTACGCGTGGGCGCGGTGCGCAGGCGCATCGCCATGGAGACGCAGAAGAGCAAGGCGGAGATGAGCGCGATCACCCAGGAGACGCTGTCGGTGAGCGGTATCCTGCTGGCCAAGGTCTTCGATCGGCAGAAGGACGAGATCGCCCGTTACCGCGCCGAGTCCCAGAACCTGGCCGACCTCACGGTCCGCCAGCAGATGGTCGGGCAGGCGTTCTTCGCCATGATCCAGACGTTCTTTTCGATCACACCCGCGCTCATCTACCTGGTGGCGGGGCTCATGATCTCGCGCGGCGGCTCGGCGGCGATCACCGCGGGGACACTGGTGGCCTTCACCACCCTGCAGTCGCGCCTCTTCTTCCCGGTGGGGCAGATGCTGCAGGTCACCGTCGAGGTCCAGGCCTCGATGGCGCTCTTTCAGCGCATCTTCGAGTACCTCGACCTTCCGGTCGACATCAGCGACCGCGAGACCGCCCGCGATGTGCCGGCGCCGACGGTGCGCGGCGAGGTACGGCTGGAGCACGTCAGCTTCAGCTATGTGCAACCCAACGAGCCACCCCAGGCCGCAACGACTCCTCCGTCACTCGTTGTGGCCGAAGATGGCCATAAGGCCAGAGCCGGATGGCGGCGGTGGGCGCTCGAGGATATCAACCTCGAGGTCGAGCCCGGCCAGCTGGCCGCCATCGTCGGCCCCAGCGGCGCCGGCAAGACCACCATCAGCTACCTGGTGCCGCGCCTCTACGACGTGGAGCAGGGCACCGTGCGCATCGACGGCCACGATGTGCGTGACATCCGCATGGGATCGCTCGCGGACATGGTCGGCATGGTCACCCAGGAGAGCTACCTCTTCCACGCCAGCGTGCGGCGCAACCTGCTGTATGCCAGACCGGACGCCACCGAGGAGGAACTGGAGGCGGCGGCCCGGGCGGCCTTGATCCACGAGCGCATCATCGAGATGGCCGAGGGCTACGACACCGTGGTGGGGGAGCGCGGCTACCGTCTCTCCGGCGGCGAGAAGCAGCGTCTGGCGATCGCGCGCGTGATCCTGAAAGACCCGCGCATCCTCATCCTCGACGAGGCCACCTCCGCGCTCGACACCACCAGCGAGCGGCTGGTCCAGGCGGCCCTGCGTCCGCTGATGGAGGGCCGGACCACCATCGCCATCGCCCACCGCCTCAGCACCATCCTGGCCGCCGACGTGATCTTCGTCATGGACCGCGGGCACCTGGTGGAGCGGGGCAGCCATGCTGAGCTGGTACGCCGCGGCGGCGTCTACGCCCGGCTCTACCACGAGCAGTTCGGCGACGGCACCGTGGAGGCTCTCTGCCAGAACGGCGTGGTGCTGAGCAGCGGCCAGGTCATGGAGACCACCGCCGCGCAGACCGCCGGCGCGGCGGCGTAGCGCGCCCGGCGCTACCCTCCACAGCGCAGGGGCGGTCGCGATCGGAGGTCGGTTGATGGCGATCCAGACGGACGTGATGGTGGTCCTCGAGGATCGCCCCGGGTTGATGGCGCGGGTCGGCGAGGCCCTGGGCGACGCCGGGATCAACATCCAGGGGGTCTGCGCGCTGGCCAGCCGTGGCGAGGGACTGATCCATGTCCTGGTCGACGACGGCGAGGGCGAGGCCGCCGGGCGGGCGCTGGCGTCGTCCGGGCTGGAGGTGCACACCATGCGCGACGTGTGGGTCGAGCAGTGTCCCGACCGCCCCGGGGAGCTGGGCAGGATGATGCGGCGGCTCGCCGGGGCTGACCTCAACCTCGACCTTGTCTACATGACGACCACAGGCCGGATCGTCATCGGGGCCGAGAACCTCGACCGCATCAGCACCCTGTTGAGCTGACGCGGACCCGGCGGGGCGCTCGTATGATCCGCCCAACTTGTCGAATCGCGACGGGGGAGCCATGGCGTCCAATGAGGATCTGACGGCGCGTCTGGCCGGGGTACCGCTCTTCGAGGGCCTGTCGCGCAAGGAGCTGGGCGAGGTGCTGCGCTGCGCCGGCGAGGTCACGCATGCGGCCGAGCACGTGATCGTCCGCGAGGGGGGCGCCGGGGCCGGGTTTCACCTGATGCTCGAGGGCGAGGCGGTGGTCACCCAGCGGGGCCGGGAGCTGCGCCGCCTGGGGCCGGGCGACTACTTCGGCGAGATCGCCCTGATCGACGGCTCGGGACGCTCTGCCACGGTCACCACCGCCACCCCGGTGCGCACCCTCTCAGTGACGGCATGGAACTTCAAGCCGCTCCTCGAGGAGCATCCCCTGATCACCCACAAGCTGCTCCTCGAGCTCTGCCGCCGGCTCCGTGCCGCCGAGGCGCGCGCCGACGCCTGACCGCAGGATCTTGAGGCCGCTGCGGGCCGGCGGCTGATCGATGCCGCTGAAGGTCGCCGCGCTGGTCCTGCCCCTGGCGCTCGACACCTTCGCGGTCGCCGCCGCCCTGGGGATCGCGGGGATGACCCCGCGCGAGCGGCTGCGGCTCAGCCTGGTGTTCGCGGCATTCGAGGCCGGCATGCCCCTGCTCGGCTTCGCGGCGGGCGCGCTGCTGGGCTCCGTTCTGGGCGGGGCCGCCGACTACCTCGCCGTCGCCGTGCTCATCGGCGTGGGCGTGCTCATCCTCCGAGAGGACCACGAGCTCGACGCCGGCGCACTGATGCGGCGCACGCGCGGGGCCGCCATCATCGGGTTGGGTCTGAGCGTCAGCCTCGACGAGCTGGCCGTCGGTTTCAGCATCGGCCTGCTCCGCCTTCCCGTGCTGCTGGTGGCCCTGCTGATCGGCGCCCAGGCGTTCGTGGCCACGCAGCTCGGCGCCGCCTTCGGCGGCCGACTCGGAGAGCGACTGCGGGAACGGGCTGAGACGGTCGCGGGGCTGGCGCTGATCGGGCTGGGGGTCCTGCTGCTCGCCCTCAAGCTCACCGGTCGCGGGTAGGGGCGGCCTCGTCACTCTCGAGGTCGCGCGGCGTCGTGAACGCGATGAGCTCCGCGCCCCCAGGGGTGAGCTGCCGCCAGCCTGAACCACGCACGCGCAGGGTTGCCAGGCCGCCGGTGGGGAACTTGACGCGCAGGCGGTCGAGCGGGTCGCCCCCGCCCGCGGCGAGGCTTGTGGCCAGGTCATGCAGGCCGGGGTTGTGGCCGACCACCAGCACCGACGGCACCGTCCGGGAAACCCGGCGGAGCTGGTCGAGCAAGTCCTCGGCGTCGGCCATGTACACGCTCTCCAGCACCCGCATGCGGGTCTTCTCACCAAGCGCCGGAGCGATCAGCTCCAGGGTCTCGCGGGCGCGACGGGCCGAGGAGCACAGCACGAGCGCGGGCGCGAAGCGCTGGCGGCGCAGGTGCTCGGCCATGCGCTGGGCGGCGTGCCGGCCGCGGTCGGCGAGTGGCCGGTCGTGGTCGGGCAGGCGCGCCTCCTCCCAGCTCGACTTGGCGTGGCGGAGGAGGTACAGGGTGGGGATGGCGAGTTCTCCAGGCTGAGCCGGGGCCGTGGCGCGATAGTGTGGTCGATCATCGCCGCCCTCCCCCGGCCGCCGCTCGAGGCCCTTCCTGGCGCAGCCGGGACCGCCGCCGGCCACCCCACGCCCCCGTGCCGCGTGCGTGGCCGCCTGCGCGGAGTCGCCGGCGCGATCGCGCTGGTGCTGACCGCATCCGCGTGTAGCGGCGCTGCCGCGACGACCGGCGGGCCGCCGTTGACGTCGATCGCGCCACCCGCGACCGCAACTCCGGGACCGCCGGCGCTGCGCCTCGGCCTGTGCCTCGACACCGTCCCCGCGGGGGCGCGCTGCGGCACCCTCGCCGTCCCGCTCGACTACGCCGACCCGTCGAAGGGCGCCATCCGCATCCGCGTTATCTCAGTCCCCGCCAAGGACCCCACCCACCGCATCGGATCGCTGCTCGTCAACCCGGGTGGACCAGGAGCCTCAGGCGTGCGTTTCGTCGAGGAGGCCATAAGCCTCTTTGCCACCCTCAACCAGCGCTTCGACATCGTCGGGTTCGATCCCCGCGGCACCGCCGATCCCAACCCGGTGAGCTGCGAGGACACGGCCGCGCTCGACCACGTCGTGGCCGTCGATCCCATCGTGGATGACCCGTCCGAGCAGCAGGACCTCATCGCCACCAGCGAGCGGTTCGCCCAGGCCTGTCAACAGAAGAGCGGTGCGCTGCTTCCCTACGTCGGCACCGACAACGTGGCGCGGGACATGGACGCGCTGCGCGCTGCGCTCGGTGACAACAAGCTCACCTACCTCGGCTTCTCGTACGGAAGCGCGATCGGCACGCAGTATTCGGCCCTGTACCCGACGCACATCCGCGCCCTGGCGCTCGACGGCGACATCGACCCGTCGACCGACCTCCTCCTCCAGGGCGCGCAACAGGCCGACGGTTTCCAGCGCAACTACCAGGAGTTCCTGGCGCGCTGCGCAGCGCAGAGCAGTTGCCCGCTCGGCCCCGATCCCAACGCCGCGATCATCACTCTGCTCAGCAACCTCGACGCGCATCCCGTCCCGGTTCCTGACGGCCGGACCGTGGGGCGCGGCGTGGCGCTGCTGGCGCTCGCCGGCTCCCTGTACGACCCTGGCGCCTGGAGCGCCCTCTATTCGGTCTGGGCCCGGGCGGTGCACGGCGATGTCACGGGTCTGCTGGCCGTGAGCGACGCGTACACCGGTCGCCAGCCAGGGGGCTACGACCACTCCCTGGAGAGCGGCACCGCCATCACCTGTGTCGACCAGGCCACGCCGACCGACATCGCCACGCTCGAGGCTCGCGTCGCGCCGCTCCAGACGCGCGACCCGCTCTTCGGCGGCGCCGCTCTCTACGGGCTGCTGCCGTGCGCTTACTGGCCGGTCCGCGGACAACCAGCGGCACCAGTCGACATCACCGCGGCGCCGCCCATCCTCCTGGTGGGCGGCACGAATGACCCGGCCACGCCGTACGTCTGGGCGCAGGCGCTGCACCGGCAGATCCGCGGCTCGGTGCTGCTCACGCGTGACGGCTTCGGTCATCCCTCCTATGACCACAGCGCCTGCATCGCGGCCAAGGTGGACGCTTATCTCGTCGACGGCATCCTCCCCGCCGCCGGCACGGTCTGCTCGAGCTGAGCCCAGCAGTTAGCGCCGCGCTCCCGGCGCCGCTGCAGAGGTCACCTATGTGCGCGGACGTCTCCGACGCGCCAGGGCAACAGCCACCGTCGCGCCGCTCACCAGCACCACGGCGACGGCCGACAGCGTCACCGCGGTGGCGGTGTGGCCTGTCGAACCGGCCGCCGTCGCCGCCGGCTGTGTATCAGGCCCCGGCGTCGTGACACCAGCCGAGGCGGTTGTGGGCGCGGCCACGATCAGCAGTCGACCCTCGCCGTGAGCCGTGGGCGGGCCCGTCGCCAGGACTGTGGCCACGCACGACCCATTGTAGCGCACGCCGACCAGGGTGTCGCCGCCCTCGGTGGCGACCAGCAGCTCGCCTGGTTGTACTCCGCCGGCTGCGAGTGCGGCGCCACCGAGGCGCAGCACGCTGTCCGTGCCCGGATGGGGATTCCCGGGCGTGGCGCGATCGGCGACGTAGGCGGCCACCGCCCCGGTCGCGGGGACGAAGCCCACGCTCTCCACCCCGATGTCGCCACCGGCCGGAACGCCCGAGGCGGCCACCTGCTGCAGCTGTCCCACGGAGGACACCGCGTAGACGGAGCCGGCCACCTCGTTGGCGGCAATGAGCTGTCCCGCGAATCGGCCGAACCCCCGCGGTGCCACCGCGATGCCTCCCTCCAGTGATGTCGCCACGGTCCCGACGGGGGTGACGCTACCCCTGCAGTCGATCGCCTCGACGGCGGTGTGGCCCGAACCAGACGGCCCGATCACCAGGAGGCGGTGCCCGAAATCGCCGAGGGTGTCGAAGGTGATGCCGGAGAGAGTGGAGGCGCCGGCGACGGTGGCGAGCCGCGACACGCTGCCCGCCGCGGTGATCCGCGCCACTCCGGGAGGTGTGCCTTTCAGGTCGAGGGCGAACACGTCGTCCCTGGCGAAGGAGCAGCCCGCGCTCACGACGGTCAAGCCGGGCGACATCGCGATGTAGGACTCGCTCCCATCCGGGGCGGAGTATTCCGGAGCGAAGTCGGTCACGAAGCCGGACGTGCTGAGGAGGCTGAGCCGGCTGTGCGCAGCAGCGACCAGGAGCCCGTCGGCGCGCGGGCCGGCGAGGTCGAAGACCCCAGGAAGATGCAGCCACTTTTCCCACTGGGCTGCGGACGGGGCGGTGGCGGCGGCCGAAGCGGTCGTGGCGATTGCCGTGAGCAGAACGACAATCGCCACCGATCCACGGCCGCGGCGGCGTGCGGACACGGAGTGAGGATAGTGGCGACCGCGACGCGCAGCGCTGAGAGAACGAGGGGATCGTATGTCCACCATGTGCTCGAAAGTGTGGCCTCAGGAACGCGGGGGTTATGAACGGCCTCAGCCGGCGGCCTTTCCCACCCTGCGCGCGTGTGTGGGCATCCGGGAGTTCAAGCGCCGTCTCGGCTACGCCTCGGCGCTCGGATCCACTGTTCGAGGCCGAACCGGAGCTCTTGAGCCTCGGTCGCCTCGAGAGTGAAGTGCAACCGTGCCAGCACCCGTTGCGCGCTGTGGTTGTCACGGTCGCACCAGGCCACGACCCGGTGGTGCCCGCGTCCACGCACGTAACCCAAGAGCGCGGCGACGGCCTCGGTTGCGTAGCCACGACCCTGCTGAGCGGCCGCGAGTGTGAACCCCACCTCCACCCCGGCGTCCTCGAAGCGCGCGGCGCAGTCGCCGATCAGGCCGCGCACCTCCCGACGCTCGATGGCGAACTGGAACCACTCACCCGGGGTATCGGGGTCAGCGCCACGCGCCCACGCGATGAAGGCCTCTCCCTGTTCGCGTGTGTATCCGGGCCCCCAACCCTGGTAGCGGGCGATGCCCGGGTCTGATCGGTAGGCGACGAAGGCGTCCAGGTCGTCAACTCGGAAGCGGCGCAGCAGCAACCGCTCCGTACGCAGTTCGACGAAGCCAGTGTCGGGCATGTGTGTCTCCGGTCTTGGCCTCCAGGCCGAAGGAGCCCAGTTCCTAGGGCTGCGCCTCTCCGGTAAGGCGTCTCGCGACCTCGTCAATACCGCCTTGAACGACGACATGGTTGGGACGCCCACCTTCGTCTCTGAAAACGATAGTCGCCTGATTCTCGCTGCCGGTCTCGACACGGACGACCATGTCGGGATTGATGTAGACGGCCGCGTAGGTGTCGCGAGGGGAATCAGGTTGAGTCCCGATTCTCGTGAAACGTACCAATCTCATCCTCCTACACTCCTGCGGGTCTCGGCACCGATCCGTCGGCGCCCGCCCACGGACAAGCATGAGCCAGAGGCGCGGCGGGGATGCGCCCCTGGCTCGACTGCCTCTCAGAGGGCTGGAATCCTCAGGCCGCGACGTCGCTACAGCGGGTCGGACTCCGCGAGCGGCGGACCCACGACCTTCATCCAGGCACTGTGCGCGAGCGCGTGGTAGACGTCGGGGTCGACGGGACCTGGCAGCAACTCCGCGAGACCTTCGAAGAAGCGCTCCATGCCCGCCGGCGTGAACATCACGAGAAGCCTTGCCGGTGTGTCGCCGACATTCTGGAAGCAGTGCGTCGTGCCGCGCGGGATGAACATGAACGAGCCCATCGGCGCGTCGAACATGCGGCCATCGGCCTTGAAGCGCACGCGACCGTCGAGCACGTACCACATCTCATCCTCGCGGACGTGGAGGTGCAGCGGTGGCCCCTGCAGCGGAGGGATGACGTTCTCCAGCGCGGTGAAGGTGCCGTTCGTGGTCTCGGCGCGCGCCTTGAAGGTTGTCGGCCCCCCGACCGGGCCGCGAATCGTCGTCCCTTCGCCAGGAAGGATGACGAACGGGCTCACACGACCGGTCACGGCAGGATTGATATCACGCGGCGCGTAGGTCGTGCGCGTAGCCCGTTCGAGACTCATCGGGAGTGGCGACCCCGATCGGATTCGAACCGACGATCTCCGCCGTGACAGGGCGGCGTGTTAGGCCAGCTACACCACGGGGCCGCGCGGGGTCGAGATGGTACCACCGGTCCCGCCGGCCGCCTTTGTCATGCTGCGCCCATGCCGGCCGCCTCCCGCCGCTTCGACGAGCGCTCCGCCGGGGGCCTGGTGGTCCGGACCGCACCCTCCGGCCGGGAGGTGCTGCTGATCCGCGTCGGGAGCGGTTGGAGCCTGCCCAAGGGCAACCTCGACGCGGGTGAGACGCCTGAGCAGACCGCGTTGCGCGAGATCTCCGAGGAAACCGGCCTGCCCCTGGACAGCCTGCGCATCCTCGCCGAGCTGCCCCCCAGCGAATACGCCTACCGGCGGCGGGACAACGGGCGCCTTGTCTTCAAGCGCGTCGATCACTACCTTGTCGAGCTGACCGCCGACGCCCCGCTGCGCCCCCAGGCCGAGGAGGTCGACGAGGTCGCCTGGGTGCCCCTGGCCGGCGCCGAGCGGCGGGTCAGCTACCGCGACCTGCGCGCCGCGGTGGTCGCGGCGCAGCGCCTGCTCGGTGATGACAGCGGTCCCGGCACGTAAGATCCGGCCAGCGTGATGCGTCTCCACGACACCGCGGCGGGTGCGGTGCGCCCACTGCAGCCCGCCGGCGACCCGGTGGCGCTCTACGTGTGCGGCATCACCCCCTACGACAGCGCCCACCTCGGGCACGCCTTCACCTATCACGTGTTCGACGTCATCACGCGGCGGCTGCGCGCCGGCGGCCTGGGGGTGCGCAGCGTCCGCAACATCACCGACTGCGACGACGACATCTTCCGCACCGCGCGCCGCCGCGGCGTCGACCATGCGGTCCTCGTCGCCGAGCAGGTCGCTCGCTTCGATGCGGAGATGGCCAGCATCGACGTCCTTCCCGTCGACGCCGCGCCCTACGCCAGCCGGCATGTTCCGGCCATGGTCGACTGGATCTCACGACTCGCGACGGCGGATTTCGCCTATGCGCGCGAGGGCTGGGTGTATTTCGACGTCAGCGCGTTCGACCGCTACGGCGACCTCTCGCGGCTGGGCCGCGACCGCATGCTGGTGCTCAGCCGTGAGCGGGGGGGCGATCCCTCCGACCCGCGCAAGGATGATCCGCTCGACTTCGTGCTCTGGCAGCCCTCACTGCCCGACGAGCCGGCCTGGGACTCGCCCTGGGGTCAGGGCCGCCCGGGGTGGCACATCGAGTGCTCCGTGCTGGCTCGCGAGTTTCATCCTGACGGCGTCGACCTGCATGGGGGCGGCGAGGACCTGGTCTACCCGCATCACGAATCGGAGATCGCCCAGGCGGAGGCGGTCGGACCCCATCCCTTCGCGCGCCACTGGGTGCACGTGGCCATGGTCGGCCTCGACGGCACCAAGATGAGCAAGTCGCTCGGCAACCTCGTGTTCGTCCACGACCTCCTGCGCAGCGCGCCGCCGGCCGCCGTCCGCCTGCTGTTCGCGGCCCACCACCACCGCCGCGGATGGGACTACCACGCCGGCCTGCTCGACCAGGCTGTGGAGCGATTGCGAGCCTACCGCGCTGCCTGCGCCTCCGACGCCCGCTTCGATCCCGAGAGCGCGGCCGCGCTGGAGCGGGGATTCTTCGAGCGCGTCGACGACGACCTCGACACCCCGGGGGCGTTGCGCGTGCTCGACGAGGCCGTGGCCGGGCTGCGGGACGGGCACGGCGCCGGCGTGCGGTCCGCGGCACTCGTCCCCCGGTTGCTCGACGTCGTCGGCGCAGGCCTAGGCCTGGCCTCAGCGCGGGCCGCGGGCGCCTGACCCCCGGACGCTCACCCAGCCGCCGGCGCCACCCGCAGCAGCGCGGCGGTGAGGTGGTCCGCGAGCGGCTCCCCGTTCATACCGAGGCGCACGAGGTAGCGGAGGGCGCCGGCGTCATCGACCCAGAGCCGCCGGCTCACCGCCGTGACCGGCTTGGCCGAGGGCGCGACCCCCAGGGTCTCGAGATGTAGGTCGAGCGCTGCGCCGGACACCTGGCCGGCGTGGATCTCGACCAACCCGGTCGGCTGCACCACGAGCAACTCGACGCCCGAGTCCGGCGCCGGCCGCAGGTATCCGGCCTCGGAATGCATGGGGCTGCCGTCGCCGGCAGCCCAGGTGCGCTGCGCGTAGCGCAGGAAGGGCTTGCCAACGTGGTCGATGACCACCAACTCGCGGTAGGCGAACGGCGGATCGGCCGTCCAGAGGCCCTGGCCTTCGCCCTCCCATCGCCCCACCAGGAAACCGAGCAGCTCGCAGTCGGGATGGAGCGGGGGGGCGCTCATGGCCCGGCAGTGTCGGTCATCGGGCGCGGCACAAGGGTGGCCGGCGGCTGCTTTACCGCTGAGCTACGCCGGCAGGCGCTCCGAGTGTACGGCCGACTGCCGCGCAAGGCGGGCGCGACGGCACCAATGCTACAGGTGTAAGTTGGCAGTATCCGTCAGTACCGCAATCTCGAGGTGCATGCCATGCTGGTCATTGCGGCCCTCCTCATCGCCGCGGCGGTGGTGGTGGGCTTCTTCGCGCACCAGAACCCGGGCAGCCACGACATCAATCTGTTCGGGTTCACCTGGACCGGGGTGGACAACTGGGTCCCGGTCGCCATCGCGGCTGCCGTGGTCGGGCTGATCTGCATCGCCGCTCTGTGCTATGCGGGGATGCGGATCTCGATGCTGCGCCGCGCCAACGCTGCGCTGCGTACCGAGAACGACCTACTCCGCGCTGTGCCTGTGGCGACGCCGGCGGCCATCACCCCGACGGGCCGTCTTGTCTCCGAGCGCGAGGCCACCGGGAGGCGAGTGGGTTGGTTCGAGCGCCAGGGTCGGGGGGTGGGCTGGTTCGGTCGCGGCGGCAAGCAGCAGCGGGAGCTGGCCGGCGAGCACGAGGCCGAGCGACCCGTTGCACAATCCGTGAGCGCACCGCAAGAAGAGCAGCAGACCCAGGAGACGACCGCCGCATCGGGCTTTTGAGGCAGGTGCTCGGGCCGCCGCGGCGGCAGGTGAGCCTTACGTCCCTCGGCCCGCGGCGCAGCTCCGGGGCGCCGTGACGTTGAGCAGGCCCGTGTTCAGGGCGCGGGTCCATCCGGCGCGGCGCAAGCGCGACAAAAGCGCCTTTCCATGGCGTGGGTTGTGTCCAGTGCGCGTATCCTCGGCACAGCCGTGAGACCCGCGTCCAGGCTGCGCTTCGCCGGCGCGGCCGTCCTGCTCACCTTCGTCGGGGTGTGGATCAGCCACACGCTGGAGATGGTGCGCGTCCTCGGCACCGGCGCCGTGGGTACCGCCCTGGGCCGTCCGGTGCACGTCTACATGCTCCCGGCGGGCCTGGTGCTGGGGCTGCTCGCCGTGGTCGCGGGTCTGCGCGCCGCCCGCGCCTGGCGCCGCCTGGGCCTGGCGCTCGACACCGCGGGCCTGGCGGTGCGGGCCGCCCTGCGCCCCGGCCGGCGCGTTCCGCATCGCGCCCCGGTCACGTCCGATCGGCCCTCGACGGGAGCCCGGCTGCTGCTGCTCTGGTGGGCGCTCGCGGCGCTCCAGCTCACCCTGTACGTCCTCCAGGAGAACCTCGAATACCGCGCGATGGCGCTGCCGGCGCCGGGGCTGTCCGTGCTCACCGGAGCGCACTGGGCGGCGCCGCTCATCCACCTCTATGTGGCCTTCGTTCTGGCCACCGTCGCGCTCATCGTGCAGCGCCGCCTGCAGCGTCGCCGGGCCGCCGTGGTCACGGTCGCCAGGCTGCTGCGCGTGCTTGTGGAGCGGCTGGAGCGTGGTGGCGCCGTCCGGCTCGCGAGGCCCGGCGACGACCGCCCGATCAGACGCCGCCGTCTGCCCCACGCGCTGTGGTGCCGGCCGCCGCCGGGGAGGCGCGTCGCCGTCATCCATCCGGCCTGATCGGACCTCCGGCGCGGCTGCACAGGCGCGCAGCGAGTGGGTTGAAGCCTCGATCGCATCGGTGAACGGCTCGAGGATGAGCGGCGAAGTGTCCGGGCGCGCACGCCCGGTCCGTCAGCCCCGCGCGGCAGCACGCCGCCAGGAGCGCATCACCCAAAAGAGACACGTCACCGGAGTGCATCACAATGCGGATCCGCCCCTTTCTCGCCCTCGGCGCTGCCGCCACCGCGAGCGCGGCGCTGTCCCTGGGCGCCGTCCACCATGCCAGTGCGCACGCGATCGTCCATGCCGGCACCCTCACCGTCGCCATCGGCTGGCTCCACGAACCCGCCTACGTCGGCAACGACAACGCTGTCCAGGTCCTGGTGACGGACGCCCATGGCAACCCCCTGACCAGCATCACCGACACCGACCTCCAGGTGGAGGTGAGCCTGGGCGCCCAGAAGACGGCTGCGCAGCCGCTCGTGCCCACCTTCGACTCCGATACCGGCCTGGGGCTCCACGGCGAGTACGAGTACCGCATCATCCCGACCGCGCCCGGCATCTACACGTTCCACGTATTCGGGAAGATCGCCGGGTCGACGCCCTTGGACCAGAGCATCACCGCCGGGCCTTCCACCTTCAACGAGGTCGTCGAGCAGAGTGCTGCGCAGTTCCCCACCAAGCTTCCCAGCACCAGCGAGCTGAACCAGAAGGTTGACGCGGTCAGCGGTCGGGCGAGCGCGGCCTCGAGCGCGGCCCAGACCGCCAACACCGCCGCGGTCGCGGCACAGAACAGCGCCTCCGATGCCACGAGCGCGGCCAACCGTGCCCTGGCGGTCGGGATCGTGGCGCTGGTGCTTGCCGTACTCCTCGGTGGCGCCGGGCTCTTCCTCGGGCTGCGCAAGCGAGGGGGCTGAGAGCATGAGCGTGCGCCGGGCGCTCCTCGGAGGGCTCGCCGTCCTCGCGGTCCTGGGGGTGAGCCTCGGGTCGCCGCTGGGCGCCCAGGCGCACGCCCTGCGCGTGGCCTCCTCCCCCGCGGCCGATGCCGTTCTCCAGGCGGCGCCGGCGCAGGTGAGCATCACGTTCGGGGAGCAGCCCGATCCGCACATCTCGAGCATCCAGGTGCTCGACACCGCGGGGCACGACCACACCTCGGGGCCGGCCCAGGCCGCGTCCGGCGACCCGCGGACGCTGGTCGTCCCGGTGGGCAGCCTGGCGGACGGCGTGTACACCGTCGCGTGGAGAACCCTCTCAGCGGTCGACGGCCACCGCGCCGCCGGCTCCTTCGCCTTCGGGGTCGGCGTCAGCGCGGCCCAGGTCACCGCGGTCGGCGGAGGCGGGGCGGGCGGCTCGGCGACCGACACGTCCCCGCCCCCGTCAGCGCTGGCCGTGGCCGGGCGCTGGCTGCTCTACGCGGG
>DATDHG010000033.1:0-2337 GCA_036521675.1 Candidatus Dormiibacterota bacterium
CTACTGCGCTTCGCCGCGATCGCGGGCGAGCGCATCGAGATGGAGACGCTCGCCTTCGCCGCGCAGACGCCTCGTGACGCCGTGGAGGTCGGGTTGGTCGAGGCTCTCGACCACCAGCTCCTCGTCGAGCTTCGCGACGGCAGTTCGACCCGCTACGCGTTCCGCCACGCCCTCACGCGCGAGGCACTCGCCGACGACCTCGTAGGGCCCCAGCGGCAGCGCGCCCATCGGCGCGTCGCCGAGGCGCTGGCATCGGTGCACGCCGCCGACCCCGATACCGTTGCTGCCGAGATCAGCGACCACTTCGCCAAGGCTGGTGATGCTGATCAGGCAGCAGCGTACGCGCTGCGGGCGGCGCGCCGCGCCGCCCGCCTTCACGCCCCTGTCGCTGCGGGCGCGCATTTCAGCAGCGCTCTCCACCTTCTTGACGAGAACGCGCCCGAGCGGCTGGAGTTGCTCCTCGAGGCAGCGGATGCGACGTTCACCGACCAGGACCGCACAGCCGCGACCGCCTTCGCCCGCGAAGCGCGAAGGCTCGCTCAGGAGCGTGGTGACCCGGTCGGCGAAGCGCGCGCCCTGCGCCACCTCGCGCAGGATAGATGGCGCGCGGGCGACAGTGAGGGCACGCTGCTGATCGCCCGCGAGGCGCTGGCGCTGGTCGAGGGCCGCGACGACTGGACCGAGGCGTGGATGCTTGCCGGCCTGATCCGGACACTGGCTATCAGCGGCTCGCACGCCGACGAGGCGCGTGACCTCCTGCCTAGGGCGCTCGAGATGGCCACACGCGCCGGCCATGCCGAGGCGCTCTCGCATCTGCACAACTCCCGCGGCACGCTCGGCGCTGACGAGGAGGAGGCCGTCGATGCTTTCGAAGAAGCCGTGCGCCAGGCCCGGGTAGCGGGGATTCGCGACGCCGAGGTGGGGGCGCTCGGCAATGACGGCTACACGGCACTGTGGCTTGGGAACCTGCGCCGGGCGCTGGACAAGCTGGCGGAGGCGGACGAGCTGGCCGATCAACTGCATCCAGGAGCCGACGTGTACAACCAGGCCGGCCTGGCATGGGCGCAATCGCTCGCCGGCGACCTCGAGGCCGCCCTGGCCACTGTGCTACCGCTCCGCGCGACCAGCGACATCCCCGCCCGCATGGTGGCGCTGACCGCGCTGACCGAGGTGACACTCCGCCGCGGCGCGTGGGAGGAGGCGGCCGACTACGCGCGCGAGAACTGGACGCTTGCGGAGGCCAACGGTGAGCACCAGCGCATCGAGCCGGCGCTGGCCTACCTCGCGCGCGCCCGGCTCGCCGACGACCCCCACGGCGGGGACGACGTCATCGACCGCTTCCTGGACGGATCGTTTCGGCCATTCACGCACGCCTGGGGCAGCCCCGACCTGGTGGGCGCCCAGGTGCGCCAGGGTGACGACGCTCGGCTAGCGCGGCTACTGGAGATCATCCGCGACATCACACTGGACAATGGAACCCGCCACAACCGCGCGGCGATGGCGCTCTGCGAGGGCATCGCGCACGCCGGCAAGGGCGCGTTCGCCGAGGCCCGCGCCGACCTCGAACAGGCCATCACGCTGTACCGCGGCATGCCCTGCCCGGCGCGCGAGGCGGAGGCACTCCTCGCGCTGGCGGACGTGGAGGAACGGGCCGGCCGCCCCGCGGAGAGCACCGCCGCCGCTCGCGCGGCGCAGACCATCGCGCAGCGCCTGGAGAGCCCACCGCTCGCCGAGGCCGCAGCAGCGCTGCTTGGCCGCGGTGACGCCGACCTCGTCCTGGCGACCGTGCTCATGACCGACATCGTGGGGAGCACCGAGCGCGCCGCGCGGATCGGCGACCGCGCGTGGCGTGAGCTCCTCGAGCGGCACCACGCCATCGTTCGACGCGAGCTGGAACGCCATCGCGGGCGGGAGGTCGACACGGCGGGCGACGGTTTCGTCGCAGCCTTCGACAGCCCTGCCCGCGCCATCCGCTGCGCCCGCGCCGCGGTCGCCGCGCTGCGTGGTGCGGACATCGACATTCGCGCCGGCCTCCATACGGGCGAGTGCGAGGTGGTCGGCGACAAGCTTGCCGGCATCGTCGTGCACACCGCGGCGCGAGTGGCTGCCGCCGCGGGCGCCGGGGAGGTGCTGGTGTCGGCGACGGTCCGTGACCTTGTTGCCGGCGCCGGTTTCGAGTTTCAGGACCGCGGGGCGCGCGAGCTCAGGGGGATACCCGGGGAATGGCGCCTCTACGCGGTGAGATGACTGGGGTGGCGAGAGCATGAACACGGACCTTGCTGTGCGCCTCGCGGCCTTCGGGTTTCTGGAGGGCCAGACCAGGATGCATGGTGAGGT
>DATDHG010000034.1:0-35346 GCA_036521675.1 Candidatus Dormiibacterota bacterium
GGGCGCGTGCGCCGACCTGAAGGCCATCGCGGTCCAGCTGCGCACCCGCGGCTCCTCGCATCTGGCCATCGGCGCGCTCGCCACGCTTTCGGCAGCCGAGTTCAGGCTCGGCGCCTGGGACGACGCGATTCTGCACGGTCAGCTGGCGGCCTCTCTGGGGGAGGACGCCGACCACATCTGGCTCTTGAGCCACGCACACGGCGTGGCCTGCGCGCCGCTCGCCGCCCGCGGGGACTGGGACGGCGCCGAAGCGCACGTCGGGGCGGCTCGGCGCGCGGCGGCCCTGGTCCGCGCCGAGTTCGCCAGCGTCGCCCAGGCGGCGATGGCGGGCGCCTGGCTCGCCAGGGCACGGGCGGACGATGCGGCCACTGTCCGCGCGCTCGAGCCGATCCTGCCCTTGGCCGACCTGGACGGAGTGCGCGAGCCGGGCATCCTCGACTGGCAGGTGCTGTACGCCGCCGCGCTGGTCGGGCTCGACCGCCTGCGCGACGCCGAGACGGTGCTGGCCCGGTTCGACCGGCTGGCGACCGAACGCGGCCGGAGATCGTCGATGGCGAGCGCGGCGCGCGTGCGCGGCATGCTCGAGGCCGCGTTGGGCCGTAACGACGATGCCGAACTGGCGTTTCTCACCAGCCTGGGCATTCTCGACGAGATGCAGATGCCGTTCGAGCGTGCCGTGACCGAGCTGGAGTACGGGCGCGTTCTGCGCCGCGCCGGCCACACGCGGGCCGCGACCTGGCAGCTGAACGCAGCGCACGAGCGCTTCGCCGAGCTAGCTGCACGCCCTTATCTCGAGCAGTGCGACCGCGAGCTGGCGGCGTGTGGCGCGGGGCCGGCCGAAGGGTCGAACCAGGCGCGGAGCCGGCTCACCCCGCAGGAGATCTCGGTTTCGCGCCTGGTCGCCTCCGGGCGGACGAATCGCGAGATCGCCGCGGAGCTGGTGGTCAGCGTGAAGACGGTCGAGTACCACCTCGGCAACGTCTACGGCAAGCTGGGCATCCGCTCTCGTCACGAGCTCCCGTCGGCTGTCTTCGGCCCGCAGATTGGTCCGGCATCCAAGGGTCCCTAGGTCCAACCCCAGGGTGCAATCGCCCACGAAGACTAGGGATGACCCTGTGGAAAACCGCCGGGGCAGATCCTAGACTCGCCCGCGTCCGGCCCGGGCGACCAGGTCGCGGACGGCGAGCTGGCTCAGGTTGCGCGACGTGCCTCGCCCAGTTCTGCTGAGGCCCATGCGCTCTCTTGTCGGGAGGTCGAGGTGAGCAGGCGGTGACCGGTGACCTCCGTCAGGACCGGCCGACCCAGTTCGCCGTGGCCCTGCTCAAGCCGTCCATCCTCGCCCATCTCCTGGGCCGGTCGGCGTACGGATACGAGCTGCGAGGTCAGCTGCTGGCGATCGGGCTGGAGTGCGACCTCGGCACCGTCTACCGCGCCCTCAACACCATGGAGGACGAGGGGCTGCTGCGCTCGACCTGGGAGAGGTCGAGGAGTGGACGCAGCCGCCGCCGCTATGAGCTCAATCCCGCGGGCGTCGCGATGGTCGAGGCGTACGTCGAGGCGGTGGAACAGCTCGTCGGGGTTGCCAACGCGTTCATCGAGATGCGCCGCCGTGGCGAGGCCACCGGTGCGTGCATCGACCTCACCGGGTCTTGTGAGACGTTGCGGGTCACGCGTGCGATGAGGAGCGCGCCGGACCACCGCCGCCCACTGCCCGCGCCCGCGCGGGTTGGAGCCGCCCGTCCCGCATAGCGTCGCGGTTGAAGCGGGCCCGAACCGAGCCGCGCCGGCCCGCCGCAGCGCCGTCTAACAGATCCGGGGCAACGGGTCGCCGATCAGCATGTCGACGACGCGGGTGCCCCCGAACCCGGTGCGGATGAACACCATCCCCGGCGGTTCGACGAGCACCTCGCCGATGCGCATCGCCTCGCGGCCCTCGGGGCGTTCGCGCATCAGCGTCAGCGCCCGCTGGGCGTCATGCGCAGCCACGACCGCGACCAGCTTGCCCTCGTTGGCGATGTAGAGCGGGTCGATCCCGAGGATCTCGGCGACGCCGCGAACCGCGTCGTGGACGGGGAGGCTGTCCTCGTCGATCGCGATCGCCAGGCCGGCCTGCTGAGCGATCTCGTTGAGCACCGTCGCGACCCCGCCGCGCGTGGCGTCACGCATGAAGCGCACGTCGATGCCGGCCTCTAGGAGAGTGGTGACCAGGCCATGCAGCGGCATGGTGTCACTGCGCAGCGCCTCGGCCTCCAGGTCGACGTCGCCGCGCGCGAGCATGACGGTGGCGCCGTGGTCGCCCATCGCGCCGCTCAAAAGGATGGCATCGCCGGCGGTGATGCGTTGGATGCCAAGCCGTCCGGGGACACGCACGAGCCCCACTCCGGTCGTGGTCACGAAGAGCTGGTCCGCCTTGCCACGCGGGACAACCTTGGTATCACCGGTCACGACCGCCACCCCAGCGCGGTCGGCGGCGGCGCGCATCGACTCGACGACACGACGCAGCACATCGACGGCCAGCCCCTCCTCGAGGACGAACGCGGCGCTCAGGAAGAGCGGCTCAGCCCCGGCCACGGCCAGATCGTTCACCGTCCCGTTGACGGCCAGCTCCCCGATGTCCCCTCCGGGGAAGAAGAGCGGGCTGACCACGAAGGAGTCAGTGGTGACCGCGAGATTGCCGTTCAGTCCCGCGACCGGAACGACCGCCGCATCGCCCAGCTGGTCGAGATATGGATTGCGGAGGATGTCGGCGAACAGCGCCTGGGTGAGCGTGTGACTGGCCTTGCCCCCGGCGCCGTGGCTCATCGTGATGGCGGTTTCGCGCAATCTCGCTGGCCGCTTGCGGATCTCGGCGATGCGCTCCAGCACGCGCTGTTCGGGATCCGCGATCCGCGCCACGGCGGCCTTGATCGCAGTCCCGCTGCCGGGACGCGAGCCGTTCTCGTCGGTCATTGACGGGCGCTCACGGCCCCGGCTGCCGCGGCCTCCTTCACGCCGGCCATCGCCTGCTCGCGCTCGCGAGCGCGCGAGAATCGCCCGAAGTTGTAGTACGCGGCGCACGCGCCCTCGGACGACACCATGCAGGTGCCGATCGGCGTCTCCGGGGTGCAGGCGGTGCCGAACACCTTGCACTCCCATGGTTTGAGGACGCCCTTGAGCACCTCACCGCACTGGCAGGCCTTGGGGTCCGCAACCCGCAGGCCCGGTACGGTGAAGCGCCGCTCGGCGTCGAAGGCGGCGAACTCCTCGCGCAGCGCCAGGGCACTCTGGCTGATGAACCCAAGGCCGCGCCACTCGAACTGCGTGCGCAGCTGGAAGACTCGAGCGAGCACCTCGAGCGCCTTGGGGTTGCCGTCGTCGTGGACCACGCGGCGGTATTGGTTCTCCACTTCGCAACGCCCGTCGAGGATCTGCCGGATCACCATGTGGACGCCCTGAAGGATGTCGAGAGGCTCGAATCCGACGACCACGACCGGCTTGCCGTAGGTGGTGGTCACGAACTCGTACGGGCGGATCCCCACCACCGTGGACACGTGACCGGGGCCGAGGAAGCCGTCGAGCCGCAGGTCGGGCGAGTCGAGGATCGCCTTCATCGGCGGAATGATGGTGACGTGGTTGCAGAACACAGAGAAGTTGCGAAGTTGCTCGGCCTGGGCGCGCAGCAGCGTCAGCGCGGTGGATGGCGCCGTGGTCTCGAAACCGATGGCGTAGAAGACCACCTCGCGGTCGGGGTTGTCGCGGGCGATCTTCAGCGCGTCGAGCGGCGAGTAGACCATCCGGACGTCGGCGCCGGCGGCGCGGGCGTCGAGGAGGCTGCCGTCCGAGCCGGGAACGCGCATCAGGTCGCCGAAGCACGTGAAGATGACTCCCTCCCGGCGGGCCAGCGCGATGCCGTCGTCGAGCCGTCCCATCGGGATCACGCACACAGGACACCCCGGACCGTGGACCAGCTCGACGTTGGCGGGAAGCAGATCCTCGATGCCGTACTTGAATATCGTGTGGGTGTGCCCCCCACAGACCTCCATGATCTTCCAGTGGCGCTCCCCCGCCTCCTCGGAGATCCGCCTGGCCAGGCTGCGCGCCAGACCGGCGTCCCTGTACTCGTCGGCGAATCTCACTGCCCCACCCCCTGGGTGCGATAGTCCGGTCCGACGAGCTCCAGTTCCAGCGCCTCCGACGCCCGGATCTGCTCGATCTCGTCGGTGTAGGCGGGGCCCATCTCCTCGAGGATGCGCATCGTCTCGTTGGCCTCCTCCTCGCTGACGCGGCTCAGAGCGAAGCCCACGTGCACCAGCACGTACTCGCCGGGCTCGGTGGCGTCGGGGCCGACTAGCAGCGACGTGTTGACGCGTCGATGGACGCCGCCCAGCTCCACCTTGCCGTACATCCGCTCCTCGTCGGCGTACTCGACGAGCCGGGCGGGAATGGCTAAGCACATGCCAGCTCCTCCATCTGTGCCTGGATCAGCTCACCCAGGACATGGCACAGCGTTGTCTGCACCTCCTGAATCCGATGCACGCTGCTCGAGGGGATCACGAACAGGTGGTCCACGGACGCCTCGCGGGCCACGCGGCCGCCGTCGTAGCCGGCCAGGGCCACCGTCAGCATCTCGAGGCGCCTGGCCACCTGCAGGGCGCGCACGAGATTCTCCGAGCCCCCGCTGGTGCTGACCACCACGACGATGTCGCCGCGACGACCCAGGGCGATGATCTGGCGCACGAACACGTCGTCGAAGCTGACGTCATTGGCCACCGCGGTCACGACGGCCACGTCGTTGGTGAGCGAGAGGGCAGGCAGAGGCCGGCGCCCGCTGCCGGGGTGGAGCAGGTCGGCAGCCAGGTCGGCGGCTGTCGTTGCACTGCCCCCGTTCCCGCAGGCGAGCAGACGCGCCCCCCGCCCGAACGCGGCGGCCAGGTCGCGGGCGCAGCCAAGGATCTCCACCTCATGCTCGTCGATGAGCTGCCGCCGGAGCCGGTTGGTCTCGGCCGACTTCTGCAGCGGCGCCAGCGCGAGCTGTGCGAGAACCTCGTCGGACGCCTGGGCGCGATCGCGCAACATCGGGTAGAGCAGCTCGGAGAAGGCATCGCGGCCGGCGCTGGTCACGGCACGACCACCGGTTCGGCGGAGGGCATTCCGTGCTGAAGAGCCACCCCTCCGTGCATCAGGAGAACGTCGCCGGCGCTCACCTCGTCGACGAGCTCGATCGACACCTCCCGCACTTCGCCGGCGTCGCTCACCATCGCAACCCGCCCCGGGTCCACGATCTGCTCCACCACCACGCTGCGCAGCTCGTCGGCACAGGTGACACACACGTCACGCAGGGTCTCGGTCACGCCAGGTCCTCTTTGGTCGGGGCGATGCCGCGATGGTTGAGCACGATGTGGATCAGCTCCCAGAGCATGTGGTAGGTGGCGAGGTGGAGCTCCTGCGCGACGAGCGGATCGGCGTCGTCGACCCACAGAATGCGATCAGCGTCGACCCCGGGCGAGGTCCCTCCGTCAGCGAGCACCACGGTGAGCAACCCCAGGTCGCGGCTCGTCTGCAGCGCCCGCATGAGCTCCGGCGCCACCGGCACGCCGGTGAAGGCGAGCACGATGTCGCCGGCACGGGCGAGCGCGCGCAGCTGATGGCTGTACACATCGGCCGGGTCGCCCTGGCTCAGGATTCCGGTGACGGTGGAGACATCGTTGCTGAGCGAGAGCGCGGGGAGCGCTCGGCATCCCGGCAGCACGGGGTGAACGAACTCGACGGAGTTGTGCTGGGCATCGCTGGCGCGAGCGCCACTGCCCAGCACGAACAGAGTGGCGCCGCTGAAGAAGCGGTCGGCCATCGCGGCGGCACAGTCGGCGATGAGGCGGGCGTTGGTCGTGAAGTAGCGCTCCCCGGCCGCGAGGCGCCGCTCGACCATCGCGCGCAATGCCAGCGCGTCGCGGGAGGTGACGGGGTCCATGACCGGGTCGGGCGCGATCATCCTGCACCCATGCAGCGGCGCATGACGCGGCCGCGCGCGCCGGCCACCAGCGCCTGGCCCAGGCTGATGCCGCCGTCGTTGGCCGGGACGTCACGGTTGGTATAAGCGTCGAGGCCACGGTCGCGCAACAGCTCGACGGCGCGGCGCAGCAGGAGCGCGTTCTGGAAGACGCCCCCGGAGAGGGCCACGCGGGTGACGCCCTGCTCGTCACCGAGCCGCCGGCACGCCCGGGCGATGGCCAGCGCCAGGCTCTCGTGGAAGGCCGCCGCGATCGCCTCGGCCGGTCGCCCGGCGTTCCGCTGGGCGCAGAGCTCGGCAACCAGCGCCGGGGTGTCCAGGCACAGCGGAGTTCCGCTCATCGCCACGTCGATGGGCGCCACGCCAGCCCCACCCCGCACGGCCAGCGCCTCGAGCCGCATCGCCGCCTCGGCCTCGAACGTGGAGATGTGGGCGACCCCGAGCAGACTTGCGACCGCGTCGAAGAGCCGCCCGGCGCTGGTGCTCAGAGGCGCCGCAGAGGCGCTGGCAGTGACGCGGGAGCACAGCCGCCAGGTACGCGAATCGGGAAGACCGCCGGCCTCGCGCATGGCCGGGGTCGGCTCGTCGGCCGAATCACCGGCGGCGCGCAGGTAGGCGACCGCCATGCGCCAGCCCTCCCGAGCGCAGCGGTCACCGCCCGGCTGACGGACCGGCGCCAGATGACCGATGCGCTCGGACTCGCGCTCATCGCACAGCAGGAATTCGCCACCCCAGATCGTGCCGTCCGGTCCATGGCCGATGCCGTCGAAGGCCACCCCCAGCAGCCGTCCGCGCAGTCCGTGCTCGGCCATGACGCTGGCGACGTGGGCATGATGGTGCTGAACGCGAACCTCCTCAGCCCCTGCGTCCCACCACGTCTGCGCAATCGCGGTGGAGGCGTAGTCGGGATGCAGGTCGCACGCCACCACCCGGGGGTGGGCCCGAAAGAGGCGGAGGTAGGTGTCCAGGGCCTCGCCCTGATGGCGCCGGGTCAGGGGGTGGTCGAGGTCGCCGATGTGCGGCCCCACGAACGCCTGCCCGTCCTTGAGAACGCAGAAGGTGTTCTTGAGGTGTCCGCCGAGGGCGAGGACAGGGGGGGACACCACATCGACAGGAGTTGGCGTCGGGCACAGCCCCCGGGCTCGCCGCACCGTCTGCAAGGTGTCGCCGGCGATGCGCACGACCGAATCGTCGTAGCGGGCGTGGATGTCGCGGTCGTGGAGCAGGAAGCAATCGGCGATCCCCCGCAGCCTCGACAGCGCCTCGTCGTTCGTGCGCGCTATGGGCTCTTCGCTGAGATTTCCGCTGCTCATGACCAGGGGAGTGCCGGCCTCGCGCATGAGGAGGTGGTGGAGCGGCGTGCAGGGAAGCATGAGCCCGAGCTCGCCAAGCCCGGGCGCCACGCCGCGAGCGAGCAGCGGGCAGCCCTGCGGGTGCCCGCGCAGGAGCACGACGGGGCGGATCGCCCCACTCAGGAGCTCCGCCTCACGGTCGGACACAGCGCAGAGATCACGCGCCGCCTCGAGGTCGGCGACCATCACCGCGAACGGCTTGGCCGGTCTGTGCTTGCGCTCTCGCAAGCGGGCCACGGCCGTCTCGCTGGTCGCGTCACAGGCCAGCTGGAAGCCGCCGAGGCCCTTGACGGCGACGACGCCGCCCCGGAGCAGCTGTTCCGCGGCGCGCTTCAGCCCATCTCCGGCAAGCTCGATTCCATCGAGATCCGCAAGCCACAGCCGCGGGCCACAGCCGGCGCACGCGTTGGGCTGCGCGTGGAAGCGACGGTCGCGCGGATCCTCGTACTCCGACTGACAGCGCGCACACATCGTGAAGCGGCGCATCGTGGTTAGCGCACGGTCGTACGGGATGTCCTCGATGATGGTGAAACGAGGTCCGCAGTTCGTGCAGTTGATGAAGGGGTACCGGTAGCGGTGGTCGTCCTGGTCGAAGAGCTCGCCCAGGCAGTCCGCGCAGGTGGCGGCGTCGGGTGAGACCGGTTGGTACTCACCGTCGACGGCCAGGCTGGCCTTGATTCGGAACCCGTCGTCGGCGCGGGTGGGAATGCTCGCGACGCTGACGGCGTTCACGCGCGCCAGCGGCGGCGCCTGGTCGCCGAGCGCGGTGACGAGAGCGTCCAGCGCGCCGGCATCGCCCTGCGCTTCGATGACCACACCGCCGGAGGTGTTGCACACGAAGCCATCAAGCGCCAGGCGCCGCGCCAGTCTCCAGACGAACGGACGAAAGCCGACGCCCTGGACCACGCCGCGAACCTCGATGCGGCGGCGTTGCCTGGTCGCCCCGGGGTCGCGCTCTGCCGCCGGTCCCGAGGACCGGGCGATCGCTTGCGCCGTCATGATCCTCAGGCGGCCAGCCTGTCCTCGTGGTCGGCGTATCCGTTGAGCTGGCCCTCGATCACGCCCTGGACAAGCCCGACGACCATCTTGACCTCGTCACGCTCGGCGAGCTTGCGGCCGAGCTGAACAAGCTCGTCGAGCCGCTCGCGGCCGGCGCGGGCGCCCAGCACGTAACCGATGCCGAAGACCAACAGCTTCTCGAACACTTTCCCGATCTCCTTTCAAGCTCTTGCGGAGGCGTTTGCCCCCAACCTTCCTACGCTCACATCCCCCGGATGCGCAGATAGCGCTGGATGTCCTTGGAGTTCATCAGCACCCCCACGATGGCGCCGACGACGAGCCACTGCACCAGCTCACGCACCAGACCGCCGCGCTTTCCCATCACCAACACGTCAGCAACCTCCCAGATTCGAGCCGTCCATCTTGCTTCCCCGCGGCCGTGGCCGTGGGTTGGTCGCCCTTCATGCCGCCGTCACCCCGGCAACGTGGTCGTGGTCGTGCTCATGCGGGGGCTCGGTGACGGTCAGCCCGGGCCGCCGGATCACCTCCGGGTGGTCCCCGCCGAGCTCCACCTCATCGACGAGGATCTCCTCGCCGGACAGAGCGATGACCTCGGGTGAGCCACACGCGGGGCAGCCGAAGACCCCACCGCTCATCTCCGATTCCGCCCCGCAGGCCGCACATCGAAGCCGTGCGCGCACCGGCACCACATCGAGGCGGGCGTCCGCCGCTGGCGTGCCCTCGGCGAGCATGCGAAAGCCGAACTCGAGGCTGTCGGGCGCCACTCGCTGGAGGGCGCCGACACGGACGGTGACGCGACGCACCTCACGCTCACCGGCGATGCCAAGCGTGACAGCGAGGATGCCCTCAGCGAGGCCGAGCTCATGCATGCGCGTGGCCTCGCGCGTTGGCGGTTGCCGCAGCGGCGAGCAGCTCGGTGACGAGGTGCTCGACCCGCTCGACGGCGGCGGGGACGACGCCGGCCACGGTCTCGCTGAGGCCCATCCGCCCCTCGTTCTCAGGGCCGAGCGATTCTGGCTCGCATCCGACGATCAGGACCCGGCCGGGCTTGCCACCCAGGGAGCGCACGAGCGCGAACACCGCCGCCGGCGTCATGAGATGTCCCTGGAAGCCGCCCTGGTCGTGGTCCGGCTGCGCGGCGGCGCCCTCAGCGTCGACGTCGGCTTCGATCAGGTAGAGCGTGCCCGGTTTACCGCCCTGGCTCGTCGCGTCCACGATCACGACGGTGTCCCACTCGTCGAGCAGGGCAAAGGCGAGGTCGAAACCGCGGATCCCGTAGTCGGTGACACGCACCTCGTCGGGAAGCGAGCGCTGCGACAGCTGCTGGGCCACCTCGACACCGAAGGCGTCATCGCCGAGGAACACGTTGCCGATGCCGGCGACCAGGATACGCGGCCGAGCGCTCATATCGCCTCCTTCGGATCACGCTCGCCCAGCGGCTCGACATCATCCAGCGCGAAGAAGAAGCGATGGCCGGGCTGGCGGATGGCGCCGAGGTCGCGACCGGGGTCGTCGTCGACGAGCACGGCGAGGTGGACGTTGTCCTCGTAGTCCACCTCGATAGATTCGATGGTGGCGGTGCGCCCGGCCAGGACCATGTCGAAGATGTCGGCCCGCCCGCGTGGGGTCAGACGGACGCGATCACCAAGGCGCAGCGTCTGGCCGCGATGGCGCACGGTCTCGCGATGAGGTCCTTCGGCCAGCGGGTCGAACTCGAGCTGCGCCCACACGTCGCCGCTCATGCGCCCTCACCACGGACCGGTCGCAGCTCACGGATGGTGCCGTGCAGCCGCATCAGATCGTCACCGCTCAGCGACTCGGTGCGCTCGAGCAATGCGTGCGCGCGCGCGTCCGCGCCACGGACCTCGGCCTTCTCGGCGTCGGTCAGCGTCAGGATGCGCAGGCTCAGGATCTCGTCGATCTCGGTGCTGTCGAAGAGATCGCCGGCCGATTCAGGAGCCAACCGCGGGTGGTCCTCCAGGATGATGGGGGAGGCGAGCACGGTGTCGTCGTGGTCATCGTCATCACCCACGAGGACCGGCCAGAGTCCGACGTTTCTACAGCCGGACGCTCCCGCTATCAGATCGTCCGGCGGGTCGGCGAGTGATATCCAGCGTCCGTCGACCGCTTCCAGGATGGCGTGGGTCGACACCAGCGAGTGCCGCAGGGCGCGCTCGCGAGCGCCGTCCCCGGCCGGCTCGAAGGCCGTCAGGTTGCTGATCACCACCGCGACCCTGGCCACCTCGTCATTGACGCGGACCGCGCTGACCAGGATCTCGCCGTCGAGCGGCTTGTGGTCGCGAACCACGGCTCCCACCAGGCCGCCGTCAGGTCCGTGGACGTTCTCGACGTCACGGTGCCCGGGGCGCGTGAAGGCGACGCGTCGGGGCTCCTCCAGCAACCGGTCGAGGGGCTGGGTCCCGACAGCCACGGAGTCCTCGACCGCCTCCTCCCAGGTGCGGACCACGGTGTCGCCGGCATGCAGGGCCTCGACCGCGTGAAAACCGGGGAGGCCGCAGCGGTCGACCGCAGCGACCGTCGCTCCCACTGGCAGAGGCGCAGCGGCGATCCTGGCGACGGGCCGCAGGAACCGCACGGTCACCGTGACCAGGCAGTCGTCGGGGGCGCGCAGCAGGCACTCCGTCTGGATCGACCACGGCTCGTTGCCGCCCGTCGCGGCGCTGTACGCGCGCGGGTGCACGCCGCCGAAGGTCCAGCGCACCTGGTTCTTCACCGACGAGGGCCGGTACGGATACAGGATGTACCCCTCGTAGAGGGTGGCGCGGACGAGGCGATCCACCCGGTCGCGATTCATGAGGGTGCGGCCTCGGGGAGCGGCGGCAGCATCGCGGCCACGGCGTCATCGAACGTCGGCAGTCCCAGGTTCGCCTTGTGGCGTGCGATGCGGTCGATGAGGTCGCGACGCAGACACAGCCAGGCGCTGTCGTGGTAATGCGTGTCCATGAGCTGGCGCCAGGTCGCCACCGGGAGCGGGAAGCGCGTTTCCTTGGTCCAGGAGATCGGGGAGACGCTCAGGGCTCCCTCGTCGCGGTAGAAGACGGTGCCGCTGAACTGGAACGTGAGCGGCACGGAGCCGTTGTCGAGCGCGAAGAAGTAGCGCCCGGCCGCGACGCTGAGGTCGAACGTGCACGGAACCTGCAACTCGACACTGGTCTGGCCTTCGAATCCGGGCACCATGGTCGTCACGCGGGTCCACAGCATGGTCTTCAGGGTCCGTCCATAGCGGGCCGGCGGCCCGAAGAGATCGAGCAGCGCCTCCGACTCGCGTGGTGTGTAGGGGCGCCGGGCGACCTCGATCTGGATCTGGCACTGTAGGGCGACGGCATCGACGGCCTCGTGGAGCCGCTCGACGATGGCGAGCCGGAAGGCAAGGGTGGGCGTCATGGCGGGTTCGACGATCTCGGCGCGGTCGACGCTGAAGTCCAGGTCAGGCATCCCCTGATGCCCTCCTGGTGGTCGCGTGATCACGAAGATCGGCAAAGAAGGCGTCGACGGCCGCCCACATCTCGGTTCCCCCGCTCAGACCTCGCCAGCGCAGCCGGATGAGCCCGACCAGCTCGTAACAGCGGTCGATGGGGGCAAGGAAGTGATCGCGGGCGCCGCGCACGCGGTTGACGAGCAGAGCCTCCACATCGGGGGCCATGCGCTCGAGCACGGGGTTGGCGCTTACCAGCTCGCCCCACCCCTCCAGGGTCAGCAGCGACTCGGTGGCGCCCGCCGGGCTCGGGTAGTAGGCGTGGACCTCTGCCGACGGTGAGCTGGTGTGGAGGAACGCCATCCCGACCGGCAGCGCGAGAGCTTCCCACTGCGCGTCGCTGAGCGTGAAGTCCTCGAGCCAGAACAAGCGCCTGGACACCCGCCGATAGCGCTTCTCTGCCTCGGGCGGGAACAGCAGGGCGCAGGGTGTGCACGCACAGGCGAGCGCGCGCGCCGCCGGGTCGAGGAGGTGCTCGTGGCGCGGGTGCGGAGCGAGAGGAGCGCTGCAGAGCTCGCAGCGCTCGGCCGGCTCCCGCTCGCGCGTGAAGCGGCGCAGAGCGGCGAGTGGGTTGCTCCCATTGCCGCCGCTGGACGTGCGCAGCTCGCGCAACTCGGGACCTGCCGTCATGGCACAACCGCGGGCACGGCCAGGCGGATCGCTGTCCCCTCCTGGAGGAGCGGCATGGCCTCGAGAAGATACGGCGTCTGCGAGCTGCGACCGGCCCGCCGCACGTCGAAGGCGCGCTCGCACCCGGGGCAGACCAGGCTGCCGGACCGGAGCTCGGCGTCGAGCATGGGGCTTTCGCAGACGGGGCAACGAGCCCGGTAGGCGTAGAGCGTGCCGTCGAGGCGGCAGGCGAGCAGCCCGATGCCGCCGACGTCGACGCGCTGGACCTCCGCCTCGGCGAGGGCGCCCAGGCTGTCGCATCGAGACCAGCCACCGGAAGGATCACCGGGAGCCTTCGGCGCACTCGCGGTGCCTCCGTTGCCGGCCATCGCCAGAGGAATCACCTTGGCCAGCTCCGGCCGCGTCGGCGGCTCGGCCACGCCCTCGACCTCGATCGACGCAACGTCGGGCGCGGCCTCGAAGATGGCCTTCTCCACGGCCAGCCGCATCGTCATCGCGGATGACGGACAGCCGTGGCAGCTCCCTTCGAGGCGCAACCGGACCACCTCGCCATCAACGCCGAGAAGCTCGACGCCGCCGCCGTGCGACCGCATGTAGGGACGGACGGATTCCAGCGCCGCCTCCACGCGGCTGCGCAGCTCGACGGGATGGAGGCCGTGCAGCAGCAGGACGTGACTCACAAGCGGATCCGCCGCGAAGGCGGCGAGCAGGGCATCGCCCCGCTCGCCATCCCCCGCGACGCGATCAAGCACCCGATCGAGCGCGGCTCCGTGGAGGTCGAGGATCGCCTGGATCACCCCCGTCCCGACCGCGCGCGCCGCGGGGTCGGGCAGGGCATCCAGCTCGCTGACAAGCCTCTCGATGCGGGCTACTCGGCCTTGGAGTTCCTCCTCGCGGACATCAGGAAGAGCGGTCATTCACGGTTGCATGCCGAAGGTCGGCGAGTGCCGCGCCTCGAGCACGCGCCCATTGCCGAGATACATGTGGACGCCGCAGGGCAGGCAGGGATCGAAGCTGCGCACGGCGCGCATGATGTCGATGCCCTTGAAGGTGTCCGGGCCGTTCTCCTCGAAGATCGGCGTGTTCTGGACCGAGTCCTCGTACGGACCCGGCGTGCCGTACATGTCACGCGGGGTGGCGTTCCACGGGGTCGGCGGGTAGGGGTGGTAGTTGGCGATCTTGCCATCGCGGATGACGACGTGGTGGGAGAGCACGCCCCGGACGGCCTCGTGGAAGCCGCAGCCGATGGCCTCGTCGGGAACCTTGAAGTCGGTGAAGGTGTCGGTGCGCCCGGCGCGCAGGTCCTCGAACGCCTTGTCCAGGAAGTGGAGCGCCGCGGCCGCCGCGTACGCCTGGAAGTAGGTGCGGGCCCGGTCGCGCTCGATGGCGTTGCTCCACTTCGGAACGTGCCACTCGAACTCCACCTCGGGCTTGCCCGATGTCTTGGGCAGGTAGATCTTGGTGCTGTGCCCGGTCGCCTTCACATAGCCGATGTCGACCAGCCCAGCGAGCGACGTCGCCAGCAGGCGCGCGAAGGCCCCGCCGCCGGTGTCCATCGCGAGGTGATCACCCTCGTGCAGATAGCGCGGGCACATCACCCAGCTGTAGTTCTTCTCGAAGTCCCGCTTGCCCGGCTTGGGGATGGTCGTCTGGTTCCAGGGATGCCGCTTGTCGATGGGGTGCCCGAGCGGGTCCTTGTCGACGAACACCTCGCCGCTGTCGATCCAGTCCTCGTAGTAGGAGTGCCCCAGAAGGATGCGGATGTTCCGGTTGATCTCGACCAGATCGGTGGTCACCAGCTTGCCGTCCACGACCACTCCCGGAGTGACGAACATCGCCCTGCCCCAGTTGGTCATGTGCCGGTACTGGTAGTCGCACTCGTCGGGATCGTTGAACGAGCCCCAGCAGACGGTGTCCATCCGCCGGCGGCCGACCTCCTCGTAACCGGGGAGCGCCTCATAGAAGAAGTCGAAGATGTCGTCGTGGAGCGGCACGACCTTCTTCATGAACTCGACATAGCGCATCAGGCGGACGAGGTAGTCAGTGAACAGCTGCACTGTCGGAACGGTGCCGACGCCGCCCGGATAGAGCGTGGACGGGTGGACGTGGCGCCCCTCCATGAGGCAGAACATCTCGCGGGTGTAGCGACTGACATGGAGGGTCTCGCGGTAGAACTCACCGGTGAAGGGGTTCAGCGCGCGCATGATGTCGGCGATGGTGCGGTACCCGTGATCCGCGGCATGGGGCGCGGCGGTGTTCTCGGCGCGCGCCAGCACACTCGGATTGGTCTCCTTGACCATCTGCTCGCAGAAGTCGACCATCAACAGGTTGTCCTGGAAGATGTTGTGGTCGAACATGTACTCGGCGGCCTCGCCGAGGTTGACGATCCACTCTCCCATCGACGGAGGCCGGATGCCGAAGGCCATGTTCTGCGCGTAGGTCGCGCAGGTCGCGTGGTTGTCGCCGCAGATGCCACAGATGCGGCTGGTGATGAAGTGCGCGTCCCGGGGGTCCTTGCCCTTCATGAAGATGCTGTAGCCGCGGAAGATCGACGAGGTGCTGCGGCAGTCGGCCACGACCCGATTGGCGAAGTCAATCTTGGTGAAGATGCCGAGGCTGCCGACGATCCTGGTGATCGGGTCCCAGGCCACGTCAACGAGGACGGGTGCCTTGGTGGCCTCCTTCTCCATGACGGTCATGCGTGAACTCTCCTGATTGTCGTGATGTGGGTTTCAGACATCTCAGCGCGGTCGGGGGTTCAGTACGTCGTCGGCCGGTACCCGGTGGTCAGCTCGGGCCGGGTATGCCGCCACTTCGGCTCCTTGTTGACCGTCGTATTGGTGATCTTCCGAAGCGCGCGGATCGCGGTTCCGTACACACCGATGACGCCCGTCGACAGGTGCGCCCCCGGCGGTTCGTCCATGAACGGCATGAACTTGTCGGGGAAGCCCGGCATGGTGCAGCCGATGCAGATCCCGCCGACATTGGGGCAGCCCCCGATGCCGGCCATCCAGCCTCGCTTGGGAACGTTGCAGTTGACCACCGGGCCCCAGCAACCCAGCTTGACAAGGCATTTCGGAGAGTTGTAGTCAGCCGCGAACTCGCCCTGCTCGTAATACGCCGCCCGATCACAACCGTCGTGCACGGTGGCGCCGAACAGCCACTGGGGGCGGAGTTGATCGTCGAGCGGGATCATGGGAGCCATCCCCGCCACCTGGTACAGGAGGTAGAGCACTGTCTCCATGAAGTTGTCCGGTTGCACGGGACAGCCGGGGACGTTGACGATGGGCAACCCTGCCTTGGTCTTGAAGTCCCAGCCCAGATAATCGGCCAGGCCCATGGCCCCGGTCGGATTCCCCTGCATGGCGTGGATGCCGCCGTAGGTCGCGCACGTGCCCGCCGCCACGACGGCGAGCGCCTTGGGCGCCAACCGGTCGATCCACTCGCAGGTGGTGATCGGCTGACCGGTGGCCGAGTCCGTCCCCACCGCTGCCCAGTAGCCTTCCTTCTTGATCGTCTCGTTGGGGATCGATCCCTCGACAACGAGCACGAACGGGTCGAGGTTGCCGGCAGCGGCGTCGTGCCAGGACTTGATGAACTCTTCACCGTTCTCGTACGCCAGGACGGGGTTGTACAGATGGACCTTGGGCAGCCCGGGAATCGCCCCCAGGAGGACGTCCTCGATGCTCGGTTGCGTCGCTGCGGTGATCGAGACCGAGTCGCCGTCGCAGCCGAGGCCCGCGGTGACCCACACGATGTGGAGGTCGGAGACGGGAGACTCCCTCTGCGTCTTGCGGCCATACGGCACGGTGTCCGTCGCCATGTTCTCCTCCCACAACAGCCAAGGCAGGCTCGAGCGCGTGGCCACGCGTCGTTCATCGGACACGCGCCCAGCAAGAGGGACTATCGGTTTGGACTGCGGGAGTGTCAATCCGGGCATTGCGCGGATATCCGCGGGCTGCACATACCACGCCGGAATGGCTGATGGGGAAAGGCAATCACACTCGTCCGCCGCGGGCGCTCTTTGGCTTGCGCGCAATCTGAGCGCAGGCTTCCAGCCCCGAGCCGACCACCGCCCCTCCCCCGGCGCGCTCTACGGACGGCTGGCGGCGGCGGGGACCCCGGCGTGGGCCGGCCCGCCGGCAAGCGAGTCTGAGTGCGCGACCTGGAGGAGATGGAAGAGCAAGACCAGCTGCGTGATCGCCAGCGGTTCGCTGCGCACGCCCGGTTCCACGGCCCCCCGGCCGGCGGGGAGGTCGGTGGCGACGCCCAGGCTGGCCCAGACGTGGTCCTCCACCTCGCGGCTCAGCGCCCGCGGGCTGTGGCCGTGCACATGGAGGGCGTCGACCGGCTTGGCGTCGTCGTCTCGAACGAGCTTCAGATGCAGTGCGCGCCGCGTGTCCGCGGTGAGGACAGACGAGAGATCGGGATGGGGGATCGTGGCCCGGAGCATGATGGTGGCGCTGAGCGGCGCCTCGGACCCCACCTCCTCAACAGGGGCAAAGCGCACGACGATGTCAGCGTGCCGGCGCTGCGGACGGATGAAGGCGGCGGACTCCGGCTCCCGACGTTCCAGGTCCGCCAGCACCTGCTCGGGCGTGTACCCGCGCTTGGCGCAGTCGCGGCGGACCTTCCAGCCACGGCGGATCTCCTCGGGCGTATCGAGATACACGGTGACGTCGAAGCACGCACGGGCCAGCTTGGTGTGCAGCGGCAGCAGCCCTTCGACGATGACGAACTCGCTCGGCCGCACCAGCTCGGGCCGGCCGAGGGTCCCGCTGCTGTGGTGGTAGACCGGCTTGAGGATGGGCTGCCCCGTGGCCAGCAGCTGGAGGTGCTGCTCCATGATGTCGACGTAGTTGCACGCCGGGTTCAGCGGCGTGAAGGGCAGGGTGCGCCGTTCCTCTCGGTCATAGGCGTGATAGTCGTCGACGCAGACCGCGGTGACCCGATCCGGGCCAAGCGCCTCCGCCAGGCCCTTGGTGAGCGTCGTCTTGCCCGCGGCGCTGTCCCCGGCGATCGCGAGCATCACCGGATGGGGGGCCGACACCTTCCCGCGATCGGCTCGCTGCATGGAGACGAACTTGTGCGGCATGGTGGCTCAGGCCTCGGCCACCGCCACGATGCGCGCCCGGACGGTGACCAGCGGGTCGACCTTCAGCATCAGCAGCCGAGGGGGCTCCATCCCGAAATCACGGATGTCGATGACGCGTTCCCCTTCGGCCACCAGCCTCCCCGACTCGACGTGCAGGCGGGCCTGGCCTTCGATCGGGCGAGTCTGTCCGCGCAGGGTCAGGTTGACCCGCACGGCGACATCGCCGTTGCCCTCGACGGGAGACGCGTGCTCGACCGAGGCCTTGATGGACGGGTAGGTGCGGACGTCGAGGCGGCGCTGGGTCTCGCGGTCATACATGGCCCCACCCCAGCTGATCGCGGTCGCCGGCAACGAGATCTCCGCGCTGTACGGCTGGTCGAGGTCGGGCATCCCGTCGGGGCCGAGCTCGACCTCGATCGAGCCGCTCACAGAGCCGGCCTTCCCGTGCAAGGGATGAACGCTGCTGCGGCCGGTGAGGTCGATCGTCGATTCCTGGGGGAGGATCCGAAACCGGGTCATGGCGCTCCTCGTGATGGACGCGGCGGTGCGGGGCGCGGCCCATCCGACTGCGGTTCTGCGGGCGGGTCGTCGCGGCGGTTGTCCTGATCATGAGCGGTGACCACGCACCCGTCGCCAGGGACGTGCGCGTGACGACCGTCGTCCTGCCCTCCGTCGCCAGGCTGGCAACGCCCACCCTACCCGGCCCCTTTGCAGGGGCGCTACCCTCGGCCGGGGGATCCAGCGGGGGAGAAGCGAACCCGCCTGTCGCCAAGCGGCGGGGAGCGGTACCGTGTGGTCGATCATGGCCTCCACCGAGTCGCGCGACGATGCGCCGGCCCGCGCCGACCCCGCCTCGGGGCGCATCCCTGCGACCGCGTCCGACCGCACCGTGGCCGACCCAGCGTCCGGACCAATCCGGGTCCTGCTCGTCGATGACCACCAGATGGTCATCGACGGCCTGCTCGCGATGCTCGCCAACTATCGCGCTCGCGTGGAAGTGATCGGGGCCAGCGGGTCACTGGAGGAGACGCTGGCAGCGGTGGCGCGTGACCCGGCGCCGGACGTCGTCGTCGTCGACGTGCGGCTGCGCGGACAGAGCGGGCTGGACATCTGCGCCGAGGTGGTGAAGCGGCGGCCCTCGTGCAAGGTCGTGGTCCTCACGGTCTATGACGACGAGCAGTATCTGTACCAAGCCCTGCGCGCCGGCGCCTCGGGATTCCTGCTCAAGCGCGTGACCGCCGCCGAGCTGGTCGGGCACCTGGAGCGGGTGATGGACGGTGAGGTCGTGATCGACCCGTCCATGGCAGGACGCGTGGCGTTGTCGGCTGCGCGGTTGAGCAGCGGCGAGTTCTGGCCGGGTGCGCATCTGGGCCTGAGCCAGCGGGAGAGCGAGGTGCTGGCGCTCATGGTGGCCGGGCTCAGCAATCGCGCCATGGCCCAGCGGCTCATCGTCGGGGAGGAGACGGTCAAGAGCCATGTGAGCGCCGTCTACCGCAAGCTCGACGTGCCGGATCGGGCCCAGGCCATCGCGCTGGCGCTGCGCGAAGGGCTGTTCCACTGAGATGGCCGTTCCCCAGCCTGGCAAGGGCAGATCTGGTGTCGGGGTCGCGCGGGCAGCGCGCGGGGTGGACGCCGATCGCCTGCGGCAGATCATCGCCACCGCATCGGGACGCCTCGATCTCACCGAGATGGTGCAGCGACTGGCCAGCCTCATCACCGAGGTGACCGCGAGCGACGTCTGCTTCGTGCACATCGTCGATCACACGCGCAGGCGCCTGGTTCTCAGTGGGGCGACGCCCCCGTTCGATGCGCACGCGGGCCACATCGAGCTCGCCGTCGGCGAGGGTGTGGCCGGATGGGTGGCGCAGAACGCCAGCCCTGCCGTCATCAACGACAAGTGGCGTGACGGACGCTACAAGTACATCCCAGAGCTGCGGGGCGAGGACTACGCATCCCTGGCCTCAGTACCGATGGTGGCGCGGGCCGGCCACGTGGTCGGCGTCCTCAACGTCCATTCCCGCCAACCCGACCATTTCCGAGAGGAGGACGTCAGCATTCTCGCCGACGTCGCCACCCTGATGGCCGACGCGGTGGAACACGCGCGGCTCCACACCCTCCTCGAGGAGCGCGAGAGCGAGCTCGAGCGATTTGCCGAACACAACCTCGAGCTCCAGGAGGTGGAGCGTCAGCGCCTTGCCGCCGAGATCCATGACGGCATCAGCCAGCGCATCGTCAGCCTCTCCTACCACCTCTGCGCGGCCGCCGACGTCGCGCCCCGCCTGCCCGCGGATGCGCTTGCCCAGATCCAGGCGGCGCGGGCCCTGGCGGTCGACGCCCTGGACGAGGCGCGAGCTGTGGTCATGGGCCTGCGGCCACCGCTTCTGGACGACCTCGGACTCGGCGCCTGCCTGCGTGCCCTGGCGGCTGAGCTTCCCGCCGGTATCACCAGTGATGTCGAGATCGACGACGAAGTGCGTCTGGAGGGTCACGTCGAGACCGCGATCTATCGCATGGCGCAGGAGATGCTCCAGAACGTGGTCAAACACTCGGGAGCGCTGATGGTGACCGTGTCCCTCGTGAGCGACGGCCGCTCGACCCGGCTGAGCGTCGCCGACGACGGCATCGGGTTCGATCCCGAGGCGCAGCCGGCGGGCCCACAACGGCCGGCGTACGGACTCGCGGGGCTGCGCGCGCGGGCCGCGTTGCTCGGCGCCGCTCTCGAGATTCGGTCCGCACCCGGGCGGGGCACGGCGGTGTCCGTGACCATCCCGCCGCGCCGCGAAGGCTAGTCACGCCGGGATCAGCGCCCGGGCCTCGGCGTTGGCTCGACAACGGGCGGCCAGTGCCTCCTGCCCGCTGGCCACGTTGCGCTCGTCGCCTCGCCAGGCGCGCAGCGCCGGATCGACGAGCGCGCGACCGAAGGAGAAGGTGAGCTCCCATGGGTGCGGACCATGTGCCACGAGCGCAGCCAGGTGGGCGGTGGCCAGCTCGGGTGGCTGCCCACCGGACAGGAAGGCGATCCCGGGGACCGCTGCGGGGACGCAGCGCCGCAGCACGCGGATGGTCGCCGAGGCCACCTCCTCGATCGCAGCCTGTCGAGGGTTGTCCTTGCCGGCGGTGACCATGTTGGGCTTGAGCACCATCCCCTCGAGGGACACCCCCTGCTCGACGAGCTCACCGAAAACGGCGCGAAGGATTGCCGCGGCCGCGTCCTCACACCGCTCCAGGGCGTGGTCGCCGTCCATGAGCACCTCAGGCTCGACGATGGGGACGAGCCCCGCCTCCTGGGCCAGCGCCGCGTACCGGGCGAGAGCGTGTGCGTTCGCCGCCAGCGCCCGCTGTGACGGCGTGCTGTCGCCGATGCGGATGACCGCCCGCCACTTCGTGAACGAGGCCCCCATCTGCACGTACGTCGCCAGCCGCTCGCGGAGACCATCCAGGCCCTCAGTGACGCTCTCGCCCGGTGCATGGGCGAGCGGCTTGGCACCTGTGTCCACCTTGATGCCGGCGAGCACGCCGGCGTCAAGGCAGGCCGCCGGGAACGGCCGGCCGTCGGTGAGCTGAGCACGGAGGATGTCGTCCGACAGGATGACGCCGCTGATCCATTTCGAGAGATCGGGAGTGGTGATCAGCATCTCGCGGTAAGCGCGGCGGTGCTCCTCGCTGCCCGCCACGCCCACCTTCTCGAGCCGGCCGCTCATCGTGGCCGTACTCTCGTCGGCGGCGAGGATCCCCCTGCCGCCACCCACCATCCGGGTTGCGATCGCCCGCAGGTCGCCCATTTGCGTCTCCTCGTGTGCGTGCGCCGTCCGCCCGAGCTCAATGTCCCGAGGCCAGCCGTATGAGGTGGTGGTAGGCGAGGGCCCCTGAGGCGCGTCGCATCGCCTTCAACTTGTCGGGCAACGGCTCAGTCCTTCCCAACGCTGCCGCGCTGTCGTTCCGTAACCCCGGCCTCAGCGTCGGGGACCTCGCTGTCACTCGCCTCTGATAACAGCCGGCTCATGCGCACGTCGACTGCATCGATGCGCATCACGTCGTCACGGCCGACGGTGGCGGCGGCCTTGACAAGACGGTTCGCCTGTCGCAGGCGGCAGCGCTCGAGGGCGTTGCGAACGCTGCGTGCATTGGCGAAACGGGGCAACGCCATGCGCTTCTCGAGCAGCTCGCGGAACGATTCGACCGCAGCCTCCGAGAGATGATAACGCTGCCGGGCGAGCATGAGCTCGGCGATCGCCATGAGTTCGTCGACCGTGTAGTCGGGGAAGTCGATGTGATGGGCGATGCGAGACTGCATCCCCGGGTTGCTCTCGAAGAAGGTTTCCATGCGGTTCTTGTAGCCGGCCAGGACGACGACGATGTCGCTGCGCTGGTTCTCCATGACCTGGAGGAGGATCTCGATCGCCTCCTGTCCGTAGTCGCGCTCGTTGTCATGCCGATACAGGTAGTACGCCTCGTCGATGAAGAGGACGCCGCCCATGGCACGCTTGAGCACGTCGCGGGTCTTCGGTGCGGTGTGTCCGATGTACTGGCCCACGAGGTCGTCGCGGGTCACGGTGACCAGGTGGCCGCGTGCCAGGTAGCCAAGTCGGTGGAGGATCTCGGCCATCCGCATGGCGACCGTCGTCTTCCCCGTCCCCGGGCTCCCGGTGAAGCACATGTGCAGCGAGGGCCGCTCCGACTCGAGGCCGAAACCGCGCCGGACCCGGTCGATGATCAGGAGCGAAGCGATCTCACGGATGCGCGTCTTGACAGGCTCGAGGCCGATCAAGTCGCGCTCCAGGGAATCGAGGACCTCGATGATCTGCGCGTCGGCCATCTGCGTGCCCATGTCGACCTTGGCGTCCTCGTCCCATACGGGCGGTGTCGCAACCGCGCCGCCGTCCTCCCCCGCCGTGGCGGGGGAGCGGGGAGAAGCGGACTCGTCCGAGCTCAGACCGAAGCGTCGCCGGCCGTCGGTGGCCATCAGCTTCTGTACCGCTCTCCCTCGGGCTTGTCGGTCGCGTAAGCGTGCAGCGTGTAGCGCACCTGGCGATCCGCACCCTCCTGGCGCTCGAGGCCGAAGCCCGGCTCGTGGCTCGGCCGGTTGACGATGAAGCTGAGCGCGGTTGTCTGGCGGCCCAGACTGCAGTCGTAGGCGTTGACCCGGACGTAGTGCTGCGGGTGCGCCTCGCGGCAGCGATTGACCTCGAACAGGATCGCCGACGGATCGGCCATGTCGAACATCGGCAATTCCCACATCTCCCACAGGAAGTTGCGCGGATGTGGGTCGTCCGTGTACTCCACCGAGAGCGGCCACCCCTTGTCGAGGCAGTAGCTGATCTGCATGGTGATCTGCTCATCCGTGAGATCGGGAAGGTAGGAGAACGTCCCCTGGGTGATGCGCATGGCGGGTCTCCGTTCAGACCGAGCTCGGCGTCGACACCACGTCGGGTGTGTCGGTCGATTCGTAGTTGAAGCTGATGCTGCCCCAGATATCGAGGGCGGCGCGCAGCTCCGGGCTCCAGCGGGCCGCGGCCTGGAGAATCTCCGGCCCCGTGCTGACGTAGTCGCGACCCTCGTTGCGTGCCTGAATCATCACCTCGAGCGCGACCCGGTTGGCGGCGGCCCCGGCCGCGATGCCCATCGGGTGGCCGATGGTCCCGCCGCCGAACTGAAGGACGCAGTCCTCGCCCAGGTAGTCGAGAAGCTGGTGCATCTGGCCGGCGTGGATGCCGCCCGACGCCACCGGCATAACACCCGGCATCGATGCCCAGTCCTGGTCGAAGTAGATGCCGTTGCCGGGGTTGGCCGCCAGACGGTTCTCCCTACAGGTGTCGTAGTAGCCGCGGACCATGTTGGGGTCGCCTTCGAGCTTGCCGACGACGGTGCCGGCATGGATGTGGTCGACACCCAGCAGCCGGCACCACTTGGCGATGACGCGGAAGCTGACCCCGTGGGTCTTCTGCCGCGTGTAGGTCCCGTGGCCGGCGCGGTGGAGGTGCAGGATGACGCCGTTGCGCCGCGCCCACTTCGACATCGACGTCATCGCCGTGTAGCCGACGGTGAGGTCCATCATGACGATGACGCTGCCCAGCGCCTTGGCGAAGTCGGCGCGCTCGTACATGTCCTCCATGGTCCCGGCGGTGACGTTGAGGTAGTGGCCCTTGATCTCGCCCGTCCGGGCCTGGGCACGGTTGACCGCCTCCATGGACGCGAGGTACCGATCGCGCCAGCGCATGAAGGGCTGGCTGTTGATGTTCTCGTCGTCCTTGGTGAAATCGAGGCCGCCTCGCAGCGCCTCGTAGACGACGCGCGCGTAGTTGCGGGCGGACAGGCCGAGCTTGGGCTTGACGGTCGCGCCGAGCAGCGGCCGGCCGTACTTGTTGAGGTACTCGCGCTCCATGACGATGCCGTGCGGCGGTCCCTGGAACGTCTTGACGTAGTGGGGCGGGATGCGCATGTCCTCGAGGCGCAGGGCCTTGAGCGCCTTGAAGCCGAAGACGTTGCCGATGATGGACGACGTCAGGTTCGCAATCGAGCCCTCCTCGAAGAGATCGAGGTCGTAAGCGATCCAGGCGATGTACTGCCCCGGGGTGCCGGGCACGGGGTCGACCCGGTACGCCTTCGCCTGGTAGTGCTCATGCGCCGTGAGCCGGTCGGTCCACACGACCGTCCAGGTGGCCGTCGAGGATTCTCCGGCGACGGCGGCGGCCGCCTCCTCGGGGTCGACACCGGCCTGCGGCGTGATCCTGAAGGCACACAGGATGTCGGTGGCCTTGGGCTCGTAGTCGGGCTCCCAGTAGCCCATCTGCTTGTACGGGATGACTCCGGAGGCCCAGCGATCATCGCCGGGCGGCGCCGCCTGCCGTAGGTCTGTCTCCGCCCCTGTCATGGTCTCTCCTGTTCGGCCGCAGCACTGACCCGCACCCACCCGCCGAGCCCATCCTGGGGGCTTGATAGCTCAATGTCAATTGATTTTTTTATGTATAACCATTACCCTGAGGTTATGACTCTGCGCCAACTGGCCACCTTCCTCGAGCTCGCCCGCAGTGGCTCTGTCAAGGTGGCCGCCGAGCGGCTCTTCGTGACCCAGCCCGCGGTCTCGGCAGCGGTGGCATCGCTTGAACGCGAGCTCGGTGTCGACCTGGTGACCCGCGATGGCCGCGGACTGCGGCTGACGCTGTGCGGGGGTGTTCTTGCCGACTACGCGCGGCGAATCCAGGGATTGCTCGGCGAGGCTGCGGCCGCGACCGCGGGGGCGGCCGCCCCTGAGCAGGGGCGGGTGCGCCTGGCAGCCGTGACCACCGCCGGGGAGCACCTGCTGCCCGCGGCCATCGCGACCTTTCGGGCCCGCCACCCGGGGGCCGAGGTCAGTCTCGAGGTGGCCAACCGCGGGCATGTATGGGAGCGCCTGGAGGCCCACGAGGTTGATCTGGTCGTCGCCGGTAGACCGCCCGGGCCGGGCGCGCTCCGCACCCGCGCGGTCCGCGCGCACGAACTGGTCATCGTCGCCGCTCCCGGGCTCATCGCCGGCGCGCTGCTTCCCGCGGCGCTGGCCGCCCACACATGGCTGTTGCGCGAGCCCGGCTCCGGCACCCGTGCCACCACCGAGGAGTACCTGTCCGCCCACGGCGTCGCTCCGAGCACGCTGACGCTGGGATCCAACGGCGCCGTCCGAGAGGCGGCCGCGGTGGGTCTGGGCATCACTCTCATCTCCCACGACGCCGTCGAGGCCGAACTTGCCAGTGGTCGGCTGGTCATGGTGCGTGCGCCGGGGATCCCATTGCAGAGGGAGTGGCACATGGTGACCCGAGACGAGGATCGCCTCCCCGGCCCCACATCACTGTTCGTCGACCACCTCATCGAGAGCGGCGGATTCGTTCGCTGCAGAGACCGGGGAGCGGCAACCGCCGCCGGCGAGCGTCGGCGTCGCGAGAGCTGAGCGGCCGAATCTGAAGCCGGGTCCTAGAAGATGACGTTTCTCTTGAGCGAGGGATCCACGATCCCGGTCGTCATCTGGGAGCACCACTGACACATGAACCGCAGCGCGCGCATGCCGTCCTGGACCCGGCACGCGTTCGGCCATCCGCAGCGGCCGCACGAAACCGACTGAATGCGCACGCTGTCTCTGGCGCGAGGCGCGTCCGCGCCCGGGTCAGGCAGACCCGGGTTCGTCGAGGGCCCTGGCTCCATCGTCTCTGGTCCGCCGCCCGGCTGCTGGCAAGCGAGCCCATGCTAGCACCGCCCCATCCCGGGCGCCGCTGAGAGGACAGGACGACACCACCCGGGCGGTGGGGCCGGGCTCCCGACTACACGCGGCCGGCCACGACCCGCGTCGGCGCCCCGGCCTCGGTGATGACGCGGACGGCGTCCAGCCCGGCTCCGCGGAGCACCGCCGCCGCAGGCCGCGCGCGGTCGGGACTGAGCTCGATGAGCAGCCAGCCGCCGCGACGCAGCCACGAGGGCGCCGCCTGGGCCAGCCGTCGCACCATGCCCAGCCCGTCGGCGGACGCGTCGGTCAGCGTGTGGCGCGGCTCGTGGCGACGGATCTCCCTGGGGAGAAAACGCACCTCCCCCCGCGGGACATACGGAGGGTGCGCGGTCATCACGTCGACCTGCTCGCGCAACGCGCGCGGGACCGCGCTGAGCAGGTCGCCACGACGGAACTCAACGTTATGGATGCCCAGCCGCCGCCGGTTGACCCTGGCGACGGTGAGCGCGGCCGCGGAGATGTCCACGCCGACAACCCGGGCGCCCCCCACAGTGTGGGCCACAGCCAGCGCGACGGGCCCGATGCCACAGGCGACGTCGATGGCCACGGGATCGCTCCGCCGGCGCAGCCTGCGGATCGCTTCAGCGGCCAGCATTTCGCTGGATGGTCGGGGCACGAACACGCCGGGACGCACGATGAGCGTCAGGCCGCAGAAGTCGACGTGGCCGCGCAGGAGCGCCATCGGCTCTCCGGCGACGCGCCGGTCGACAAGCGCATCGAAGCGCCGGCGTTGCGCCGCAGTCGGCTCGGCATGCCCAGCAGCGCCGTCAGGCGACGCGCCGATCGCCATCGCCAGCAGCTCCTCGGCGTCATCGCGTGCGGCCCAGCGCCGGTGCGTGCCCGTCAGCGGCGAACGCCAGATCGCATCCGTCGCGCCGGCGACCAGGCGCGCGCCGGCAAACCCGCCGTTCGCAGCGGGCGACGGCTGGGCGTGCACGGCGCAGGAGCGTAGCGCGCGCGATCCCCTCCTCACGCAACGATGAGGGCGATGGCGACGAGCGCAAGCGCCAACCCGACCCACTGCAGCTGCGCCATGCGCTCGCCGAGCAGCGTGGTGGCCAGCAGCACAGTGGTGGCCGGATAAAGAGAGGTGAGGACGGCCACGAGACTCAGCAGCCCGTGGTGGACCGCGATCAGGTAGCAGACATTCGCGCCCATGTCGAAGAAGCCGGCGAGCAGCGCAGTGGTCAGCGCCGGCGCCGCGACGAGGGCCGGACGCCGCGTAACCGCCGCGATCAGCAGAGCACAGCCCGACGAGACGATCCGCGCCGCGACCAGCGGCCAGAGACCAGCGTCGCCCGACGTTCGCGACCAGAAGGTGAACAACAGGGCGAAGGCCGCCCCGGCGCCGAGCGCGCTCAGGATGGCGACCCTGTCCGCGCGTGGCCGCCCACCGCGCAAGGCGGGCTTGCGCTCAGCGCCGAGGAGCACCACCGACCCCACCGCGAGAGCCACGCCGCTGAGCGCGAGCGCCGAGGGCCGCTCGCCCAGCGCCAGCCCGATGACGACCGGAAGCGCCGCGGCGGTGGAGGCGGTGATCGGCGCGACGATCGACATCGTGCCGCGGGCCAGCCCGAGATACAGGAGGGCGACGCCGACGGCGCCGACCAGGCCTCCGGCCGCCCCCCAGGCGAGATCGCCCGCGCCGACATGCGGGGCCGGGACCAGGCCGAGGAGCAGGACGGCCATCACCAGGCCGACAACGTGGGAGGTGGCGATGGTGGCCAGCAGGGTCGAGCGCCTCGTGGCCAGCCCGCCACAGAAATCGCCGCTGCCGTACAGCGCCGCGGCGCCAAGGGCAAGGACGAACGCCACCCCGGTCACCCCAGGGAGCCTACGGGACCAGGGTCACTCCGATCCCCGTGTTCCCGCGGCGCTCACCACGCCGAGCCGGTCAGATGCGGACCGCCCCAGAGATCCGGCCGCACCGTTGTCCGGGTCAGTCTCCGCGGCCGACAGACAGTTCTCCACGAGCTGAGTGGGGCACTGGGCGCTGCCGGCGGCGAGATGGTCCACGACGGCCTCGGTGATCTTCGCGAGCGTCTCCACCTGCTCGCGGGTGAGCAGGTCGAGAAGGTTGCGGCGGATGCTCCCGACGTGCCCCGGCGCGGCCTGCTCGATGGCCGCAAACCCCTCGGGGGTGAGGCTGGCAAACGTCCCGCGGGCGTCGGAGGGGCACCCCGCGCGGGACACCAGGCCGCGCTCCTCCATGCGGGCGATCTGATGGGAGAGCCGGCTCTTCGACCACCGCATCCCGGCGGCGAGCTCGGTCATCCGCATGCGCCGGTCGGGGGCTTCGGAGAGCCAGGCCAGGACGTGGTAGTCCGGATAGGAAAGTCCGGCCTCCCGGGCCAGGTCCCGGGCGATGGCGGCGTCCAGCAACCAGCTCATCCGGAGATGGCCGCGCCAGGCCTGGGCCTCGGTGTCGTCGAGCCAGCGGGGTTCGGACATGGCTCCATTCTACCCATGGTTGACAAATCAACAACTCGGGTACTAGGATGTTGACGCATCAACCACCCTGGAGACCCTCCCCGATGACCAGCACCCTCTCCCCCACCCCGGTTCTCGCCCCCGGCACCTGGACGATCGACGCCTCGCACTCCGAGGTGTCCTTCAGCGTCCGCCACCTCATGGTGAGCAAGGTCCGTGGCACCTTCCGCAGCTTCAGCGGCACGTTCACGACGGCTCAGGACCCTGCCCTCGCCTCGGTCGAGGCAAGCATCGACGTCGCCTCGGTCGACACCCGTGACGAGCGCCGCGACGGGCACTTGCGCTCTGCCGACTTCTTCGACGTCGAGAACCACCCGGTCATGACCTACCGCTCCAGCGGAGTTCGCGCCAAGGGTGATGGCTACGTCGTCGACGGCGAGCTGACCCTCCGTGGGGTCACCCGCCCAGTCGAGCTGCGGCTCGAGCACAACGGCGTCAGCGGCGATCCGTGGGGCGGCACCCGGTCCGGCTTCTCGGCCACCGCGGAGATCAACCGCCGCGACTTCGGCATCGACATCAGCATGCCGCTCGAGGGCGGCGGCGTCGTGGTCGGCGACAAGGTCACCGTCCAGCTCGAGGTCGAGGCCGTCCTCCAGCAGGCCGCCTGAGCGAGACTCGCAGCGGGTGCCGGTGGCCGAGGGTCCCCTCGTCGCCGCCGGCACCCCCGCAACCCCCACTGCCGCGCTTGAGAGGACCCCTGGATGGAAGTGAAGGAACTCGGCCACGTCGTCCTCTATGTCAGGAGCCTGGAGCGGTCTGCCGCCTTCTACGGTGACCTCCTCGGCTGGCCGCGCATCACCCCCGCCGGTCTGCCCTTCCCGGCGGCGGCGTTCTCCAGCGGGCGCACCCACCATGAGCTGCTGCTCATCGAGGTCGGGCCTGATGCCAGGCCCCTGCAGGGAGGGCGGCGCGTCGGCCTGTACCACATCGGCCTCAAGGTCGGCGATTCCGACGACGAGCTCCGTGAGGCGGTGGCGCAGCTGCGCGAGGCCGGCACCCCGGTCGTCGGGATGAGCGACCACACAGTCACGCACAGCCTGTACGTCCTCGACCCCGACGGCAACGAGATCGAGCTTTACGTCGACATGCCCGGGGTCGACTGGAAAACCAACCCCGAGGCGGTGATGGCGCCGGTGCGCCCGCTGGCACTCTGAGCCCAGCCCGCGCGCCTGCCCTGGCGCCTCGCGACGGCCTCCTCCTCCACGCCTCTTGACAACCTCCTCCGCGGAGAGTAATTTCTCGACACTCGTTCGATAATGTCGAATACAAGTTGGTGGAGGAGACCCGGATGTACTCGAAGCCCCAGCGCGCACTCGCCGAGGTTCTCGGCACCGGCGCCCTGATCCTGGTGGGACCCGGGTCGGTCGTTGCGACCCTCAAGCTGGCCGGCAAGATCGCCCCCTTCACCGCGGCCGACCTTCTCGGCATTTCGTTCGCCTTCGGGCTCGTGATCACCGCGATGGTGTACGCGGTCGGCCGGATCTCCGGCTGCCACATCAACCCGGCGGTCACCCTGGCGCTGGCGTCCACCAAGCGCTTCCCATGGCGGGAGGTGCCCCTCTACTGGGCGGCCCAGTTCGTCGGCGCCACCCTCGGGGCGCTGGTCATCTGGGCGGTCTACGGGCACACCGCGATCGACCTGGGAGTCGGGCAGCCCTCCTTCAACCCCGACGCCACCTCATACGCCGCGGCCTCCTTCACTGAGGCCATCGGCACCCTGCTTCTGATCGTGACCATCCTCGGCATCGTCGACGGCAAGGCCCCCAGCCAGCTCGCCGGTCTGGTCATCGGGTTGTACGTGGTCGGCATCATCATGGTCCTCGGTCCGATCACGTCGTGCTCCATCAACCCGGCACGCGCCTTCGGGCCGGAGCTGGTCTCCGCCATCGGCGGCGGGCCCACCAACTGGGCACAGTTCCTGCCCGTCTACCTGATCGGTCCGTTCGTCGGGGCCGTGGTGGGCGCGTTCGGCTACGACTTCCTCAACAAGCCCCGCGTGGTGACCAACGCGGTGGCCTCCCGCACTGACGTCGACGTCCACGAGCTCGCCGCCGCCGGCGCCGGTCACTGATCGGCAGCCGAGGAGAACAACATGGCAACTGTCGTCCGACCCATGCGCAAGTTCATCAACGAGCCGGAGGGCGTGGTCAGGGACTCGCTCGCCGGTCTGGCGGCCGCCCACGGCGACCTGTTGCGGTACGACGCCGCGACCCAGATCGTGGTCCGCGTCGATGCGCCGAGGGCCGGCAAGGTGGCGTTGATATCAGGCGGCGGCTCGGGGCACGAGCCGCTCCACGGCGGGTTCGTGGGCGTCGGGATGCTCGACGCCGCCTGCCCCGGTGAGGTGTTCACATCACCGGTCCCCGACCAGATGCTGGCCGCGACGCGAGCCGTCGACGGCGGCGCCGGGGTCATCCACATCGTCAAGAACTACACGGGCGACGTGATGAACTTCAAGCTCGCCGCGGACGAGGCCGCCGACCATGGCATCGCCGTGGACAGCATCGTCATCGACGACGACGTCGCGGTGCAGGACTCGCTCTACACCGCGGGCCGGCGCGGGGTGGGCGCGACCCTTCTCGCCGAGAAGATCGCCGGGGCGGCGGCTGAGCAGGGCGCCCCCCTTGCCGATGTGGCGGGCGCGGTGCGCCTCGTCAACCAGTGCGCCCGGTCCTTCGGCATCGCCCTGTCCTCCTGCACCCCACCCGCCGCGGGATCGCCGATCTTCGATCTGCCTGAGGGGGAGATGGAGGTGGGCATCGGCATCCATGGCGAGCCGGGGCGGCGGCGCGCGCCCCTCGCCAGCGCTGGGGAGATCGCCCAGATCATGGTGGATGCGGTCATCAGCGACCTCCAGCCTGGCGCCGGCGCCGACGTGCTGGTCTTCACCAACGGGATGGGTGGGACGCCCCTGCTGGAGCTGTATCTGCTCCACGGTGAGATCGAGGCGCGCCTGCGGGCGGCGGGGGCGCAGCCGGCCCGCCGGCTTGTGGGCAGCTACATCACCTCCCTGGAGATGGCCGGCGCGTCGCTCACCGTGCTGGCCCTGGATGGCGACCTGACCAGGCTCTGGGACGCTCCCGTGCACACACCGGCGCTGCGCTGGGGAGTCTGAGCTACCGTGCCGGTCGCCATTCGCATGAACAGCACGACGGTCATCGCCTGGATGGGCGAGTCCGCGCGGGAGATGCGCTCCCATCGCGACCTCCTCGTCCAGCTCGACGCGGCCATCGGCGATGGCGATCACGGCATCAACATGACCCGCGGTTTCGACGCTGTGGTCGCCGCTCTCGACGGCGACCCGGCGCAACCGCCGGGCAGGCTCCTGATCCTCTGCGGCAGGACCCTGATCTCCGCAGTGGGCGGCGCGAGCGGTCCGCTGTGGGGGTCGGCGCTGCGCAACGCGGGGCGCAGCCTCGGCGACGCCGCCGAGTTCGACGCCGGGGCGCTGCTGGCCGCACTCCAAGCGGCGCTGGCGGCGATCGTCGACCTGGGCGCCGCCGTGGTGGGGGACAAGACGATGGTCGACGCCCTGGACCCGGCGATCGCCGCCCTGCGCGCGGGGCTGGCGGCGGGACAGAGCGTCGAGGAGGCCCTCGCCGGAGCGGTGGCGGCCGCCGAGGAGGGGATGAGGAGCACCGTGCCGCTCCAGGCACGAAAGGGTCGCGCCTCCTACCTCGGCGAGCGCTCCATCGGCCACCAGGATCCCGGGGCAACCTCGGCGGCACTGATTCTCGCCGCCCTCCAACGGACGGTCGCCGGGGCCGTCTGATGACCCCGCGGGTGCTCAGCGGGCTCGGCGCCTCGCCGGGCACCGCGGTGGGGCGGGCGCGAGCCTTGCGCCCCTGCGCGTCTGACGGGGAGGGCACGCTGCACGCGGCCCAGCGTCCCGCTGCCGTGGTGGCCGCCCACGCCTCCCTCGAAGCCGCGGCCTGTGAGCTCGACGCCGTCGCCGCCAGACTGCGCCGCGACCACCACGGCGAGGCGGCGGAGATCGTCGAGACCGGGGCCCTCATGGGACGCGACCCTCAACTGGCCCTGGCCGTCGAGCAGGCGATCATCGCGAACGGACGCCCCCCGGGGGCCGCGATTCGGGAGGCGACGGCGGCGCAGGCGGCGCTCATCGCGGCGCTCGACGACGCCACGCTGGCGGCTCGCGCCGCGGACGTGGTGGCGCTGGGGGACCGCGCGGCGCGGCTGGTCTCAGGGCCGGCCGACGCCGGCACCGCGAGGGCTCCCTCCTCCTCCCCCGCCGTTCTTGTCGGTGAGGACCTCGGCCCTGCGGAGGTTGCCGAGCTCGGCGAGGACATCGCCGCGATCGCGCTCGCCGGCGGGGGCATCACCGCCCATGCGGCGATCGTCGCCCGCTCCCTGGGGCTGCCGTTGGTGGTCAGCGCCGGACCCGACCTGCTCGACATTGCGGAGGGGACCGAGCTCCTGGTGGACGGAGACACCGGGGCGGTCCTGGTCGAGCCCGAGCCGGCGCGCGTGGAAGCCGCCCGCATGCGTGCGACGCTGAGCCGGCCGGTCGCGCCGGCGGCCACGGGGCCGGCCCGCACGCGTGACGGCGTGCGCGTGCGTGTTCTCGCCAACGTGGCCGGGCCTGCGGAGGTGCGCATGGCGCTGGACGCCGGCGCCGAGGGGGTCGGGCTGGTCCGCACCGAGCTGGGCTTCCTCGACGCGACCGCATGGCCGGACGAGCTCGCGCATCGGGCCCGCCTCATGCCCATCCTCGCCCAGCTTGCCGGGCATACCGCGACCGTTCGGCTGCTCGACTTCGGCGGCGACAAGACACCGCCTTTCCTGCGCGGGGTCCACGGCCGCGGCGTCGAGCTGCTGCTCGCGGCACCGGAGGCGCTCGGTGCCCAGCTTCGTGCCCTCCTGGCGCTCGCCGGCGCCACGGAGCTGCGCGTACTCGTCCCCATGGTCACCGAGGCCACCCAGATGGGCGCCGTGGCTGCCCTCCTCGACGACGCTCGTCGTGCTGTACCCGGGGCGCGCCGCCCGCGGCTCGGCGCCATGATCGAGGTGCCGGCTGCCATCACGGTCGTCGACCAGCTTGCCGCTGTCTGTGATGTGGTCAGCATCGGCACGAACGACCTGACCATGCTCACGCTGGGCCGCGACCGCCAGCGACCGGGAGTCGCTCCCGCCCACCACCCGGCCGTGTTGCGCGCAGTGGCGGCGACCGTCGCGGCCGCGCGTGGCTCGGGCATCCCGGTCGAGGTCTGCGGCGAGGCCGCCGGTGAGGTGCTGACCATGCCGCTGCTCGTCGGCCTGGGAGTCGACGAGCTCAGCGTCGGGGCGGCTCGGGTGAACAGGGTTCGCGGATGGCTCGGCCGGCTGGACAAACAGGAGATGCGTGAGCTTGCCGAGCGGGCGCTGCGGGCTGCCGCACCCGAGGAGGTGGAGGCGCTCGTCGCCCCCGTGCGCGACCGCCTGCTGGCGGGGTGACCTACGCGAGCGACGCGAGGCAGCCACCCAGGGCTGCCAGGGCATCCTCGGCGTCCTCGCCCTCGGCGCGGAGCGTCACCGTCGTGCCTCCCCGCGCGCCGAGCGCAAGCACGGCCAGGATGCTCTTGGCGTCGGCCTCGCGGCCGCCGGCGAGGACGCTGACGCGGCTGCGAAAACGCATGGCCGTCTTGACGAACACTCCCGCGGGACGGGCGTGCAGGTCGACGCCGGTGGGCAGGGCCACGCGCGCCTCACAGCTTGCGGGCACCGCGGGCCTCCTCGGCGGCCCGGACGACGTCGTCCACGCCGACCCCCATCGAGGCGGTGACCGCGGCGGCGACTGCGCCCTCCACCAAGGGAGCATCGGCCAGCCGGATCTCGCCGTTGCGGCCGAGGTCGTCAAGAACATGCCGAACGGTCAGGAAGGCGCTGCCCAGGTCACCCAAAATCACCACGCCGTCACCGCGGTCCGCACGCGCGATCGCCGCGCTGACGCGGTCGCCGCTGGTGCCCAGTCCGCCGTCGGGGGCGCCCCCGGCCGCCACCACGCACACCTCACCGCCGGCGACCTGGACGATCAGCTCGGCCAGTCCACGCGCGAGGGCTGCGCTGTGGGACACCAGTACAATCCCGACCACCTCGCTGGCTCCATCTCAACTCGCTCCGACCCGTCTAGTCTACATGCTCAACTGAGATTCAGCAATGCCGAATAACCGGCGGCGCCCGTCGATCCAGTCGATCGACCGCGCCGCGGCCATCCTCCGAGCGCTCGCGGCGGGCCCGCAGCGCCTGGGGGTCAGCGAGCTCGCCGACCGGCTGAAGCTGGCCCGGCCCACAGTCCACGGGCTGCTTCAGACCCTGGTCGCCCACGGCTTCGTCGAACAGGACGCCGCCTCCGACAAGTACCAGCTGGGAGCGGGGCTCCTCCAGCTGGGCTACGCCTACCTCGATGTCAACGAGCTGCGGGCCCGCAGCCTGGCCTGGGCCGACCGCCTGGCCCAGCGCACGGATTGCGCGGTCAGGGTCGGGGCACTGCACAGCGGCAGCATCGTGGTCGTCCATCACGTGTTCCGGCCGGACTCGAGCCTGCAGATCCTCGAGGTCGGTGCTCAGCTCCCGCTGCACGCCACCGCGCTTGGCAAGGCCGTTCTCGCCTTCAGTGAGCCGGGCCTCCTCGAGGATCTGGTGGCCACCCCGCTGCCTCGTCTCACCAAGCGGACCCTGGCGGCCACGGCCCTGCGCAAGGACGTCGCCGCCATCCGCGAGACAGCCGTCGCCACCGAGCGGGGGGAGGCGGTGCTGGGCGAGGCGAGCGTGGCGGCGCCCATCGTCGACCAGGGCGAGCACGCCGTCGGCGCCATCGGTGTCGTCGGTGACGATGAGCGGCTCTTCCCGCGCAGCATGGCGCGCAGCCTCAGCGCCGCCGTGGTCGAGGCAGCTCGGGGAATCAGCCGCGAGCTCGGAGCGCCATACTGGCCGGCGAGGATGTGATCACGAATGCGCCGGTCGAGCAACGCCGCCCGGCTGTCGAGGTGAAGACGTGGCCCGGACGATGACCGAGACAGCGCGCGG
>DATDHG010000035.1:0-6762 GCA_036521675.1 Candidatus Dormiibacterota bacterium
GCATGTACGGGCCGGGAGCCGACCTTCGAGGCCAGGCGCCGCCGGCCGCTGAACACCCCGACGGCGAATCCGCCGAGACGGACAAGCAGAACGCCCACGGTGCGCTCCGCGCGGGCGTGCGCGACCAGCCCTCCGTAGGGCGCACCTCGAACCATGTCGAGGGGCGGGAACGGAACCTCGCATTCCGCGCGGGCGCCGTCGGCTGCGGTGCCGATGACGTGGCCCGGGCCCGCCTCCCATGCAGTGGTTCCGTGCCGGTCGGCGAAGCCGGTCAGCCAGCGCTCCAGGCGCTCGGGCGCCACCACCACCCAGCGCCCCCCGCCGGCCGCGGGATGGCGGGCATCGACGGTCATGAGGGAGCGGGGCCGCAGACCTGCCCCACACCAGGCTGCACCGCCTCGAGGTCGCGTACCACCGGCGGGTACGGTACCCGGCGGCGCCGGCCTGCCGAAGTGATGACACGGTATCCGTCTGAGGATCGCCTGGCCCGCAGCGAGCGCACGGCCACCCCTGCCATCCTGCGGCCATGGCAGCACAACGGCGCCGACCCGAGCGGACGCCCGTCTACGTGGAGGCGGGCACGAAGAAGGTCTTCGCCTGCGCGCTGGAGTGGCCGGGGTGGTGCCGCGCGGCCAGGACCGAGGACGGAGCCCTCGAGGCGCTGGTCGCCGCGCGGCCGCGCTATGCAGTGGTGGCCGCCCAGGCCGGCCTGACCTTCCCCGAAGCGAAGGTGGGCTTCGAGATCGTCGCACGGGTCTCCGGCTCGGCGATGACGGACTTCGGCGTCCCCGGCGAACCGGCTCCGAGCGATGCGAGGCCGATGCCCAGCGCGGAGACGGAGCGTTGCGTGGCGCTGGTGTCGGCCGCGTGGACGGCGTTCGACCGGGTCGTCTCAGGAGCCCCTGCGGAGCTGCGCAAAGGTCCGCGGGGCGGGGGGCGCGACCGCGACGCCATCGTCGACCACGTGCTCGCCGCCGAGGCGGCGTACGGGCGCAAGCTGGGCGTCAGGGTTCGACAGCCCGCGCGCGACGACGACGACGCCGTCGCGGCCTTTCGCGACGCCATCCTGGAGGGCTTTCGCGCCTTGAGCGCAGCCGCGTCGCGCCCGGAGAAGGGCTGGGCGCCGCGCTACGCCGCCCGGCGCATCACGTGGCACATCCTCGACCACGCCTGGGAGATCGAGGATCGGGGCATCCCCGCTCCGAGCTGAGCCGACACGCGGCGTGATCGCGGGGGCCCGGCAGCCATGGTCGCCGCGCACTGCGCTGCTGGGCTGCACCGCCCTATCGCGCCGCTGCCTCGACGAACTGGGTCACGGACAGCGTGTTGCCGTCGGGATCCGTGAACCAGGCCACCCGGTCGCCGCCGGGGGTGGTCCAGATCACGAGAGAGTCCTGCTCCATGCCCTCGTAGCGGACGAAGCTGACCCCACGGTCGGTCAGGTCGCGGACTGTCGCAACGATGTCGGTGACTCTCCAGCCGAGCACCGTGTACGGCGCTCTCGCGACCTCGCTGACCGGCGTCACGCGCAGCATGACCCCGTTGGCGTCGAAGACGGATGCGAACGGGCCCTCGCTGTCGAGCCGCAGTCCCAGGACGCTTTTGTAGAAGCTGCGCGCGCGCGCCAGGTCGGTGGTCGGGACGAAGGCGATCAGATCACCTGTGCCGAGCATGGGATCTCCTGTCTGCATGGGGCGCCGTGGCGCGGATCTCCGCCGGCACGCCGACCCTGGTGCGTGATACCACACGGGCCATGACCCGCACGGACGGCAGCGACCGAGGCGAGGTGCCCCGGCCCACGCAACGGGCCGATTTCGAGCAGGCGTACCAGGGAACACCTCCGTGGGACATTGGGCGCCCCCAGCCCGCCTTCGCCGCGCTGGCGCGTGGACGTGTGCTGCAGGGACGCCTCCTCGACGCAGGCTGCGGGACGGGCGAGCACGCGCTCATGGCAGCCGCGCTCGGGCTCGACGCTGTGGGCATCGACGCCGCCCCCACCGCGATCGCGCTGGCGCAGGTCAAAGCGCGGGACCGACGCATCCCTGCACGGTTCCTGGTGGCGGATGCCCTTGACCTCCCCGCGCTCGGCGAGACGTTCGACACCGTGCTCGACAGCGGCCTCTTCCACATCTTCGACGACATCGACCGTGCGAGGTACGTCGGGAGCCTCGGCGCCGCAATGGTCAGCGGCAGCCGCTACCACATGCTCTGCTTCAGCGACCGTCAGCCGGGCGACTGGGGACCTCGTCGGGTCACTGAGAAGGAGATTCGCGCCACCTTCGCCGACGGCTGGCATATCGACTCCATCGAGCCCGCCACGATGGACATCACCATCGACCCGAATGGCGTCGCGGCGTGGACGGTGTCGATGACCCGATCGTGACCGGGCGGTGGAGCGCTCGCGTTCTCGCGGGGCATTCGGATTCACGCGGGCGGGCACCGTCAATTCGAGCCTGATGGGGAGCTCCGAGCTCTACCGAGGGACCATGAGCCCGTCATCCTGTTGGCCTCAGCGACTGTGCGATCGTGCGGAATGTGAGCAGATCTCCGGCGACCTGGTCGGGAGTGGTGACGAAGGTGATCACCCAGTTACGCTCGCCATCCGCAGTCGGCTGCGGTATGTCGTATACAACCGCTGCTTCGACAGGACCGGCCGAGGAGCTTGCAGGGTCCACGTTGAGCGTCAGCGTCGCCTCGAGCATGGTCGCGCTTCCGATCGGCGCCTGCTCCTGTACAAGGCTGCCATGAGTCTTCAGGAGCGTCTCAAGCGTCTCCCCATATCTCGGCGGCGGTCTCGACGATGAGCCGCAGCTTGGCCAACTGCTCGTCATACGTGAGGTTGTTGCCCTCAACCGTCGACGAGAACCCACACTGCGGCGACAGGCACAGCTGCTCGATCGACACGTAGCGGGCGGCTTCCTCGATGCGGCGCTTGAGTAAGTCCTTGTCCTCCAGGCGGCCGCGCTTGGTGGTGACGAGGCCCAGCACCACGCGCTTGCCAGGGGGCACGAAGCGCAGCGGCTCGAAGCCGCCGGAACGGGCGTCGTCGTACTCGAGGAAGAACCCATCGACCTGGAGCTCCCCGAACAACGCTTCGGCCACGAAGTCGTAGCCGCCCTCGGCGACCCATGAGGAGCGAAAGTTGCCCCGGCACATGTGGGTTGTCACCGTCAGACCGGCGGGACGGTTCGAGGGCGGCGTTGATCTGGCGGATGTAGCGGACGTGCTGCGTGTCGGGGTCACCGCCCTTGGCGGCAATCTCTGCCCGCTGCCGCGGATCGTTCAGGTAGGCCAGGCTGGTGTCGTCAAACTGCAGATACGCGCACCCTGCGCTGACGAGGGCACCGACCTCGGCTGCGTAGGCGGCGCTCAGATCCTCCCAGAACTGATCGAGATCCGGATACACGGTCTCGTCGATGGCCGACCGGCCCCCGCGGTAGTGGACCATGCTGGGAGACGGGATCGTGAGCTTCGGCGTGGCGGAAGAGACTGTCGACGCGAGGAACCTGAAGTGATCCGCGAAGATGGGCGCCTCGAGCCGGATGCGACCGTCGACATGCAATGCGGCCGGTGTGAACTCGATGACGCCCGTCTCGTTGCGGAACCGGACGGTGAGGCTCTCCGCGGCCTTGCTGATGCCCCCAAGCTGGTAGATGAAATCCATATGCCACGCCGCGCGCCGAAACTCGCCGTCCGTGGCTGAGCGTAGCCCCACCTCCTCCTGCATTCTGACTGCGGCGCGGATCGCGTCGTCCTCCACGCGGCGCAGCTCGTCTGTCGTGATGCGGCCGGCAGCGGCGTCGCCGCGGGCCCGCAGAAGCGGGCCGGGGCGGAGCAGGCTGCCCACGTGATCGGCCCGGTACGGCGGCCCCGCTGTCGGCGTCATCGTGCACCTCCCGACCCTAGGGCAGGCCGCCACCCCCCGCGCAGTCGCGAGGCACGATCAGCCTGTGGACGCATCAGGGTTCCGGTAGCGGATCGTCATCCGCTCAGCGCGGCGACTCTAGCGAGGGGTCGGCCGGGATCGCTTGTCTGCCCGGGTGCGCCGGATCCATGATCATGTCCGCGGCATCGCGGCCCTTGGGCCTTCGGAGGACGTCCGATGATCACCGGTGTTCACGCTCTCATCTACGCGGAGGACGCGGACCAGGTCCGGCAGTTCTTCCGTGACACGCTCGGCTTTCCGCACGTGGACGCCCATGGCGGTTGGCTGATCTTCGCGCTCCCCCCCGCCGAACTGGGAGTGCATCCCTCCGACGGCGCGTCACACCACGAACTCTGGCTGATGTGCGACAACCTCGAGGCGACCATCGCAGAACTGACTTTAAGAGGCGTGGATTTCACAGGCGCGGTCGAGAATCAGGCCTGGGGCCGATCGATCGGCATGAGGATTCCCGGCGGCGCGACGCTTTCTCTCTATGAGCCGCGGCACGCGACTGCACTGGGAATCGGGCAGAGCCATGTATGAGCCGCACCGCTGAGCCGGCGGCCTGACACGCAGGGCTGAGCCCCAACCCGCGAGACATATCCCTGCCAAGGCGTCACAACCGGGGCGTCCGGCTTCGGGCTCCCGCGTAGCATGTCGACGGTATGCCCGCGGACGCCGTACCGGCTCTTCACGAGGACCCGCCGCCACCCTCCACCTCCCCGACGTCGGACACGGTCGATCGGTACCTGGAGGTCATCTTCTACGTGGCGCACGAGGGCGAGAAGGTGCGGCCGAGCCGCCTCGCGGAGTGGTTGGGGGTCAGCGCTCCAACTGTCAGCGTGCAACTGCAGCGGCTCCGGCGAGACGGCTGGGTGGCCATCGCCCCCGACCGCAGCGTCTCTCTGACGCCGGATGGTGAGGCCGTGGCGACGCACATCGTCAAGCGCCACCGGCTCCTGGAGCGATGGCTGACCGACGTGCTCGAGCTCGACTGGGCGACGGCCGACGCGGAGGCAGGCCGGATGGCCCACGGCGTCTCCGATCTGGTCCTCGAACGCATCGACGAGCGGCTGGGTCGCCCGCTGACGTGCCCTCACGGCAACGGCATCCCCGGCCGCCGCCTTCCTGAACGCGTCCTGGTGGCGCTGCCCGACCTCGAGCCGCGCACCCGTGCCCGGGTGGCCCGCATCTCCGAGGTGGCGGAACACGAGGCCCCTGAGCTGCTCGCGTTCCTCGACAGCCACCACCTTGTGCCCGGGGCTGAGGTCGAGATCGAGGAGCTGGAGGCGGGCGCCGGGGCGCTGGCGGTGCGCGTCGGTGGCGAGCTGGTCGCACTCGCGACCCAGCGCGCCCGCGTGATCTGGGTCGAGGACATCTCGCAGGGCGAGTCGGCTTCGTCCGCAGGGGCGCCACGTACTAGCTTGCAGGATGACTTAGGTTAGGCTAACCTAAGCCGCTCGATCGGCGCGAGTGCTCCTGCCGGCCGCCCGCGACGCACCACCGCACCTCAAGAGGACCTGGGGATGACCTTTGCAGGCACCGCCGCCTTGGGGGCGGTGGCGGGCTTCACGATCCTTCTCGGGCTTCCCATCGGCCGTCTGCGCCGGCCCCGGCCCGCGCTGATCGCCTTCCTCAACGCCGCCGCTATCGGCGTGCTCCTCTTCCTCTTCTACGACGTCCTCAAGAACGCCGGCGAGACCATCACCACCGCCCTCGACGAGGACCGCCGCCGGGGCATCGGCTACGCCCTGCTCCTCGCGCTCGGGCTCGCCGTGGGCCTGCTCAGCCTGGTCGTCTTCGAACGGTTCGGCCTGCGTCGCCAGAAGCGCCCGCTGCCCAGCGGCCCCGGGGCGCTCGCCGCCGACACCGTCCTCGCAGCCACCACGGCAGTGCGCCGGGAGCCGCTGGCGCCGGCCTTCAGGGTGGCGCTCTTCATCGCCGTCGGAATCGGGCTCCACAATTTCTCTGAGGGGCTCGCCATCGGCCAGTCGGCGGCCACGGGCGCCTACCAGCTGCTCTTCGTCCTCGTCATCGGCTTCGGCCTGCACAACATGACTGAGGGGTTCGGGATCACCGCGCCGCTGATCGGCAAGCGCCCCTCATGGGGATTTCTGGCACTCTGCGGCGTGATCGGCGGCGGGCCTACCCTGCTCGGCACGCTGGTCGGCTATCACTTCACCAGCGGCCCGCTGTCCGTCCTCTTCCTCGCCCTCGCCGCCGGCGCCATCATCTACGTCGTCGGCGAGCTGCAGCACGCCGGCCGCAAGATCGGGAGCCACGACATCGCCATGGTCGGCCTCCTGGTCGGCTTCCTCGCCGGCTACGCGACCGACCTCCTGCTCCACACCGCGGGCGGGTAGGACCTGCCGGCCGGCTCACCGGGGACAGCGGGGCGCCGTGCCTATGAGCGGCGCCGCAACCCTCGCGTCATCCTCGCCCACCACCCCTGAGCCGCGGGCTGAGGGGCGGCCGCGCTCGCGGGGTTGTCCGGGGCCACCGGTGCGACCACTTCGGCATCCGCGGGCGGGCCGAGCAGCGTCGCGCCGGTCTGGGTGAGTTCCTCGGCCGCGGTGTCGGACTGCCTGCGGTCGTCCATGGCCTCGTCCGGGGTGTACTGGCTGCCCATCATCGCGTTTTGCCTCCGTGCGCGGATCCTCCCACATTTGTAGCGCCTCAGCCGGCGCCTGGCCGCTCGCCGGGCTCGACCAGCCCGACCTCGTAGGCGACGACGACCGCCTGCACGCGGTCGCGAAGACCCAGCTTGGCGAGGATGCGGGCAACGTGAGTCTTCACCGTCGCCGAGCTGAGGTCCAGCCGCCCGGCGACCTCTGCGT
>DATDHG010000036.1:0-15457 GCA_036521675.1 Candidatus Dormiibacterota bacterium
GAATCGCCCGCTTCCGGACAGCTCGGTGATGAGGGGGTCGAGGGCGTCGCGCTCGGCATCCGTCCACGATTCGTCCCGGTCGTAGGGCGGCCAGCCGGATGCGACCACCCCCCATCCGTCGCGAACCAGCGCCCGGCACACCGCCGCTCCGATGCCGCGGCGTCTGCCCACACCGGTCACCACCGCGCCGCGCACACTCATGCCGAGAGTGTGCGACCCCGCACGGCGGCGGCGGCGGCGGCGGCGATGCGGGCAGCCAGCGCGACGCCGCGCGTCGCCGGGACGGCCAGCCGCACCGATCCGACGGCGCTGAGGGGGCGGCGCCACCACGGGGCGTTTCCGGCAAGCGCAACGGGCAGCTCGTTGTCCGGGCCATCGAGCACCGCCCGGGCGGTCGCGAATCGAAACCCGGCCGCCGCCAGCAACCCGGTCTCCATGTCCGCGGCCGCGTAGCCTTCGGCTGCCAGACGGCCGCGCTCTGCGCCGCTCACCACTGTGACCGTGGTGACCAGGTCCTCCTCGACGGCGTGAACGCCGCGCGCGCGCGCCGCGGCAAGCAGGGCTTCGGTGGCCGCTTCATCGGTTGCGAAGCGCCCGCCGGCGATGCCGACGTGGCGAGGGATCACCAGCGTCCCCGGCGCCAGGTCGCGGCGCAGCGCGCCACAGAGGCCGACGCTCAGCACCAGGCTTCCCGGGGGCAGGCGGGGTACCCCGGCCACGCCTGTGTGGACCAACGGAACCGTGCGCGACACCGCCCGGCAGATAGCCCATTCGAAGCGGGTGGCCGCCACCACCACCACGGGGCCGACAACCGCCACCGCCATTCTCAAGCTACCAGGGCGTGCTCTCGGTACCAGGCGACGGCGCGCTCCAACGCGTCGGCCACCGGGCGCGGCTCGTGCCCCAGCTCGCGCCTCGCCTTGCCGTCGTCGACGAAGTAGCGGTGCCGAGCCATGCGGGCGCCCTCGAGCGGCGCCACCGGTCGGGCCTGCGGGCGCAGGCGGCAGCGCAGCTCATCCGCCCAACCCGCGGCGATGGCGGCGCCAGGCGGAACCCTTAGCCGCGGGGCCCGGCGATCGCAGATGCCGGCCAGGAGGCGCCACACTTCGATGAGATCGAGGTTCTCGCCGCCGACCAGGTAGCGCTCGCGCGGGCGACCGCGCTCCAGGGCGCGCACGTGGGCGAGGGCCGCGTCCTCCACGTCGACCAGGTTGAGCCCGCCGTCGACCGCGCCCACCATGCGCCCGCGCACGTAGTCGAGGACCATCGCCCCGGTCGGCGTGGGCCGGTGGTCACCCGCTCCCACGGGCGCGGTCGGCAGCACCAGTACGGGGCCGAGCCGGGCGGCCAGCGCGGCGCGCTCCTGCTCGATCTTCGAGGCGTGATAGGCGGAATGCCGCTCCGGCGGCGCCCAGTCCGCCTCGGGGGCGGGGCGGCCGTCGCGCATGGGACCGACCGTCGACGAGCTCGACGTCACCACCGCCCGCCGCACCCCCGCCAGCCGCGCCGCCTCCAGGATGCCGCGCGTGCCGCCCACGTTGACGGTGCGCAGCGTCGCACGATCCCGAGGTGCGAACGAGTAGGCGCCGGCCACGTGGATGAGCGCGTCGCAGCCCTCCAGCAGGGGCACCAGCGCCCCGCTCTGCCGCACGTCCCCTTCCACGACCTCGCAACCGTCCATGGGCGGAAGGCGGCCGCCCGGCCGCACCAGCGCTCGCACCGGGTAGCCCGCATCGCGCAACGCGGTGAGCACATGCCCGCCGATGAAGCCGGTGGCCCCGGTGAGGAAGACGCGCTCGGGTGGCACTCGCGTTCGCCTCACGCCCGGCTGGGGAGCACGCCTCGGGCCGTCTCCCACAGCGCGCGCACTGACTCGCGGGGCGAGGCCATGGTCGCGGCCACCGCCGTGGGCTCATATCCGCAGTGGGCCATGCAGTTGGCGCACTTGGGGTTGCGGCCGCGCCCGTACGCGTCCCAGTCGGTGGTCTCCAGCAGGTCGCGGTAGGACGGCGCGTAGCCGTCGCCGAGCAGGTAACAGGGGCGCTGCCAACCCAGGACCGAATAGCTGGGGATGCCCCAGGCGGTGCAGCGCAGGTCGACCTTGCCCTCGAGGAAGTCGAGGAACAGCGGGGAGTGGTTCAGCCGCCAGCGCCGCCGGCGGCCGTCGGCGAAGGCCTCGCGGAACATCCGCCGCGTCCGCTCGACGCCCAGGAAGTGCTCCTGGTCGGGCGCCTTCTCGTAGGCGAAGCCGGGCGAGATCTGCATGACGTCGACGGCCACCTCGTCGTTGAGGAAGTCCAGCACCTCGCGCACCGAGCGGGCGTCGTCCACGTCGAAGAACGTGGTGTTGGTGGTGACCCGAAAGCCGCGCCGCTGGGCTTCGCGAATGGCGGCGATGGCCTTGTCGAAGGTCCCCGGCCGGTCGACCGACTCGTCGTGACGCTGACGTATCCCATCGACGTGCACGGACCATGAGAAGTACGGCGAGGGGGTGAAGCGGTCGAGCCGGCTCTCCATGAGCAGCGCATTGGTGCACAGGTACACAAAGCGCTTGCGCTCGACCAGCGCGGCGGCGATCTGATCGATCTCGCGATGGATGAGCGGCTCGCCGCCGGCGATGGAGACGATCGGAGCGCCGCACTCCTCGACGGCGTCGATGCACTCCTGGACGCTCAGCCGGCGGCGCAGGATGTCGGTGGGGTGCTGGATCTTGCCGCAGCCCTCGCAGGCGAGGTTGCACTGGTAGAGGGGCTCGAGCTGGAGCACGAGCGCGTACTGCGCGCGCCGCGCGAGGCGCTGGCGCGCCACGTAAGCGCCGACCTTGAGCGTCTGCCTCAGGGGGATGGCCATCGCCTAGCCCTCGCGCGTTGATGTCGCGATTGACGATAACCCGCGCTCACCGGCGGCGGGACCAGCGCCCGCCAGCGCCATGAGCGGGAAGATGTGCCGGTACAGGTGATAGTTGATGTAGAAGTCGCCGGGAAACCCGGTGCCGGTGTGGAGGGGCTCGTCCCAGGTGCCGTCGCGCTGGGTGGTCAGCAGCCAGTCGGCCCCACGGTGCGCCGCCGCGCCGCCGCCGCGCCCGGCCTGCTGCAGACCGAGCACCGCCCAGGCGGTCTGAGACGCGGTGGGCATCCCCACGCCGGCGAAGGAGGCGTCGGCGTACGACATGCAGGTCTCGCCCCAGCCGCCGTCGCGCCGCTGCACGCGCTCCAGCCAGTCGGCCCCACGGCGCACCGCCGCCGGGAGCGCGCCCGCGGCCTGGAGCGCGGCGATCGCCGCCCATGTACCGTACAGGTGGTTGACGCCCCAGCGCCCGAACCACGAGCCGGCCTTCGTCTGGCTGCGTCCGAGGTAAGCGACCCCGGGAGCCATCGACTCGTCGCTGCGAGAGTGCCCGAGCGCCGCCAGCATCTCCACGACGTGTGCGGTGACATCCTCGGAGGGCGGGTCGAGCATCGCCCCGAAGTCGGCGAACGGCAGCCGGTAGACGAGCCGGCGGGTGTTGTCGCGGTCGAACGCCCCCCAGTTCCCGTCGCGCGAGCGCATGGCCTGCACCCATGCCGCGCCGCGCTGCACCGCCCGTTCCAGGGCCGGGGTGCGCTCGCAGCGCAGCAGGGCGAGCACGACGATGGCGGTGTCGTCGATGTCCGGGTAGGTGTCGTTGGCGAACTCGAAGGCCCAGCCCCCGCATTCGCGCGCCCCCGGCACCCGCACCACCCAGTCACCGAGCCCCTCGATCTGCTCCTTCAGGATCCAGCCGGCCGCCCGCCGGATCGCGTCATGACCGGCAGGAACTCCGGCGGCGCGCAGCGCCAGCAGGGCCAGGGCCGTGTCCCACACCGGCGACATGCAGGCCTGGAGCCGCCAACCGCTGTCGTCGTCGAGCGCGAACCCCCCCAGCCCGCTCAGTCCCCGCGCCATCACCGGGTGGTCGAGGGGCATGCCCTCGAGGTGCAGGGCGATCAGCGAGTACACCCACGGCGGCTGGATCCCGCCCCAGCTGCCGTCGGCCTCCTGGCGTTCGGTCACCCAGTCGAGCACGCGGCCGATGGCGCGGCCGCGCAGCGGCTGCCGCGGAAGCCGCTCATAGGCCTTCTGCACGTGGTCGAGCCACCAGAAGACCCCCGACCCCGGAACTCGGTGCAACTCCTTCTCCGTTCCCGGGACGACCAACTCGCCCACCGAGACGCCCAACGGCCGCACCGGCTTGCGGGCCAGCACGACCAGCAGCGGGGCGATGGTGCCGCGCGCCCAGCACGCGAAGTCGTAGAGGTTGAGCGGGGCCCGCGCCGGCAGCCAGACCAGCTCCGGCGGCATGCTCGGCACGCCGTCCCAGGGATGCTCCCCGAAGAGCGCGAACCAGATCTTGGTGAACACCCGCGCGCGGGCCAGGCCACCTTGCTCATGGACCACGCGCAGCGCCCGGCGCATGGGTGGCGATCCCGGGTCGACACCAAGCGCCTTCAGCGCCGCGTAGGCCTCGGCGGTGGTGCTCAGGTCGGCGGGTCCGTCGGCGTAGTTGGCCCAGGATCCGTCCTCGCGCTGGCAGCCGAGCAGATGGCGCACCGCCCCGGACCGGATGGGCGCGTCGTCGACCCCGAGGAAGCGCAGGAGCAGCACATGCTCGGCGGTCATGGTGGCGTTGGTCTCCAGCTCAGCCGTCCACCAGCCCTGCGGGCTCTGGCGCGCGAGCAGCCAGTCGACGGCGGCGTCGATCCCGGAGTCGAGCGCGGTCGGGGCAGCGAAGGCGAGCCGGGCCGTTTCAGGCAACAGCGCGCTCCTCAGAGGCGGCCGCCGTCAGCGCCCGGGCCGCCGCCCGCCCGCTGCGCACCGCCGACTCCATGGTGTCGGGCCAGCCCGTGGCGGTCCACGCCCCGGCCAGGGCGAGGCCGGGGGCGATGAGCCCGGGGGCGGGGCGGCCCAGCCCCGGAGCCGGGATGACCGTGGCATGGGGGTCGCGCGTGGCGGCGCCGCGGAGCAGCCGCCGGGCGCGCAGCTCGGGCAGGACGCCGGCCAGCTCGCCGGCGCACATCGCCACCAGCTCGGCCTCCGGGCGCGTCACCGCCTGCCGAGCCGCGCTGAGGCTGCACGCCAGGTACCCGGGCGCCTTCTGGAAGACCCACTGCAGCGGCGACTCCAGAACCGCGGCGAACTCCAGCCCGGCGATGGGCGCGTCGTACCAGAGGTGCACATCGACGATCGGTTCGGTGCACAGATCGGCGAGGCCGTCCAGACCGAAGCGCTCGGGGTCGCGCAGAAGACGGCGCAGGCGGTCCGGCGGCACGGCCAGGACGACCGCGTCGCAGCGCACGATCCGCCCACCCTCGACCTGGACGCCGACCACCCTCCCGGGGTCGCCGGCCAGGCCCGTCACCGCTGTCTGCCGGTGCACGGTGCTCACGTCCCGCACCGCTGCTTCGGCGACCTCGGCGAGCGGGACCGTTGCCCAGCCGATGCGCGCCCCTCCGGCGTCGCTCAGGAAGACGGTGCGCAGCGTGAACAGAAGCGCCTGCGCCGAGGCCTCGGCGAGCGGGGCGTTGAGCGCGGGCACGAAGAACGGCTCCCAGAAGGCGGCGAAGGTCGCCGGTGTCTGCCCGTGACGGCGCAGCCAGCCGGCAGCTGTCTCCGCGTCCCCGGCCGGCCGCCGCGCGGCAGCCAGCGCCCAGGCCACGCGGGCGCGGCCGGCGACCCCCAGCGCACCGTAGCGGGCGAAGGAGGCCAGCAGGTGCAGCGGCGCCGGCAGCGGGGCGGCGTGCAGGCGCGCGGGTCGCCTGCCACGGTGCAGCACCAGCACCGAGAAGCGCTCCTGCAGCTGCAGCCGATCAGCCATCCCGGCGCGGCGTACGAAATCGACGTACTCGGTGCAGCAAGCGAGGTGGACGTGCTGGCCGTTGTCGACCACCGCCCCCTCGACCGCGAACGACGTCGCCTTCCCGCCGAGCTGCCGCGAGCGCTCGAAGATCTCGACCGTCCAGCCCCGCCGGGCCAGCTCCTGGGCCGCCGCGAGCCCGGCCAGCCCGGCGCCCACCACCACTGCCCGGCTCACCGCCATGCCCGCGCCAGGATGGCCAGCTTGCGCGAGGTGGGCAGCGACAGCCGCCGCTCCAGCACCGTCCGGGGCTGGCGGTCGATGGCCTCGAGCAGGGCGAAGTAGATCCCCGCCATGGTGCGCACGCAGGCGGCGGCGCGGCGCGGGATGTGGGCGGTGACCCCCAGCCCACTGGCGAAGAGCTCGCGCGCCCGCTGCGCTTCGAAGTGCACCAGCGCCTCCCAGCCCGCGCCAGCCTGTCCGGCGGCCACCGCCTCGGGGTCGAGGCCGAAGCGGCGCAGATCGGCGGCGGGCAGGTAGACGCGGCCCAGGGCGGCGTCCTCGCGCACGTCGCGCAGGATGTTGGTGAGCTGCAGGGCGGTGCCCAGCTCGTCGGCGCGCTCGAGCGCCGCGGAGTCGGTGAAGCCGAACACGCGCACGCACATGCGGCCGACCGCCGCCGCGACGAGCGAGCAGTAGGCGGCCAGGTCCTCCCAGCGTTCGTAGCGATGCACGCACAGGTCGCGCTCGACGCCCTCCAGCAGGGCCTCCAGTTCCGCCTCGGGGATGGCGTAGCGGCGGACGGTGCGCAGCAGGGCGGTGCTCACCTCGTCGTCGGGCGCGCCGGCCAGGGTGCGCCGCAGGCGATGGCGCTGGGCGGCCACCGCCGCCGTTGCGGCCGGGAGAGACCCGGCCTCGTCCGCGGCGGCGTCGACCTGGCGGGCGAAGGCGTAGAGCGAGTACACAGCACTCCGCTCCGGCGGCGCCAGCGCCAGGAAGCCGAGATAGAAGTTGGCGGCCTGGGCGCGGGCGATCCGGGCACACCGCCGATCCGCAGCGTCGGCCGGCCGGGGACGGGTCCCGAGCGCGCGCGGGACAGCGGCCGCCACGAGTTGCAGCTTGCGCGCCGGCGACACCACCGGCCGCACCCGGTCGGTGCGGTAGCCCGCGTCGCGGATGGCCGCGACCACGGCCAGCCCGCCCTGCCGGTAGAGGGAGAGCTGCAACGCCGGCCGGCCGCCCACGATGCGCTCCAGCTCGACGCCGCTCGCCAACATCTCCTCAGCGCGATCGCAGTGACGGCGCACCGCCCCCTGCAGGCCGTGGGCGCGCAGCTCGTCAGTGAGCAGGTAGCACCGCCCCAGGCCGGCGTCGCAGGCAACGTCCTGGGCGAAGTTGGCGAGCTGGAGCCCGATGCAGACGTCATCCGACAGCCGCACTGTTTGCGCCGAAAGCGACCCGAACACGCCGAGCACCAGGCGTCCGACCGGGGCGGCGCTGAGCCGGGAGTAGGCGAGCAGTTCTGGCCACGTCGCGTACTGGGACACACGCTGGTCGCGAAGATTGGCCTCGACGAGGTCGAGGAAGGGACGCAGCGGCAGGGCGCGGGCGCGCACGGTCTCGCTGAGCGCCAGCAGCACCGGATGGCGCGCGGGGCCGGAGCCGCTCAGCACCGCCAGCACCTGGTCGCGCCAGTCGAGCAGCGCCGCGGTGGCGTCACCCTCCGATTCGTCACCGAGGTCGTCGGTGGTGCGGCAATAGGCGTACAGGCGCGCCAGGTGCAGCCGTGCGGGCGCGGGCAGCAGCCGTGAGACCACGCTGAAGTTCTCGTAGTGCTCGCGGGCCAGGCGACGGCAGAGCTCGTCGGCGGCGGGGAGCGCAAGCGCGGCCGGACTCGCGGCCGGCCGGGTGGCTTCCGGCGACGACGCCAGGGTCGCCATCAGCCCGGCCTCGCCAGGCGCGCCGAGGCCAGCGTGGTGGGCTGCCGGGTCACTGCCGCCGGCCGGCGATGACGGCGCGCGGGCCGGGCCACCACCGCACCGTCGCGGACCAGCCGGGAGGTCGCCCGCAGCTGGGCCAGGTCGGCGGCGCCCACGCAGAACATGGCGATGCGCAGCACCTCGCGCCACTCCTCGAGGAGGTCGGTGGCCGCCGCCGCCCCGCCGCCAGCCGCGGCGCGCAGCACCGGACCGGCCGCGCCCACCAGGTCGGCCCCCAGGGCGACGGCCACGGCCACGTCCATCCCTTTGCGCACCCCGCCGGAGGCGATGAGCATCGCCTCGGGCACCGCCCGGCGCGCGGCCAGCAGCGCGTCCGCGGTGGGGATGCCCCAGCCGGCGAAGGCGCCCGCGACCCGCGCCCGGCGTCCTTCCAGCCGGTGCCGCTCCACCTCGCTCCACGAGGTGCCGCCCGCCCCGGCGACGTCGATGGCGGCCGCCCCGGCGTCGACCAGGGCCCGGGCCAGCCCAGCGTCGAGGCCCCAGCCCACCTCCTTGACGACCACGGGAACCTCCAGGGCCCTGGCCACCGCCTCGATGCGCCCGATCAAGGCCCGAAAGTCGGTGTCGCCCTCGGCCTGCAGCGCCTCCTGGAGGGGGTTGAGGTGGAGGACCAGGGCGTCGGCCCCGAGCAGCTCCACCAACCGGCGGCAATCGTCGACGCCCACCCCGTAGTTGAGCTGGACGGCCCCGAGGTTGGCGAGCAGGGGCACCGAGGGAGCCAGCCGCCGCACGTCGAAGCCCGGGGCGCCCGGGCTCTCCAGGAGGACGCGCGCCGACCCCAGTCCCAGGGCCACGCCGCACGCCTCGGCGGTTTCCGCGAGGACGGCGTTGACGCGCGCCGCCTCGGGCACGCCGCCGGTCATGCACGAGATGAGCAGCGGCGCCCGCAGCCGGCGGCCGAGCCAGGTGGTGGAGGTGTCGACCTCCTCGAGGTCGATCTCGGGCAGGGCGCAGTGGACGAAGCCGTAGGCCTCCAGCCCGCTGTCCACGCCCTTGGCAGCGACGTCCGCCTCCAGGTTGATGGCGAGGTGTTGGGCCTTGCGGCTGCCGGTCGGCGACGGGGTCGCGCTCATCGGCTGCGGGCGGCGGCGAAGTGGGCCACGGCGGCGAGCTCGTCGAGCGCAGCCCCGCCCAGGCCAGCCCGCTGGGCGCCGTCGACGGCGGCCTCGGCGAGCCTGTCGGCGGCGCCGTTGCAGAGCTCGGGACCGCCCAGGTGATGCACGAGCGCCAGCAGCAGGGCGGTGGCCTCGTCGTCATCGCGGGTGAAGAGCTCGCGCAAGAGCGCCCGTTGGGTGCGCGTCGCATGCCGGTACGCGGCCACCACCACAGCGGTCAGCTTGCGGCGCCGCAGGTCGGCGCCACACGGCTTGCCGGTGAGCACCGGGTCCCCGAAGGCGCCCAGCCAGTCGTCGCGGACCTGGAAGGCCGCCCCCAGCTCGCGGCCGGCCCCCCGCAGGCGGGTGGCGGCGGTCGCCGGGGCGCCCGCCAGGATCGCCCCCGCCTCCAGCGCGGCCCCGAAGAGGGCTCCGGTCTTGGCCCTGGCCAGGCCCAGGTAGGTGGCCATCGAGGTGGTGCAGCGGCGCTCCAGCGCGAGGTCGAGGCACTGCCCCTCGATGACGTCGAGGACCCCGCGGGAGACGGCGTGGGCGGCCCGGAGCCGGCGCGCGGGCCGCGGCCCCGGGGCGGTGAGGGCGAGGTGCGCCAGGGTGTGAAGGCCGTCGCCGGCGTTGATCCCCTGGGAGGTACCGACCACCGTCCAGAGCGCGGGGCGGTGGCGGCGCTTGGTGTCCTGGTCCTGGATGTCGTCGTGGACGAGGGTGAAGTTGTGGATCAACTCCAGGGCCAGCGCGGTCTGCAGCGCCGCCTCGTCGGCGCCGCCCAGCGCCTCGCACATCCACAGGCAAAGGCCGCCACGCAGCGTCTTGCCGGCGTCGCCGTGGGCCGGCCGCCCCGACGCGTCGATCCTGCCAAGGTGATAGGCGGTCATCCAGCCGACACGCGTGCGGGACGGCGGCGCGCTCTGGCGCAGAGCGGCCTGCACGCGCCGGATGCGCGCTTCGAGGCAGGCCGGCGGACTGCTTACGACGTCGGAACGCTGCGCGATCGCTGCCACGTCACCCGTGCCCTGACATGCCGATATCGACGTGCCGGGACAACGCTACGCAGGGGAGCACTGGCGCAGGAGACCGTCTGGAACGTCCTGTCTGGGACGGCCCAGGCGGTCAGGGCAAACCGCTTCGGGCGGCGGCGGGTGAGGCGGGATAATGCCCCTCCTGTGCAACTGAGCCCTGAGGACGTCGCCCACGTCGCCCTGCTCGCCCGCCTCGGCCTCTCCGAGGCCGAGCAGGAGCGCCTGCGCGCCGAGCTTGAGGCCATCCTCGACCACATCAAGGCCCTGGATGCCGTCGGCATCGAGGGCGTCGGCGAGACCGCGCAGGTGACCGGGCTGGTCAATGTGTGGCGGGCAGACGAGCCTCGCCCCTCCCTTGATGCCGCGGCGGCGCTGGGCAACGCGCCGGAGGCGGACGGAGCGCACTTCGTTGTGGGAGCCATCCAGGAATGAGCGCTGCCGGGTGGTCGGGTCGAACCGCTGTCGAATGCGCCGCCGCGCTGCGTTCCGGCGAGGTCACCGCAACCGGGCTGTTGGCGTCGGCGCGGGGGCGTCGGGATGCCGTGGACGGACGCCTGGGCGCCTTCCTGGCGCGCACCGACGACCTGGCGGAGCGCGCTGCCGCCGCCGCCGACGAACGCCTGGCTCGCGAGGGCATGGCGGCGCCGCCCCTCTGCGGCATTCCCATGGCCGTCAAGGACGTGATGTGCATCGAGGGCGTGGAGACCACGGCAGGGTCGCGCATCCTCTCCGGGTTTCGGCCACCCTATACCGCAACTGCGGTGGGGCGGCTGCTCGACGCCGGCGCGGTGGTGATCGGCAAGACCAACTGCGATGAGTTCGCGATGGGCTCGTCGAACGAGAACAGCGCCTTCGGTCCGGTCGGCAATCCGTGGGACCTGGAGCGCGTCCCGGGCGGCAGCAGTGGGGGCAGCGCGGCGGCGGTGGGGGCGCAGATCGTGCCCCTGGCGCTGGGCAGCGACACCGGCGGCAGCATCCGCCAACCCGCGTCTCTGTGCGGTGTTGTCGGGTTCAAGCCGACCTACGGACGGGTCTCGCGCCACGGGCTGATAGCCTTCGCCTCGTCGCTCGACCAGATCGGGCCTTTCGCACATTGCGTCGAGGACGCCGCCCTGGTCTACGAGTGCATCGGGGGGCACGACCCACTGGACAGCACCTCGGCGCCGGACGCGGTGGGCGATGTGCGGGCGGAGCTGGGGCGGGGCGTCGCGGGCCTGCGGCTGGGCGTGCCCCGCGAGTACTTCGCCGCCGGCCTCGATGACGGCGTGCGCCGCTGCGTGGAAGTGGCGATCGAGACGCTGCGCGGGCAGGGGGCGCTCATCGAGGAGGTGTCGCTGCCCAGCACCGCAGCGGCCCTCTCCGCCTACTACATCGTGGCCCCCGCGGAGTGCTCGAGCAACCTGGCGCGCTACGACGGGGTGCGCTACGGCCGGCGGGTGGCCAGCCCCTCGCTGCAGCAGAGCTACCTGCGCACGCGTGACGAGGGCTTCGGCGCCGAGGTCAAGCGCCGGGTCATGCTCGGCACCTACGCCTTGTCGAGCGGCTACTACGACGCCTACTACCGCAAGGCGCAGAAGGTGCGCACAGTGATAGCCCGCGAGTTCGCCGAGGTGTTCACGCGCGTCGACGCGCTGGTGGCGCCGACGTCGCCGACGGCGGCGTTCCCCATCGGCGAGCGCAGCGATCCGCTCTCGATGTACCTCTGCGATGCGCTGACCATCCCGGTCAACCTCGCCGGCCTGCCCGGGGTCTCAGTCCCGTGCGGCCTGGTCGACGGGTTGCCCGCCGGCCTCCAGGTGATCGCGCCGCGGATGGCCGACGCCCTGGCGCTGCGTGTGGCCGCGAGCTACGAGGCGGTCACCGACTGGCACTCGCGGCGCGCGCCGCTGGGGGTGGCAGCGTGAGCGAGGCCACGACGGTGTCGGTCGCCGCCGGACCGGCCGCCGGGGACTATGAGGTGGTGATCGGCCTCGAGGTGCATGCCCAGCTGCGCACGCGCAGCAAGATGTTCTGCTCCTGCAGCGCCGACTACGTCGACGCCGCGCCCAACGCCAGGACCTGTCCGGTCTGCCTGGGCCTGCCGGGCTCGCTTCCTGTGGCCAACCGCGAGGCCATCCTCATGACGCTGCGGACGGCGCTGGCTCTGGAGTGCGACATCCCTGCGCACAGCAAGTTCGACCGCAAGAACTACTTTTACCCCGACCTCCCCAAGGGCTACCAGATCTCTCAATATGACGAGCCGCTCTCCCGCCACGGCCGGCTGCGTTTTCCAGTCGACGGCCGCGAAGTGACCTGCGGCATCACCCGCGTCCACCTCGAGGAGGACACGGGCACCATGCACCACGAAGGCGATGTGCTCCAGTCGGCAGCGCGCAGCGTGGTGGACTTCAACCGCAGCGGCGTGCCGCTCATGGAGATCGTCGGCGAGCCCGACCTGCGCAGCCCCACCGAGGCGCGCGAGTACCTCCAGCGGCTGCGCCGGCTGCTCATGTACATCGGCGTCAACGATGGCAATCTGGAGCAGGGGTCGTTTCGCTGCGACGCCAACGTGTCGCTGCGCCCCGTGGGCAGCCGCGACCTCGGGGTGAAGGTGGAGATCAAGAACATGAACTCGTTCCGGGCGGTTCACCGCGCCCTGGAATACGAGATCGAGCGGCAGCGCTCAGTCCTGGATTCCGGGGGAGCCCTCGAGCAGGAGACGCGCGGCTGGGTCGAGGCGCGCGGCGCGACGCTCGCGCAACGCAGCAAGGAGCAGGCCCACGACTATCGCTACTTCCCCGAACCCGACCTGCCCCCGCTGGAGCTCAGCAAGGAGCTGGTGGAGGAGGTTCGCGACGCCCTCCCCGAGCTGCCCGAGGCGCGGGCGGCGCGCTTCGTCGAGCAGTACGGCATCAGCCTGTACGACGCCGCAGTCCTCACCGACACCCGCGAGGAGGCCGACTGCTACGAACGCCTGGCGGCGGCAGGGGTTCCTGCCAAGCTCGCCGCCAACTGGCAGATGGGCGACGTCGCCCGGCTGGCGCGGGAGACGCGGGTGCCGCTGTGGGAGTCGGGGCTCGGGGTCGACGGGGTGCGCGTCCTGCTGGGCCTGCTCGACTCCGGGACCATCGCCGCGACCACCGCCAAGGAGCTGCTCGAGGAGCTCTATCTGAGGGGTGGCGATCCCCAGGCACTGGTGGCGGAGCGCGGGCTGGGCCAGGTCAGCGACGAGGCGCTGCTGGCGCGGCTGGTCGACGAGGCCATCGCCGCCAACCCCCGGGCGGTGGCCGACTACCGCGGCGGCAAGCAGCAGGCGTTCGGCGCCCTCGTCGGCCATGTGAAGCAGGCGACCGCGGGCAAGGCGGACGCACGCCGCGTGACCGAGCTGCTCAGGGAGCGCCTCGACGGCTGAGGTCGCAGCGGCGCCGCGCCCCGCCCGTCCGGCCGGCGAGCGGCTGGTGCTCCGCTGCGAGACGATGCTGCACGGCGGCGAGTGCCTGGCGCGCCCCGCTGAGGGCGACACGATCCTGGTCGACGGCGCGCTCCCCCACGAGCTCGTCGAGGCGGAGGTGACCGGCCGGCGCGCGGGCGTGACGCGGGCGCGTGTCCTGCAGGTGCTGGAGCCGTCGCCGGACCGCGTCGAACCACCCTGTCCCTACGTGGGCGCCTGCGGCGGCTGCGACCTGCAGCATGTCGCCTATCCGCGCCAGCTCGAGCTCAAGCGCGAGGTGGTGCGCGACGCCATGCGCCGGCAGGGCGTCACTCTGCCCGCCGAGATCGCCGTGCACGGCATGAAGGATCCCTGGCGCTACCGCCGGCGCGGCGAGTTCCACGTGGTGCGCGACCGCGAGCAGCCAGGCCGGCCCATCGTCGGTCTGGGCTTCAACCGGGTGCGCAGCTGGCACCCCGTGGCGGTCGACGAATGCCTCATCCACGCGGCGGCGATCACCACCGCACTGCCAGCGCTGCTGGAGGCGGCGCGCCGCGGCGGCGACGGGCGTCTCGACCTGCTCCACCTCACCGTCGGTGAGGACGGCGACGAGCTGCTGGTCGCGCCCAAGCCGCCCCGGGCGCTCGACCCGGCGGCGCTCGACGCGGCCGCACTGGCAGTGGGAGAGGGGCAGGCCCGCTGGGCGGTCGAGGGGACCACGCTGGGCTGGCGCGGGCATCGCTACCGGGTGACGCCGCGCTCCTTCATCCAGGTCAACCAGGCGCAGATGGACGTCCTCTACCAGTGCGTTCTGGACGGCTTTGGCGATATCACGGGGGCGCGCGTGGTCGATGCTTACGCGGGGATCGGTGTACTGAGCGTGGAGCTGGCCGCCCGGGTGGGGGAGGGAGGCGCCGTGGTGTGCGTGGAGGAGGGGCCCGCGGCCGCCCGGCTAGGCATGCTCAACGCGCAGCTGAACGGCGTCGAAGACACGATGCGCTACGACCCGCGGCGCGTCGAGGTGGCACTGCCCGAGCTGGCCGCGGCGGCGCCCGTCGACGCGCTCGTGGTGGACCCCCCGCGCGCCGGCTGCGCGAGCAGCGTCACCGGATGGCTGGCCTTGCGCGGACCCGCCTGCATCGCGTACGTCTCCTGCGACCCGGCGACGCTGGCGCGGGACCTGCACATCCTCGTCGCCAGCGGGCCGTACGTGGTGGAGCGCCTCGACCTGGTCGACATGTTTCCGCAGACCCATCACATCGAGTGCGTGGCGCTGTTGCGGCGGCAGTGAACGGGTGTGCACGCCACCGGGGAGGATGCCGCGGCCTTCGTCGGCGCCTGGGAGCGGCTGACCGGACAAGCCCCGACGGTGAAGATGCGCCAGCGCATCTACGCATGCTCGAGTGTTGTGGGGCCCGCGGCTGTCGCCGGCTCGCTGCGTCCGGCGGCGGAGTCCGACCGGGAGCTGCTGGTGGGCTGGTACATCGGATTCATGAGCGAAGCGCTCGGTGAGGACGAGCCCGAGGAGGCCCGACGAATCGTCGAGGCGCGCTTGCGCGATGCCTCCGATGCATCGGGTCTTCGGATCTGGGAGGACGCAGATGGCGCGCCGGCAACGATGGTCGGCTTCGGCCTTCCCACCCCGCACGGGATCGGCATCGCGCCGGTGTGGACGCCTCCAGAACGCCGCCGGCAGGGCTTCGGCAGCGCGGCCACCGCCGCGTCGACCACAGAGCTGCTTGAGGCGGGGCGCAGCTTTGTGTTTCTCATCACCGATTTGGAGAATCCGACAGCGAACCGGACCTATCAGGCGATAGGCTACGGGGCGGTGTGCGACGCTGAGCAGTGGGAGTTCGCGGAGCCGGCGATCAACCCGAGTTGAACCGGCGTTGACGATCAGGAGGGAGACCCGAACCGATGCCGACGACCAATCGCCGCACTGTCGACCTGTCCGGCCATCCCGACCTCGTCGTGGTCTACCTGGGCATGCGCGTCAACCGTTTGCGCGGCCTGCAAACGCTGTTCGGCTTCGGCCCGCGTATCGGCGCATCGGTGGAGGCCCGACCGGATGGGCTCCTCCTGCACGAGAACCTGATCATCTCGCT
>DATDHG010000037.1:0-6660 GCA_036521675.1 Candidatus Dormiibacterota bacterium
CCCCTGGTCTACGAGATGGACATCGCCCAGCCCGACGACCCCGCCACGGGTCGTCACGTCGTCTTCCAGTACCTCGTCACGCTGGCGCCCGGCCGGCTGCACATCGACTGGGGCGACGGTTTCAGCGACGACGTCGCCCCCGTTGCCACCCGGAGCGCCCCGCCGGTCAACCCGCCTAGTGACTGCAATATCCAGCACCTCTACAAGCAGGTCTCCGGCGAGGCCCACGGCGGCCCGCCCCAGGGCCTGACGGTGCGCGTCACGCAGCAGGTCACTGTCAGCGCCACCGTCACATCCTTCGACGGCGCCACCACGGTTTCCGAGACGGTGATCGTTGCGCAGCAGCCGCCAGCGCTCGACTACACCCCTGCCCCGCAGCCACTCCATCGCGTCGAGCAGATCGAGGCCGTTCTCGGCTGAAACTCGGGCGCAAGGCCACGACCCAGAACGCTGTTGGGGAAATTCGTCCTTGTATGACGAACATATGTTTGGTAAAATTGGGGGTGGCGTGAATGACACCCCGCACACCGCGACGCGCGCCTCTGTAGCACAGCTCGGCGAAACGCTGTGCGAACTCGCTGCCCGGGTGCATGCGGGGATGGCCGAGCTCACGCGGATGGCCGCCGCCTTCGACGACGCCGAGGGCTGGGGCGGTTGGGGAGTGCGCTCCTGCACCCACTGGCTCTCCATCAACGCCGGCTTCGACCTCTTCACCGGCGACGAACTGCTCCGCGTCGGCCACGCCCTGACCCGGCAGCCGAGGCTGGCCGCGGCTTTCAGCGCCGGCGAGCTCTCCTTCGACAAGGTGCGCGCGGTCAGCCGCGTGGCCACACCGGCGGACGAGGAGATCTTGCTGGAGATCGCTCGTCAGGCCTCCGGTTCGCAGCTGGCGCGCATCTGCCGCGGATACCGCCGCGTTCTCGAGGCCAACGCCAGAGAGCAGGCCGAGGCGCACTTGGCCCGCCGCGGGATGTGGGCGCACTGGGAGGACGACGGCATGCTCCGCCTGCGCGCCGTGCTCCCCCCTGAGGACGGTGCCCTGCTGCTCGCCGCCCTCGAGGCAATCGTCGGCCCGGACCCGCTGCCGCCCGCGCAGGGGGCCGCGGCCGCGGTGCCCGACCCCGCGTATGACAGCTGGGCGGCGCGCCGCGCGGACGCTTTGGTGGCGCTGTGTAGCGGGGCGCTGGGCAGTCATGGCGACGGCGCCACCGCACCGGCCGCGCCGGCCGCGCCCCGGCTGGTCGTCCACGTCGATGTCGGCGTCCTGACCGGCGCCGAGCCGGAGGGCCGCTGCCACCTCGAGGACGGCCCCGCTTTGTCGGCAGCGGCGGCGCGCCGTCTCGGCTGTGATGCCGAGGTGGTGGCCGTCACCGAGCGCGAGGGCCTGCCCATCGACGTGGGCCGCGCCAAGCGGGTCGTGTCAGCCCGCCTGCGCCGCGCCCTCCACAGCCGCGACCGCGGCTGCCGCTTCCCCGGGTGTGCGGTGCCCGCGCGCCTCACCCATGCCCACCACGTCGCGCACTGGGCCAGCGGCGGTCCCACCGCGCTCGCCAACCTGGCCTCGCTCTGCGGCTTCCATCACCGCCGGCTTCACGACGGCGTCTACAGCATCGCCACCGGCGCCGAGGGCGACCTGCGCTTCGCGACGGCGGACGGCCGGACCATCACCGTACGGCGGCTCCGAGTAGCGGACGATGACGGCAGCAACGGTGGACACGGATGGCCGCACGAAATAGCCACCATCCGCCCTGAAACGCCGCGCGCCCTCGCCGGCGGCGAGCGCTGCGACCTCCGCTATGTCGTCGACACCGTGATCCACGCGTGCGAGCACGCGCGGATCAGGGCCGCCCCCGGACCCTGAGGTCCCATCTGCATCGGGGGAGTCAATCGCTGCTGCGGTGTTCGCCGCGGTCCGCCCGATGAGGATCTGGATCGCGCCTTCGTCGCCGTGCAAGTTTCTGCAGCGCTCCTGGCCATGATCCTTTCCCGGCGAGACGAGCTCAAAGACCTCCTTGGCGAGCGGTCGTCCTTGCTCTTCGTGGCCGTGCAACCTCGGCAGTGCTTACGGCCACGGCCTCTGCCGGCATGACGAGCTCAGTGAACCCGTTCGCGAGTTGTTCGTCCTTGCTCGGGCGCGCGCCCACGAGCGCCGCGGCCGCTATTCGGGGCGCGCGCGGATCTGCGCTCCGACAGCGACCGCGTCGGGTGCCGGCGTACCTGCCGCCTCCCACCGCGCCGGGATCAACCACCAGCCGAGCGCCGTGCCCGCCAGCGCCAGCAGCGTGGCGAGGGCAAAGGCGCCGCGTGGCGAGGTGCCGGCCAGCTGACCGGCGATGGCGCCGCCGATCGGGTAGCCGGAGAAGTTGAGGGCCATGGAGACGGCGAACACGCGGCCCATCCACTGCACGTGGGTGCGCCGCTGGCGCAGCGCGAACAGCCCGATGTCGGTGGGTCCGTTGCTGAGCCCGATCAGCGTCATCCCCAGCCCGGCGACGAGCAGCCCTGGTGCCACGGCCAGGGTGGCCAAGCCGACGACGCTGAGCAGCATGCCGCCAGCCAGGATCTGACGCTCGCGCGCCTCGGAGCTGAAGCTTCCCGCCACCAGCGCGCCGGCGAGGCCGCCGACGCCGAGCAGGGCCCAGAGCAGCCCCACCTCGCCCGCGGTTCCGCCGAGGCGACCCAGCACCAGGATGGGGAGCGCCACAGTCACCATCCCGAAGCCGAGGTTGAACACGCAGAGACAGACCGCCAGCCCCCGGAGGCTGGGGCTGCGCATCAGGTAGGCGATGCCGTCGCGAGCATCACGCAGCAGCCCGCGACCGTGGCCCCCTACGGCGGGCTCGGCGACCGGCAGCACGACCAGTGCCGCGGCGGCGTAGACGGCGCCGGTCACCAGCAGAGCCGCGGCTCCGCCCCGCAGAGCCACCAGTGCGCCCGCGACCGCGGGGCCGACGATGGCGGCGATCACGTAGGCGGAGCTGTCCAGTGCGTTGGCCCGATCCCAGAGACGGCGCGGCAGCACCATCGGATACAGCGCCCGGGTTCCTGAGTTGCTGAGCGGGAACGTCAGCGAGCCCAGGGCGACGACCGCACAGAGCAGACCGGCGGAGAGGTGCCCCAGGTGGTCGAGGAGCACGATCAGCACCACCGTCGCGGCGGCCACCGCGTAATCCAGGGTGATGAGCCGGATCCTCCCGTGGCGATCGAGCAGCGCGCCCGCGAAGGGGCTGGCGAGCAGGCCGGGAAAGATGCTCAGGAAAACGACCAACCCCGCCATTCCGGAGCCGAAGCGCGCCAGCGTGAAGAGCACCAGCGCGACGATGACCATCTGCTGCCCAGTGCGGGCGAGCAGCTGCGCCCCGACCAGCCGAGGCATTCCTTCGACGGCCAGGACGCCCCGGTAGCTGGGCGCCGCCACTGCGGAAGGGGGCGCGTACGTGGATCCGGAGGGGCTCACCCGCCCACGGTGCCACAGGCGCGCCGGGCGGCGCTTTGCGAGACGACGCCCGCCTCCGGCCGCAACCAGCTCATCCTTCAGCGCCTCCCTCCCGCCCCCGTGGCGACCCCTCTCGGTCCCCGGCGGCTTCATGGTCGAGTACCGGATCCGCCCCGGCGGCGCCGTCGCCGGAGCCCGAATCGCCACTGTCCACCGACCCCCCCGGCGGGCCACCCGACGGGAGCACCGCCTGCAGCAGCGCCATGAGCACCGCCGCGACCACGACGACGATGACGAAGATCACCACCCCCACCACGAGGTCGATGGCCAGATCGAAGGGCGACAGCGCGAGCAGCCCGCCGCTGCCGCTCGATGCCGGGGCGTCGTTCACAGCCATACGATGGCATCGCGCCTCGCCGTCGCGGCCTCGCACCCCACCCCATGCCCGATCCCGCTCCCTCGTCTCCGCCCGGCGTGCCCGCCCATGCGCCGCTGGCCGTCCGCCGCGGACGGGTCGTGTTCCGCGCCCGGCGGCCCGCCGCCCTGGTGATCCCGTTCGCCCTGCTCACCGAGGCCGTCGGCCTCTTCTTCGTGCTCGACGGCATCCCCATCGGCCCCTACGTGATGGCCGCGCCGGTGGTCGCGCTGCTCTTCACCGCCGTGCTCTTCAGACCCAGCCTGGAGCTGACCCGTGAGGGCCTGGTGCAGCGCCAGTACCCGTTCTCGTCGTTGACCCGCTGGGAGGTGATCGACCACTTCGGCATCGCGCGTGCCGGCAACCGCGTCATCCTCGGCTACAAGCTGGTTGCGGGCACCCCGCCCCCGCGGCGGCAGCCCGCGGCCAGTCTGCTGCGCAGCGCGGGCCGGCCCTACGACGGCGGCTACTTCGCGGATTCCATCGTCGGCCGCCCAGAGGACGTGCTCGCCACTGTGGAGCGCTACCTGGGCGACCCGGCGCTGCGCGCCACGCTGCCGCCGCGGCGCACCGGCTGACAGGTCCGGCCGGCTGCGGAGCCGCTGCTAGCATGTCGGCTCCCCGGCAACCACCAACTGGCGGGATGATGACCGACGCCACCATTCACCCCATCGGGCTCGAGGTCGAGGGCAAGGTCAGCGAGGCAGGGGAGCGCAGCGCGCCGGTCAACGGGGCCGCGGCCTCGCCCCGCCGGCGCCCCCGGGCTCGGCAGAATGGGGAATCGCCCCCCCGCGGCCGGCCCGGCCCCGAGTTGCGCGATCGCCTCGCCCACCTCTACGCCGCGGTCTCCGCCGAGCTGGAGCGCCGCCACGAGTCCGCCGGGCTCGAGCCCGCTGACGGGATCCCGGTTCCCATCGGCGAGCTGAGCTCACTCACCCGAGAGCTGCCCCGGCTGGCCCGCCAGACGCCACACCTCGCCGGCATGGCCGGCCGCGCCATCGCCGAGGGCGCTGTCGTCGACGCGCTGCGCGGCATGGCGGATTTCGTCGCCCGGCAACGCCAGCTGGCCGCCCGCCCGGCGACGGACCAGGCACGGATCGACGACTTCGGCTTCGACCGCGAGTGGACGGAGTCGCTCCTGCCCATCTTCCGCGTGCTGTACCGCCACTACTGGCGGGTGCGCGTCGAGGGGCTGGAGAACGTCCCCGCGCAGGGTCGGGCGCTGCTGGTCAGCAATCACGCCGGGGTGCTGCCGTACGACGGCGCGATGATCAGAACTGCGATCTACGAGGACCATCCCGCGCCCCGCCACGCCCGGGCGCTGATCCTCGACGCTTTCTTCGCCGCGCCCGTGCTGTCGTGGCTGCTGCGCCGCACCGGGAACACCCTGGGGCACCCGGATGACGCGGAGCGCCTGCTGGAGGACGACGAGCTGGTGCTCGTCTTCCCCGAGGGCGCCCATGGCACTGGCAAGCCCTACAAGGAGCGTTACCGCCTGCGCCGCTTCGGACGCGGTGGCTTCGTCTCAGTCGCGCTGCGCACCGGGGCGCCGCTGATCCCCGTCAGCGTGGTGGGGAGCGAGGAGGTGCACCCCATGCTCCTCAACCTCACCCCGATCGCCCGGGCGCTGGGGATTCCCTACGTGCCCATCACGCCGACCTTCCCCCTGCTCGGACCGCTGGGGGTGCTGCCGCTGCCCTCCTCGTGGATCATCCGCTTCCACGCCCCCATCACCGTCGCTGAGCACGGTCGCGAGTCCGCCGACGACGCCGCCCTGGTGCTGCGCCTCACCGACCAGGTGCGCGACACCATCCAGGCCGGTCTCTACGAGCTGCTCGAGGAGCGCGGCTCGGTCTTTGCGTAATCGTCGCCTCTGACACTAACCTGCACTCATGCCCGAGCTGCCCGAGCTTGAGGTGGTGCGCGAACGGCTGGGTCCGCGGCTGGCGGGCCGCACCATCGAGGACGTGATCGTCAGCCGTCGCTTCGGTTTCCTGCTGCGCACTCCGCCTGCGGAGCTGGCCGGAGCCCTGCGCGGGACGGTGATCACAGACTTCCGCCGTCGCGGCAAATTCATGACGATCGACACCGGCGATCGACACGTGGTCATCAACGCGATGCTCGGCGGGCGCTTTCTGTGGACGGAGGCGGGAGCGCGCGCCACTGACTCCACGCTCGTGCGCATCGTGCTCGACAGTGGTGAGGAGCTCCGTCTCACGGATTTCGCCCGCATGGCCCGCGTCTACCTCGCCGCGCCGGACGAGCTCGACGGCGTCCCCGGCTGGGCGGAGTTGGGTCCCGAGGCCGACGCCGTGGAGGTGGACGACTGGACCCGGCGTATCCGCCGCCACCCCGGCGAGCTCAAGAACCTCCTCCGCAACCAGGCCTTCGTGGCCGGTATCGGCAACGCCTACAGCGACGAGGTCCTGTGGGAGGCTCGGTTTCTGCCACTCCGGCGCCGAACCACGCTCAAACCGCCGGACATCGAGCGTCTGTGGGCGGCAACGCGGCACGTGCTGACCTGGGCCATCGAGCAGATCCGCGCCCAACCCGACTACACCAGCGAGAAGCAGAACCGCGGTTTCCTGAGGGTCCACATGAAGGGCGGCGAGGCCTGTCCACGCTGCGGCCACCGCATCGGCGAGCTCACCGCGCGCGGCGAGATCACCAACTTCTGCCGCGGCTGCCAGTTCTGATCAGCGACCGTCGCCGCAGCCAGGGCCGGCCCTCGTCGGGCGCGCCGCCACGCGACCCAGCTCAGGGGGTCAGCACCACCTTCATGGCTTCGCGCGCCGCAAACAGCTCATAG
>DATDHG010000038.1:0-7484 GCA_036521675.1 Candidatus Dormiibacterota bacterium
CAGTCGCCGTTGACGCCGTGGGCGGTGGCCGCGGCGCGGATCATGGCCTCGATGTCGGCGCGCGAGAACGGGGTTGTGGCCGGCGGATTCGTGTCCGACGGCGGAGAGGGCGGGGGCGTCGGGGAGGGCGGCGGCGGCCGCGACGTAGGCGGTGGTGGCGTCGGCCGTGGCTTGGGGGGCGGCGGCGGCGCGGGGTGGGGCGTCGGGCGGCCAGTGGGCGAGGGCGTCCGCACGACGACGACCACGGCCACCGGGGCCGCCGCCGCCGGCGTGGCTGGCTGAGCGCGGGCCGCCAATGGCGGGGGCGGCGCGGGAGTGACGGCCGCGACCGGCGAGGCGGCGGGGTCGGGCACGTCACCGCGGGGGCGCGGCGGGGCGGTCAGCATGGCCAGGGCGTCGGCGCGCCAGGCGGCGTCGAACCCGGCGGGCTCGGGGGGCCCGAAGGCCGGCCCCGGGGGGGCCTGAGCGACCCCGGCGTTGACCCAGAGGGCCGCCACGGCCAGTGCCGTCAGGCCGCCGGCCCGGCCGGTGAGGCGTCGGAAGCGCACGCCGAGCTCCGATCGAGGCGGCGCCACCCAGGGTTGGGTGTGGGAAGCGTCGTCAGCGACGCCGCGCGGACAGGGGGGATCGCTCGCTCGCGATCGGGGCCGCGGATGCTAGGCCGCCGCGCCGGATCGTGCGCGCGATGTAACGGCGGTGTCACAGGTGCCGAACTCAGCGTCGCACGTCCGTGACAGTTTCGACAGCGCCCTGCACCACCGCTGTCGCGAGGTGAGGCCCCGGCCCGTTCGGTCCGGCGGATGCCCCGTATACTCGGGCTGTCCCGGCCGGGTCCACAGTTCACGCCCTCGCCTGAGCCCGCCCGGGGTCGTCCGGAGCGTCCACATTGCACGCACCGACGGTCAGCATTCCCCGCCCGCGCATTCGGGGCGGGTCCCCCTCGGGTCTCCTCACCCGCCCGACCTCCTTTCCATGACAACTGATCCCCTCTGCGAGAGGGCGCCGGCATGACCCTCCTCGCCCCCCCGAAACCCGCCCTGGCGGCGGACGCCCGGCTGCGCCCCATCATCAGCCTCCACGGGGTGGGCAAGACCTATCCCAACGGGACAGTGGCGCTGCGCGACGTCAATCTCTCCATCCATCAGAAGGACTTCGTGTTCCTGGTCGGGGCGAGCGGTGCGGGCAAGTCGACTGTGGTGCGCCTGCTCATCCGCGAGGACACTCCCAGCCACGGGCGCATCTTCATCGAGGGAACCGAGATCACCTCGATGGCCCATCGCAAGCTGCCCAAGCTGCGCCGCAAGGTGGGGATCGTCTTTCAGGATTACAAGCTGCTCCCCAAGGCGACCGTCGCGCAGAACGTGGCCTTCGCGCTTCAGGTCACGCAGCCCGGTCAGCGCCACCTCCGTGAGAAGGTCGAGGAGGTGCTGTGGATCGTCGGCCTCGAGGACAAGCTCGAGAAGTTCCCCGCCCAGCTCAGCGGCGGGGAGCAGCAGCGCGTCGCCATCGCCCGCGCGCTGGTGCACAGGCCGCGCATCTTCGTGGCCGACGAGCCCACCGGCAACCTCGATCCCGACACCTCCTGGGGCATCGTCCAGCTGCTGCTGCAGATCAATCACCGCGGCACCACAGTGATCATGGCCACCCACAACCGCGAGGTCGTCGACCTGGTGCGCCGCCGGGTTATCGCCATCGAGAACGGGCGCGTGGCCCGTGATGAAGCCGAGGGGCAGTACCTTCGCGAGGGTGACGCGACGCTGTGATCCGCCTGCTCGCGTCGTTGCGCTTCGCCACGGTCACGGCCGGCCAGAACTTCGTCCGCAATTTCGCCGTTTCCGTGGCGGCGGTGTTCGTGATGTGCCTGATCCTGCTCCTGCTGGGCGGCACCCTCCTGCTCACCCACATGAGCGACCAGGTGCTGACCGCCGAGCAGCAGCGGGCCAGCAACATCAAGGTCTTCGTTCAGGACGGGGTATCCCTGGCCGGCATTCAGCATTTCCAGCAGACCCTGGCCGATGACCGGCGCGTCAAGTCGACGCGCTTCGAGAGCAAGGAGGAGGCCAGCAAGGAAGCGGTCGCGCGTGGGCTTCCGGGGGCCGTCACGACCGGCGGCGGCACCGATGCCGCCAGCACGGTCAATCCCTACCCGGCTTCGGTCAACCTCGACCTCTACAACATCAACGACCTGCCCAACATCGACAGCATGGTCAAGGCCAATCCCATCGTCGAGACGTCCAAGGACCGCGACACCGCCACCACCTATGACCCCAAGGTCACGGATCGGCTCAACTCGCTGGTCCACTACTTCGAGATCGGCGGTCTGGCCATCGGCATGGTGCTGGCCTTCATCTCCGTGGTCATCATCATGGTGACCATCCGCACCGCGGTCGCCATCCGTCAGCGCGAGATCGAGATCATGAAGCTGGTCGGCGCCACCGACTGGTTCGTGCGCGCGCCCTTCATCCTCGAGGGCCTGATCAGCGGAGTGATCGCCGCCCTCGCCGCGGCGGGGCTGATCGCGCTGACCTACAAGCCGATCATCGACGGCTCCAAACGTGCCGTGGGCTTCTTTCCCTTCACGTATGACCCCTCATACATGGGCACCCTGCTCATCGTGCTGGTGGTCGCCGGCGGTGTGCTCGGCGCCTTCGGCAGCTTCCTGGGCGTGCGTCGATTCCTGACCATCTAGGCAAGAACCCTCACCTGACAACTCCGTCACACCTCCCCACATCCCCTCCACGTCCTGCAGAATTGCGCCACGGGCCCCCCGCCCAGGAGTTGCTGCCATGGCTGACCGTCACCTGCGACGCCCTCGGCGACTGGCCGCGCTGGTCGCGCTGGCATGCGTCGCGTTGGGCGGGGTCGGGGCGCCGGCGGGGACGCGCGCGGACAGCGTGTCGGACGCCCAGTCCAAGGTCAACAACGCGCAGCACCAGCTCAGCGGGAGTCAGGGGGTCGCGGGCCGGACCGCCGGCGTGATTGCCGGGCTGGAAGCGCAGCTGGCGCAGTACGGCGACCGCGAGACCCAGCTGCGGGCGGTCGTCGCCGAGCTCACCAATCAGGTCGACGCCCAGGTGGCGCAGGTGGCCGCCGCGCAGCAGGAGCTCAACCGCATCCAGTCCGACCTCGACGCCGCCCAGGCCCACCTCGCCGACGCCCGGTTGCGGCTCGCAGGCGACCGCGCTCAGCTCGCCGCCGCGGTCAAGCAGATCTACGAGAACCCGCCCACCACGACCATCAACGCGCTGCTCAGCAGCGACACCTTCGACGAGCTCTACCAGAAGTACGTCGACGAGCGCCGCGTCGCCGCCAGCGAGCAACAGCTCGCCGACACCGTCAACGCGGAGGCCGCGCAGGTGGAGCGGGACGTCGCGCAGATCAGTGCCGACAAGCAGCGCCAGGCCACCGTGCTGGCGGCGCAGCAGGCGGCGGCGGCCCAGCTCGAGCAGACCAGGGCGGTCGAGCAGGAGGCCCAGCGCGAGCTCGCCGCGGTCATCGCCGCCGACCAGCAGGCGCTGGCCCAGAATGAGGCCGCCCAGGTCGAGATCCAGTCGGAGATCGCTCAGGAGCAGCAGGCGCTGGCCAGCGACAAGCAGGCGCTCGCCGCCGCCCAGGCCGCGGCGGCCGCCGCCGCCCGACGGCACTCCGGGGGAGGTGGTGGCGGCCTGAGCGGCTATGGAGGCACCGGCCGATTCGGCTGGCCCGAGCCCCCCGACGCCATCAGCCAGGGCTTCGGCTGCACCCCCTACCCCTACGAACCCTACGACCCCAGCTGCCCCTCGCGGCACTTCCACACCGGCATCGACATCGCCGATCCGTGGGGCACGCCCGTGGAGGCCGCCGACAACGGCGTCGTCCACATCTTCGTGAGCAGCTACGGTTACGGACTGCACATCATCATGGCTCACGGCAACGACTTCTTCACCGTGTACGGCCACCTGAGCAGCTTCGCGGTCAGCGACGGCACCTACGTGAGCCGCGGGACGGTGATCGGCTACGAGGGCAGCACCGGCAACTCCAGCGGCCCCCATCTGCATTTCGAGATCCGCGAGGGGCAGACTCCAGTCAATCCCCTAGCATTCCTTTCGTGATCCCGAGCCCCGGGCGGGGCGCTGGGTTGTCCGACCCGGCAGGGTCTGATGAGGCACCGCCACGGCGCCGGCAGCGCATCCCCCCCTCAGCACCGCTCTTCGTCGCCGTCGCGCTGGCCTGCTGGCTCACCGGTCTGCTTGCCGTCAACCTGTACGGCAGCAACTCGCCGCTGGGCGGCCTGACCCGCCTGCTCCTTCCCCAGGTCGGGCGCCAGAACCTCGACACGGCCACCGTCGACGCCGCCTGGGACACCGTGCGCCAGCAGTACTGGCGGCGCGACGTGAGCTCCAACGCGGCGACACAGGGCGCGGTCTCCGGGATCGTCGACGACCTGCACAGCACGTTCGGCGACCGGTTCACCGCGTTCTACACCGCGTCCCAATACCAGCAACTGCAGGACAGTCTCAACGGCAAGCGCAGCGGCAGCGTCGGCATCGAGCTCGACGCGCGGTGCGCCGGCGGAGCTTTGTGCGCGGCCTCCGCTCAGCCCAGCGTCGTGGCCATCGTGGGCGTCCTCCACGGTCAGCCTGCCGAGCGGGCCGGCATCCAACGCGGGGACATTCTGGCCAAGGTCGACCACAAGCCGATGAGTGACTTCGGGGCCGACCCGGCCACGCAGATCGACAAGGTCGGCAGCAGCATCCGCGGCAGTGCCGGCACCAGCGTCACGCTGACCGTCGCCCGCGGCCAGCAGGTCCTCGACATTGCGGTCACCAGGGAGGACCTCAGCGTCCCCTCGGTGTTCTCGCAGCGCTTCGGCCGCGTCGTCGAGGTCGAGGTCACCGCCTTCGACCAGAACACGGGCGACGCTGTCCGCAAGGCGCTCACCGACGGCTTCGCCGCAGGCGCCACGGGGGTGGTGCTCGATCTGCGCCACAATCCCGGGGGCCTGGTCTCCGAGGCCCAGGCGGTGGCCAGCCAGTTCCTCGCGCGCAGCGCTGCGCAGCAGGACGTCGTGGTCCGCCGCGGGCGCATCGAGGGGGGCGACCCGGGCACCGCCCAGACCGTGGTGCACGACGCCATCGAGTCAGGCGGCGTCGCCACCACCCAGAAGCTGGCCGTGCTGGTCGACGGCGACAGCGCCTCGGCAGCTGAGATCGTGGCCGCCGCCATCCATGACTACCGCCGCGGCGAGATGGTGGGGGAGAAGACCTTCGGCAAGGGGTCGGTGCAGCAGGACTTCTCACTGCCCGACGGCAGTGACCTCCACCTCACTGTGGAGAAGTGGTACGGACCCGCGGGCGAGACCATCGACGGCACCGGCATCTCCCCTGACAAGGTGGTGGCCCTCGCCAGCGCGGACGACCGTTTCCGCCTCGACGCGCAGTCCGCCGACCCCGCAGCCGACCCTCAGCTGCAGCAGGCGCTGACGCTGGTCGGAGGCTGAGACCCCTCTGGCCCGCGGCGGTCCATAGAGCCGCCGGCGCCCGCCTCCGGGCCGTCCGCGGGGGGGTGCGAGATGGTCCATCGGTGCGCCTGACCGCGCCTATACTCGATCCGCTGTGCCGGAAGTTTTCGATGTCGCCGTTCTCGGCGGAGGGTCGGGCGGCTACGTCGGCGCCATCCGCGCTGCGCAGCTGGGCCTGCGTGTCATCGTGGTCGAAGAGGACAAGGTGGGCGGCACCTGCCTGCATAAGGGGTGCATCCCCACCAAGGCGTTGCTCCAGACTGCGGCGTTGCTCGACGAGCTGCACGGAGCCGGCCGCCTGGGCGTGCGGGTCGATGATTTCAGCCTCGACCACAACGCCGCGAGCCGGCGCAAGACCGAGGTCGTCGCCCAGCTCCATCGCGGCGTCGAGTTCCTGTTGAGGAAGCACAAGGTGGAAACAGTGGCGGCGCGCGGCCGCCTTGCCGGCCCCAACCTGGTGGTCGCGGGGGATCGCGAGATCGCGGCGGAGCACGTCATCGTGGCCACGGGCTCGCGACCGCGCAGCCTGCCCGGCCTGGAGGTGGACGGCAGCGCGGTCATCACGTCCGACGAGGCGCTGACCCTGGACCGCGTCCCGGCGAGCGCGGTCATCCTGGGCGCCGGAGCGATCGGGGTGGAGTTCGCCTCGCTGTACCGCAGCTTCGGGGCTGAGGTCACGCTGGTGGAGATGGAGGACAGCCTCGTGCCGCTCGAGGACCACGAGGTGGGGGCGGAGCTGGAGCGTCAGTTCAGCGCGCGCGGGATCCGCTGCCTTGCCGGCCATCGCCTCGACATCGCATCGCTGCAGCGCAATGAGGGCGGGATCGCCGTCACGGTCGCTCGACCCGGGGGACCCGACGAGCGCCTGCAGGCCGAGCTGCTGCTCGTGGCCGTGGGCCGCGCCCCCAACGTCGAGGCCATCGGCCTGGAGACGACCGCGGTGCAGACTGCGGTCACCGGGGTCGCGGTGGACGCCTCGATGCGCACCGCCCAGTGGGGGATCAGCGCGGTCGGGGACGTCACCGGGGGATTCCTGCTGGCCCACAAGGCGATGCACGAAGGCGTGGTCGCCGCCGAGACCATCGCGGGGCTGCCCACCCAACCCGTGGACTCCGAGCGGGTGCCGCGCACCACCTACTGCACCCCGCAGATCGGCTCGCTGGGCCTCTCCGAACGCCAGGCCCAGGCCGCAGGGCACGCAGTGAGCACCGGCGTGTTTCCCTTCCGCGGCAACGCCCGCGCCCTCATCTGGGGAGAGCAGGGTGGGTTCTGCAAGGTGGTCGCCGACGCCACGACAAACGATGTCCTCGGCGTGCACTTCATCGGCCACGAGGTCACCGAGCTGATCGCCGGGCCGGCGCTGGGAGCGCTGCTCGAGGCCACGCCCTTCGAACTGGCGCGCGCCATCGCCCCCCACCCCACGCTCAGCGAGGTCCTCGGCGAAGCGGCGCTGGCGGTGAGCGGCGAGGCGATCCATCTGTGAGCGCTCCGGTGGGCGACCACCGCCGTCGACCCGGTCATCCTCGGGAGCGACGTCGCCAGGCGCCCATCTGCGCGCGCGGCGGGATCTGGACAACCCCGGCGGCGCATCTAGAACCCCCCGTTTTCCGGGCCTTTTTACTCTCGTTCTGATCTCAGAATCTAGGCACGGCCGTGCATGCTGGTGCGGAGCGGTGCGCCGGTAACTTGGGGGTATAACGGGGGCAGTGACCGCCGCGTCTTGATTCTTGACCTGTGCGAGGGAGTGCGCTATGGTCGAACAGATGCTCCGTTTCCGTCATTGGCGCCATGCCTGACCTGCACGACCCGCGGCGCCACTCCGTGCGCTGCTCACGGTGTGGTCAGCTCCTAGCCGAGCGGGGTGCGGCGCACTGGCCGCCGGTCCCGGTCCGCGGTATCTACCGCGAGGGGACCGATTGGAAGCCCTCGCCGCGCCTTCTCAGCGACCACAGGCAGGGCCGCATGGTGAAGGGCCGCGGCCAAT
>DATDHG010000039.1:0-9138 GCA_036521675.1 Candidatus Dormiibacterota bacterium
CGTCGACTGTGGCGCGCAGCTCTCCCGGCGCAGCCGCAGGGCGGCCACCTTGTCGTCTACTACCAATGGACTGCCAAGCTGATGCATCGTGCGGCCACCGCTCGGCCGGCGTCGATTGGTCGGCAGGCTGCCGCCAGCTGATCACCGGGCCTGTGAGCGCGAAGGCAATGCGCCCCACGGCCGCAAACAACGCGAACAGCGACAGCGCCGCGCCGAGCAGCGTCACTTCCTGTACAAGCTGCCCTCTTGAATGCGCTGTCAGGGTTGCTGTCAAACACCCGCTCGAGGGGCGCGCCGAGCCCGTTCGAAGGCTCGTTTTGATCTCGAAATCGGTGGTGCGCCCAGGAGGATTTGAACCCCCGCACGCGGATCCGTAGTCCGCTGCTCTATCCGGGCTGAGCTATGGGCGCGCGGTGCAGCGCGGGGCGCGGTCCGACCATCTTACCCGACCACCCGCCCGCTCTCCCTGACGCGGGCGGCGCGCCTGACGGGTTCGCCCCCGACCGCTCAGGACGACGGAACCGTCCTCCCATGCCGCCGCACCGCCTCCAGAACCTGCTCGGCGTGCTTGCTGGGGTTGACCGACGGCCACGTCTCCACGATGCCACCGTCCGGACCGACAAGGAACGACGAGCGCCGCGACACCGGCAGGATGCCGAGCATCCGGCCGACCCCGTACGCGGCGGCGATGCGGTGGTCGGAGTCGGCCGCCAGCGCGAAGCCGAGCCCGTGGCGCTCCTGGAAACCCTGGTGCGATTGCCAGGAGTCCGAGCTCACTCCCATGACCTCGGCGCCACTCTGACCGAGGTCGCCCAGCCTGTCATTGAGCGAGCACGCTTCGGCGGTGCACCCTGGGGTGCCGTCCTTGGGATAGAAGTAGACGAGCACGAAGCGCGAGCGCAGCTCAGAGAGCCGGACGGAGCTGCCGTCGGGACGGCGCGCCTCGAAGTCGGGAGCTTGCGCTCCTGGCTCGAGCACTGCCTGCTGACCTCCGTGCAACCTGTCGCCACGCCGGGGCGCCTCGCCACCATCGCACACCCGCGGTCCATGACCGCCGCGCAGGGCTGAGCGACCGGCCGCGCCCCCGCCCGGCGGCGACGCACCGCCGGCCTCGCCCCGCAGACTCGGCAGCCCGCCGCCCGCGCGGGCCGCACCTCCGGAGACCCACAGAGTGGCCAATCCCCGCCCCTGGCTCGAGGCGCTCATCGCCGTGACCACCAGCCTGGAGGCGAACGCCGTCCGCGCGGAGTTGAAGGGCCGGGACATGGCGGTCCGGAGCATCCCCACCGGGGGGGCTCGGGCGGTGTGGAACGCCGTGGGCGCCGAGGAGCGCACCGTCGCGGTGGTGATGAGCGCCGCCGGCAGCGAGAGCACTCGGGTCTCGGCGCGCTTCTGGGCCCCCCACGCCCGGCTCCTCGTCTCGCTGGGAAGCAGCGCCGGCACCGGCCTGGTCCCGGTTCCGGCGCTGCTCCTCGACGGCGATCCCGGACTCGCCGCCCGGGCCCGGACCGCGCTCGCCGCGGCCGACCCAGTGGTCGTCGACGGTCGGGTCGGCAGTATCGACACCGAGGCGGCCTCCGCCACGGCGCGAGCATCACTCGCCGCCGCCGGCCTCGCCGCCGTGGACGGCGCCACCGAGACATGGCGGGAGGCCGGCCGGCGGCTGGGCGTGCCCACGCTCGCCGTGCACGCGCTCCGTCCCGACCCGGAGCTGGCCGAGCGGCTGGAGCGGCTCGAACCCCCGGGCGCCGTGGCGCGGAGCCGCTGGCGCACCGCGCTCGCGCTCCTCCGGCATCCCGGGGATCGCGCCCTGCTGCGCAACGCCGACACCGCGCGGCGCGCCGCCGCCCAGCCGGCCGCGCGCTGTGCCGTGGCCGCCTGCCTGGGACCTCGATGAGCGGCGCCGCTGCAGGATGGCCGCCTTGCGCGCCATCATGGGTTGATCTCGAACTCACCGCCCTGGGGGTGCCATGAGCCCATCCACCAGCCTCGAGCAGCGCTGCATCGACACCATCCGGACGCTGGCGATGGACATCGTCCAGAAGGCGAACAGCGGCCATCCCGGGCTGCCCATGGGCTGCAGCGCCATCGCGCACGTGCTCTGGAGCAAGCACCTGCGCTACCACCCGCGCAACCCGCTCTGGCCCAACCGCGACCGCTTCGTGCTCAGCGCCGGGCATGGTTCCGCGCTCCTCTACATCATGCTGCACCTCACCGGCTACGACCTGCCGATGAGTGAGCTGCAGCGCTTCCGCCAGCTCCACAGCCGCACGCCGGGCCATCCCGAGCACGGACTGACCCCGGGGGTCGAGGCCACCACAGGCCCGCTCGGCCAGGGCTTTGCCAACGGCGTCGGCTTCGCGCTCGCCAAGCGCCTGCTGGCGGATCGTTTCAACACCGCCGAGCACCACCTCGTCGATCACCGCGTCTACGCCATCGTCAGCGACGGCGACCTCATGGAGGGGATCTCCCACGAGGCCGCCAGTCTCGCCGGTCACCTCGGCCTCGGCGAGCTCGTCTACGTCTACGACGACAACCACATCAGTCTCGACGGCCCCACCGAGGACACCTTCACCGACGACACTCTGCGCCGCTTCGACGCCTACGGCTGGCACACGCAGCGCGTCGCCGATGGCCACGACCCGGCCGCCGTTGACGCCGCCCTGGAGGCGGCCAAGTCGGACCCACGACCCTCGCTGATCGCCTGTCGCACCCACATCGGCTACGGCTCTCCTCACAAGCAGGACACCGCCAAGGCCCACGGCTCCCCTCTCGGCGAGGACGAGGTCCGGCTGACCAAGCAGGCCATCGGGTGGGACCCTGACGCCCACTTCTTCATCCCCGACGACGTGCTCACCTTCTACCGCCAGGCGCTGGACAAGGGCGCCTGTCTCGAGCAGGAGTGGGACGCCCTGGTTCGAGCCTGGAGTGACCAGAACCCAGAGCTCGCCCGGGTGTGGGAGAGAGAGCGGGCCGGCGAGCTGCCGAAGGGCTGGGCCGAATCCCTGCCCCGCTGGGAGGCGGGCGACAGCCAGTCGACCCGGGTGGCCTCGGGCCAGGCGATCAACGCGCTCGCCACCATCCTGCCCAACCTGGTTGGCGGCAGCGCCGACCTGAAATCAAGCAACGAGACCTGGATCGACGGCCACGGCTACTTCGAGCCCGGTCACGTGGACCGCAACCTCGCCTTCGGCGTCCGCGAACACGCGATGTGCGGGGTGCTGAACGGAATGGGGCTCTACGGCGGGCTCGAGGTCTTCGGAGGCACCTTCCTGTGCTTCAGCGACTACGCCCGCCCGTCCATCCGCCTGGCCTCTCTCACGGGGATCCCGGTGATCTACGTGTTCACCCACGACAGCATCGGCCTGGGCGAGGACGGACCCACCCATCAACCCGTCGAGCACCACATGGCGTTGCGGGCGATGCCCAACCTCTGGGTGGTGCGCCCCGGCGACGCCAACGAGACCAGCTATGCGTGGCGCATGGCGCTCGGACGCCGTGATGGGCCGGTCCTGCTCGAGCTCTCGCGCCAGAAGCTCCCGGTGTTCACCGAGACCGCGGATGACGCGGTGCTGAACGGCGGCTATGTGATGCGCGACGCGCCCGAAGGCCTGCTCCCCGACGTCCTCCTCATCGCCACCGGCAGCGAGCTGCAGCTCGCCGTCGCCGCGCAGGCGCGGCTCGCGGAGGAGGGGGTGCGCGCCCGCGTGGTCTCGCTGCCCTGCTGGGAGGTGTTCGACCGTCAGGACGAGGCCTATAGGCACCACGTCCTGCCCCCCGACGTGCTCGCGCGCGTGAGCGTCGAGGCCGGGGTCACCCAGGGTTGGGAGCGGTACCTGGGGACCCAGGGAGTTGCCGTCGGAATCGACCATTACGGAGCCAGCGCCCCGGAGAAGGCCCTATACCAATACTTCAACATAACCACCGACCACGTCGTGGAAGCCGCCCGCCAGAGCCTGGCGCGCACCCGCGCCGCCGCCGGCCTGACCGCCTGATCGCCACCCTGGGAAGGAGCTCGCCATGTCCCCCACGAACCCGCTGGAGAAGCTGACCAGGCACGGTCAGAGCGTGTGGCTCGACTACATCAGCCGCGAGCTGGTGTCCAGCGGCGAGCTGGAGCGGCTCATCGTCGACAGATACGTCACCGGCCTCACCAGCAACCCGACCATCTTCGAAAAGGCGATCGGCCACGGCACCGACTACGACGCGCACCTCGCCGAGCTCCTGGCCGCAGGGACCACCGACCCCGAGAGGCTCTACGTCGAGCTGGCGGCGGCCGACATCCAGCGCGCGGCGGACATCCTGCGACCGGTCCACGACCGCACCGGCGGCGCCGACGGTTACGTTTCCTTCGAGGTGGCGCCCGCGCTGGCAGACGACACCGCCCGCAGCGTGCGCGCGGCCCGCCAGCTCTGGCAGCGGGTGGACCGACCCAACCTGATGATCAAGGTTCCGGCCACCCCGGCGGGGATCCCGGCCATCGAGGAGCTGATCGCCCTGGGGCTGAACATCAACGTCACCCTGATCTTCGCGCTGAGCGCCTACGAAGCCGTCGCGATGGCCTACATCAAGGGCCTCGAGCAGCGGGTCGGGCGCGGAGAACGGCCGACCAACCACAGCGTCGCCTCCTTCTTTGTCAGCCGCGTCGACACCGCAGTCGACAAGCTCCTCGAGGAGAAGCTGGCCGCCAACCCCGATGATGCCGAGCTCAGCTCGCTGCGGGGCCAGGCCGCCATCGCCAACGCCGTACTCGCGTATGAGAAGTTCGCGGAGATCTTCTCCGGGGCGCGCTTCCGGGCGCTGCGGGAGGCGGGCGCCCATCCGCAGCGGCCGCTCTGGGCCAGTACGAGCGCCAAGAACCCAGCCTACCGCGACGTGGTGTACGCCGAGGCCCTGATCGGCCCCGACACCGTCGACACGATGCCCCCGGCCACGCTCGACGCCTTCGCCGACCACGGCCAGGTCCCCACCCGTGACACCGTCAGCAGCGACTACGCCGGCGCTCATCGGGTGATGGAACGCCTGGGCGTCGCCGGGATCGACATGGACGAGGTCACCGAGGACCTGCTCCGCGCCGGGGTCAGGAGCTTCGCCGACTCCTACGACTCGCTGATCCGCACCATCGCGGCGAAGGCCGAGCGCATGCGGGTGGCCCTGACCACCGGCGGGTGAGGGGTGATCGAGGCCGCGACCACGACCGGCAGCGCGACTGCGCCCGAGGTCGTCGAGAACCCGCTGCGTGCCGGCCTGCGGCTGGAACGCACCCCGGCGCCGTGCGCGCTGGTCATCTTCGGCGCCAGCGGCGACCTGACCAAGCGCAAGCTGGTCCCCGCGCTCTACGCCCTGCACAGCGCCGGTCTGCTGCCGCCGGGCTTCACCGTTGTGGGGGCGGGACGCACCCCGATGAGCGACGACGACTTTCGCACCTCGATGCGCGACTGCACCGAGAGCTACGGACGCGTCCGGGTCACCGACTCCCTCTGGGCGACGTTCCAGGAGGGCATCCGCTATGCCAGCGTCGAGTTCGATGCCGGCGATGGTTTCAGCCAGCTTCGGCAGCTTCTCAGTGAGGTCGACGCCGGTCGCGACACCGCCGGCAACCGGGTCTACTACCTGAGCGTGCCACCCAGCGCCATCGGCCCCTATGCGCGCCGCCTGGGAGCCGAGGGAATGGCGCGCGCGCCGGAAGGTGGCTTCGCGCGCCTGATCGTGGAGAAACCGTTCGGGCGCAACCTCGAGAGCGCGCGCGCCCTCGACGCCGAGCTGCACGAGTGGTTCGCGGAGGATCAGATCTACCGCATCGACCACTACCTGGGCAAGGAGACCGTGCAGAACATGCTGGTGTTCCGCTTCGGCAACGGCATCTTCGAGCCCCTCTGGAACCGCCAGTACATCGATCATGTGCAGTTCACGGTGGCCGAGTCCATCGGCGTGGAGCGTCGCGGCTCGTTCTACGAGGAGTCCGGGGCGCTGCGCGACATCGTCCAGAACCACCTCATGCAACTGCTCGCGATCACCGGGATGGAGGCGCCCGCCAACTTCGCGGCCGAGACCATTCGCGACGAGAAGGTCAAGCTGCTGCGCGCCATCCGCCCCATCCACCCGAACGACGCCCTCAAGCACACCGTCCGCGGCCAGTACGCGGCCGGCTACGTGGACGGCGTGCGCGTCCCCGGCTACCGCGAGGAGCCCGGGGTCGACGCCGAATCCCTGCGCGAGACCTACGTGGCCCTCAAGCTGGACATCGACAACTGGCGATGGGCGGGGACGCCCTTCTACCTGCGCGCCGGCAAACGCCTGGGCCGCCGCGCCACTGAGATCGCCGTGCAGTTCCGGCGCGTGCCTCACTCCCCCTTCGCCGGAGGCCACGTCGCCCTGCCGGCCGGCCAGGTCACGACCGGGATCGACCCCAACCTCCTGGTGATCCGCATCCAGCCGGATGAGGGCATCACCCTGCGTTTCAGCGCCAAGGTGCCGGGCCAGACCATGCGCATCCGCAGCGTCAACATGGACTTCCTCTACGGAAGCGCCTTCCTCACCGAGTCGCCGGAGGCTTACGAGCGCCTGCTCCTCGACTGCATGCTCGGCGATCCCACCCTCTTCGCCCGCGAGGACGAGGTCGACGAGGCCTGGCGGGTGTGCACGAGCATCCTCGACGGCTGGCGCGCCCATCCCCCCGATCGGGCCGACTGCCCCAACTATGAGGCCGGCACATGGGGCCCGAAGGAGGCCGATGAATTCATGGCCCACGACGGTCGCGCCTGGCGACGGCCCTAGCCAGGGAGCCAGCCGCGATGGCCACGCCCGCCCTGCTGCGCACCGCCCACGCCAGCGGCCTGGCCGCCGTGGAACGGGAGCTGCAGGCCCTCAACCAGGCACGGCTGCGCCAGGGTGATGAGGGCCGGGGGATCCGGCTCTCGGTGCTCACCCTGGTGGTGGCCTGCACCGATGCCCGCGCCGCCGACATGGCGGCAGAGGTGGTGGCGGAGATCAGTGCCGAGCATCCCGCCCGCGCGCTGCTCGTGGTCGCCGACCCCGCCGCTCCCAGCGGCATCGAAGCCGACCTCAGCCTGCAGTGCAGCGTCGCCCAGGGCAGTGACCAGGTCTGCGCCGAGACAGTGAGGCTCACCGCCGGCGGCGAAGCCGCGCTTCACCTCGGCAGTGTGGTGGCGCCGCTGCTGGTCCCCGACGTCCCCGTCCAGCTCTGGCTGTGCGGCGCGCCCGACCTGACCCAGGCACTCGCCCCCGAGACCCTGGCGATCTGCGAGCGCATCATCCTCGACAGCGCCGCGTATCCCGACCCGGGGCGGGTGCTGCGCAGGCTGGCCCGCATCCCTGCCGGCCCCGACGGCGGCATCCCCGTCAGCGACCTCGCGTGGGCGCGCCTGGCACCCTGGCGCGAATTGCTGGCGCGGGCTTTCGACGCCGCCTCGCGGCGCCCCTTCCTGCGGGGAGTCGAGAGCGTCACGGTGCGGACCACCGGTCCGCCCGTCTCGAGCGACGCACTGCTCCTCGCCGGTTGGCTCGCGGACCGGCTCGGCGCCGCAGTGGAAGTCGACCCCGGCGCCGCGGGCCCGGCGCCTGGGTTGGTCGCGGCGATCCTCGAGGCGCGGGCCGGGGAGAGCCGGCTCCGCGCCGAGGTGGGGCGCGAGCCGGGCGAGCTGGTCATCAGGATCGCCATCGATGGCGTTGCCGAGCGATCGCCCAAGGTCGCGGACGAGCCGCCCCGCCTCGCCGAGCTGGTGGGCGCCGCGCTGCAAGAGCAGGGCCAGGACGCCGTGTACGCGGCGGCGCTTCGGGCAGCGTTAGCCTTGACCCAGTGAGCCGCGACGCTGCGGGCCTGCCGGGGACCGTGGAGCTCGCGTCGGACCCGGCGGAGCTGGCGGCGCGCGCCGCCGGCTGGGTATTGGGCTACGCCGCCACGGTGATCGCCGAGGGGCGCCGCTTTCACATCGCACTGGCGGGTGGACATACACCCGCGGCTCTCTACGACGTGCTCGCCAGCGCGCCCGCGCGCAAGACCACCGACTGGTTGCGCTGGGAGTTCTGGTGGGGTGACGAACGCGCCTGCCCGCCCGACGACGCCGGCAGCAACTATCGCCTCGCCCACGACCGGCTGCTGCGCCACCTGCCCCTGGATCGGCTGCACATCCACCGCATGCGTGGCGAGAGTCCCGACCTCGCCGCCGCCGCCGGCGACTACGCGGCTGAGCTGGCGAGCCACCTCGCGGCCGGCCCGGGCTCAGCGCCCCGGCTCGACCTCGTGCTCCTGGGCCTGGGCACCAATGGGCACACCGCCTCGCTGTTCCCGGGACAGAAGGTGCTCGACGTGACCGACCGCTGGGTGGCCCCCGCCCGCGCCGACTACGCGCCGTTCGAACGCCTCACGCTCACCCTCCCGACCCTCAACGCCGCCGCTGGGATCGCCTTCATCGTGGCCGGTGCGGACAAGGGCCCAGCCCTCCGGGAAGTGGCGGCGGGGACGGCGGTGGCGGCGCGGGTGCGGCCCGCACGGGGCGAGCTGCGCTGGTTCCTCGACACCGCGGCCGCCACGTCGATGGGCGGCGCTCCCGGGGGCTGATCCGCCACCGGGCACCCAGACGCCCTGCCGTCTTGCCATCATCGCCGCCGATGCCACGCTCCACCTGGACGCCCTGCCGCGGCGCGGTCCACATCGCCCCCAGCGTGCTCGGCGCCGACCACGGCGCCCTGGCCGAGGCGGTCCGCGCGCTCGAAGGCAGCGGCGCCGAGCGCATCCACGTCGACGTGATGGACGGCGTGTTCGTCCCCAACTTTGCCCTCGGCACCGACGCGCTGCGCGCGCTGCGCCGGGCGAGCGACCTCCCGCTCGAGGTCCACCTCATGATCGTCGAGCCCGACCGCCACCTGCGCACCTTCAAGGACGCGGGCGCCGACGGCATCACCGTGCACTTCGAGGCCTGCCCCCACCTGCACCGCACGCTCTGTGCCATCCACGACCTGGACTGCCGCTCCGGCGCGGCCATCAACCCGAGCACGCCCGCCCAGCAGCTCGACGACGTCCTCGAGGTATGCGACCTCGCCCTGGTGATGACCATCGACCCGGGCTTCGGTGGTCAGCGGCTCATCGAGCGGACCCTGCGCAAGGTGGAGCGGGTC
>DATDHG010000040.1:0-1893 GCA_036521675.1 Candidatus Dormiibacterota bacterium
CGGATACTGCCCGATCAAGAACGCGACTCAGGAGGCACCCGTGGACGGCGACATCACGACCCGCGGGGGCATCGTGGTCCCCGCCACCGCCGTGACCTGGCGGTTCTCGCATGGCACGGGTCCCGGGGGCCAGGGTGTCAACACCACGGACAGCCGCGTGGAGCTCGTCGTCAACCTCACGTCCCTCGAGGCTGCCGACTATGTGAGGGAGCGAATCGTCGCCACCCTCGGCCCGGCGGTCTGTATCGTCGCCAGTGCGGAGCGCTCGCAACTGCGCAACCGCGAGGCTGTGATGCGACGCGTTGTCGAACGCCTCGACGTCGCCGCGCGCCGGCCTCGGGCGCGCCGGCCCACCCGCCCGACGCGCGGCTCCGTCCGCGAACGCCTCGGTGAGAAGCGGCAGCGCTCACAGGTCAAATCGACCCGGCGGCCGCCCGACGACGACCCGTCCTAGCTCACCGCTTCGGCGCGAGCTCCGCAAGACCGCCAACCTCTGGCGTCTGGCGAGGCGGACGCTGGGCTCCGGCGGCTGAGGGGAAGGGCGTGAAGCTTCGACAACGGCACCCTCACCATCCTGGCCCCGCGGGAGCAGAAGGCCGAGCCCAAGCGCATTTCGGTGACCATGGCCCGGGTCGACGAGCCCAGGGTCATCGAGGCGCCCACGCCCGGCCAGATCAAGGTCACCGTCGTCGGCGAGATGCGCCGCGTCGAGTACGGGAAGTAGGCGGCGGCCGCCTTCAGCGGGACTCGACGACCAGCCGGACGCCGGTGCGGTCCTCGCCGTCGATCGAGATGTCGATGAAGGACGGCGTGCAAACGAGATCGATCCCCTCGGGGGCGACGTAGCCGCGCGAGATGGCGATGGCCTTGATGGCCTGGTTGATGGCGCCGGCGCCGATGGCCTGCACCTCGACCTTGCGCTGGGAGCGGATGACGCCCGCAATAGCCCCGGCGACGGCTACGGGTTTGGAGGTTGCCGCAACCTTGAGGACTTCCACGGTGCGCGGGTGTTCCATCTGGCTCGAAGCGGTGCTGTGGTGGATGAGTGGGGTGGGCTGCTGCATCGGGAGTCTCCCGGTGGCGCGATTCTCGACAGCGCAGGGAGGAAAGTCAATCTCCAGTGCGGGGCGAGCAGGTCCGCTGCGCCACGTTGGCAATCATGAGCTGCTCGGAACGGCTGTTAGTGTCAAGTCCCCTGGCGTGGTGGAAAGCCGGAGGTCGCTCACGACGTCCTTATCCTTCCTTTCGTCGCAGGTCTCCATCCTCGGCGTCTACTTCGGCGGGCGATCGCGCTAGCTCGCCCGGCGCTGGCGGGGCGGTAGCTATACCGGAAGGGACGGCGGGTGGGGATAGAAGCCGTGCGTCCGAACCTCCAGTCCGTGTGGCGCATCGACCGCCCACGCCCGAAGGTTCAGCTTGCATCCCTCACAACGATGGCTCCAGGTGTCCCCGGCACGGGTGACCGCCGGGTCGATGGTCGGGCTCCAGTCGGTGCCGCAGCGGCAGTAGAGATGTGCCATGGGTTCGCCCTGTGGGATCCGTCAAGTAGTCGCCACCTTACGCCACGTCGACCGCCGCGGTGGTCTCGCCGATGCCGCCCCTGCCCGCGCCGACCGCCACCACGTTGCGCACCCCGCCGGGCAGGGCCTGCCGCCCGGGGATGCCGCGCTGCGAGGTGACGTTGCTGTCCCATTCAACGGCGAGGCCGCCAACCCCCTCGACGCGACCGCCGATGGCGTCCTCGATGATGTCGCGCTTGATGCCGAGGCTTCCCTATCTCAACAACGTCGGTGCTCAGTACATCTAGGCGGTGGCGGGCTGGGCCTGGGCCTGGACGTGTAGGCGGGCTGCGCGCTCGGCCGCGACCTCGTCGATGATGCGCTGCATCTCGGC
>DATDHG010000041.1:0-7075 GCA_036521675.1 Candidatus Dormiibacterota bacterium
GGCAGGAGCGGCCGCTGCTCACGTGGGCCTGGCTGGCGCTGCGGTTCGTCGTCCTGCCCCGGTCGGGAGGTGGCCCGGTGCTCCTGAGCGCGGCGCCGCCTGAGGCGGGCGGCCGTGGGGCCGGCGGCGACGGTGGTGACCCGGGCCCGACCGGTGGTCCACCCGGGGCCCCGGCTGGAGCGCCCCCTCCCGGACCGGAGGATCGCGAACCGCGACGCCCTCGGGAAGCGATCGCTGCGACGCTGCGCGGAGTAGCAGCCGCGCCCGCCTGGAGGCAGTGGATCGACCCGCCCCAGCCCGCCGCGGAGAAGCCGGCCGAGGCTCCTCAGGACGCCTCTCAACAGCACCGGAATCGAGGCGAGCTGGGTGACCTCGACTTCGGGACCGCCACCCACGCTCTCATCGCCGGGCGGCGGCGAAGCGTGACGCCGACGGGCGAACACGCGCCGACAGCGCCCGCCCGCGATCAGGTCGGGCTCATCCCCTCGCCGCTGGGGCGGCAAGCCCACCCGAGCGACAGTGCAGGGGCGGCCGGCGTCCCGGCCGCCGCCGGGGCGGTGCCGGCTCTCGCCCCGGTTCTGCCGCTGCGCGCGGCCGATGCGGCAGCGGCGGCCGCCTTCGCCCCGCTCGAACTCGACGACCGCGCCGAGCACCGGCTCCAGCTCCAGCTCCCACGTCCGCGACCGCACGGGCACATGCGCCGGGTGGCCGTCTTCGCGCTGTGCGGCGGCAGCGGTCGCACCACCATGGCGGTCGAGGCCGCCTGCCTTGTGGCGGCGGGTGGCCGGCGCGTCGCCATCCTCGACCTCGATGTGCCCGCTCCCGGAGTGGCGCTGCGGCTGGGGCTGCCTCACCCCGACCGCTGGCATCCAGCGCTGCTGGGCGGCGACGGGATCACCGCGCTCGACGACCTCCTGGTGACCCATCGCAGCGGCGCCCGGGTCCTGGTCGGCCCCACCTCCACTATGGCCGCGGAGGCGATCCTGCCCGCCCGCGTCGCCGAGCTCCTCCATATCCTCGAGCAGGCGGGCACGGAGCTGGTCGTCGTGGATCTTCCCGGGGACCTGGGGCCGCTCAGCGTCATGACGCTCGGCGCCATGGACGAGATCCTCGTCGTGGTCACCCCCACCCCACGCGGCGCCCAGGACGCGTATCGCTCCACGGAGGCCCTGCGCCGCCTGGGTCTCGGCCCGAGGCTGCGCTACGTCGTCAATCGCGCCCGGCCAGGCGACGATCTCCATGAGGTGATCGGCGATCTCGCCGGCGAGGTTGCCGCCACCATCCCCTTCGACGCTGACCTGGAGGCGGGCGAGGTCACCCATCGCCTCGCGGGCCTCGACGGGGGCGGGGCCGCGGCCTCGGCGGTGCGGCGACTGGCGGCGGAGCTGCTCGGCGCCCCCGCCGCGGCCGCCACGGCCGGCGGCCCTGGCCCCGACCCGGCGTGGGGCTGACCCACCGGGCGGCAATCGCGGCGCTGCAGGAGCTGCTGCTCCGCGGCGCGCACCCTGACGACGCCGGCGTGCAGGTCGCCGCCGGCAGCCTGGTGCGCGCCGACGGCATAGCGGTGATCGGCCTGCGCTGCGGCCCGCTCGACGTCACCAGCATGGATCCGGAGCGGCGCGGCGCGCTCGAAGCCGCCTTCTCGCACCTGTGCAGAACCCTCGAGGCTCCCCTGCAACTGCTCCTCCGGGTCCGCCGCTGGGAACCCGAAGCCGACGTCGCGAACGCTCCGGGCGGGGCCGCTCCGCTCCCCATGCAACTGGCCGCCGCGGAAGGCCGCCATGAGCGCGATCTGCTCACCGAGCGGCCCGCGTTCCGGCGCGACCTCCTCGTGCTCACCACCGCACCCGCCAGGCAGGCTAGCTCGGCGTCAGGCGCAAACCCTGTCGAGGCAGCGCTGCGGGCGGCCGGCGTGGAGGTGGAGCCGCTCGACGGTCGCGCCCTGGCCGTCCTGCTCGCCGAGGCCTGGGGAGACGACGACCCACCTCCGCAGGTGGTCGGCCGCAGCCTGGGCCCCCCGGGCTGGTCGGCGACCGCCACCAGCGTGCGGTGCGGCGGCATCCTGCAGCGCGGTCTGTGGCTGCGACACCTCCCCGGAGTGGCCGTGGAGGCGGGCTGGCTGGCGCCCATCCTGCGCGTCCGCGCGGAGTGCGACGTGACCCTGCACATGGCGCCGGTGCGCCTCGACGAGGCCATGGCCCGGCTCAGCCGGCGGCTGCGGGCGCTGCGCGCCGACCAGCTCGCCGAGATGGAGCGGGAGAGCGCCGGCGACGCGACCGTGGAAGCCGGGGTGGACGCGGCTCTCGACCTCCGCGATCGCCTGGCCCGCAATGAGGGCCGCTCGTTGACGCTCTCGGTCACAGCCGTCGCTCGCGGCCGCGATCCGACCAGCCTCGACGCGGCCGCCCGGGCGCTCCGCGCCGGGTTCGCCATGGCCCTCACCCGCGCCCCCCTGGCCCATCTCGAGCACCGGGCCGCCGGCCTCTGCACCCTGCCCCTGGTCGACGACCGCTCGCCGCATCGCAAGCTGGTCGACAGCGCCTCCGCTGCCAGCTGTGTCCCCTTCGTGGAGGCGATCTGCGACGACGCCGGCGGCTACCTGCTGGGCCGTGCCGTGGGATCGGACACCCCGGTGCGGCTGGCGTTGTTCGACCGCACCCGGTACCCGAACGCCAATGTCGCCGTGCTCGCCGCCAGCGGACGGGGCAAGAGCTACGCGATCGGCATGCTGGTGCTGGCGGCGGCCGCGCGCGGCATCGGCAGCCTGATCATCGACCCCGAAGGCGAGTACGAGCGTTTGGTCGCGGCCCTCGGCGGCCGCTATCTGCACCTGCGCCCGGGCTGCGGGACGGCTCTCAATGTCTTCGATGTCGCCACCGCCGGCGACGCTGACGACGGCGACGCGGCGGTCGGCGCGGTCCTGGCCCTGGTCGACACTCTGGTGGGGGGGACGCTCGACGAGGGCGAGCGCGCCCATCTCGACGCCGCGGCCCGAGCCGCGACCGCCGCCGCCGTCACCGCAGGGCGGGTGGCGGTGCTCGGCGACTGCCTCGACCACCTCGATGACCGGGCGCCGCGGATCGCCCCGGTGCTGCGCCGTTTCTGCCACGGCCCCCTGGGCGACCTCTTCAACCGGCCCACCTCGCTGCGCGCGACCGACGGGGTGGTCGGTCTAGGACTGCGCGATCTCCGTGAGGAGCTGGTGGCGCCCGCCACCCTGATCGTCGCGGAGTGGCTCTGGGGCCTCGTCCGCCGCGACCCGCGCGACCGCCACATCGTCTTCGACGAAGTCGGCCTGCTGGTCGCCTACCCGGCGCTCCGCACCCTGCTCGCCCAGCTGGCCCGGCGCTGCCGCAAATACAGCGCCTCCCTGGTGGTTGCGACCCAGAACGCCGGCGACCTGCTCGCCGGGGAGGAGGGGCGGGTGATCGCCACCAACCCGGCGACCATCCTCCTCGGCGGCCACCGCGGCGCCGAGACGTCCCGCATGCAGGACGCCTACTCGCTCACCGATCCCCAGCGCGCCTGGCTCGAGGGCGCTGCGCGCGGCGAGTTCCTACTTCTCGCCGGGGCCCGCCGGCTCCCCGTCCACGTCAGCGCGCCACCGCTCCACCACGCGCTCCTGACCGGCGGAGCCCATGCCGACCTCGTCTGCGTCGGGCAGTGACGCGAACGTACGCGCCAGGTGGACGAAGGTGCGCACCGGGGTTCCACTGGGGCCTGACGGCACCATCTTCAGCTCGCCCTGATCGTTCCACGACGTGCCGGCGATGTCGAGGTGCACCCAGGGAAGGTCGCCGACGAACTCACGCAGGAAGACTGCGGCCGAGATGCTGCCCGCGGCGCGGCTGGCGCCGATGTTGGCCACGTCGGCGACCTGGCTCTCCAGGCAGACGTCGTACTCGGGGAACATCGGCAGCTCGCTGACCCGGTCCCCGGCGCGGGCGGCGGCCTGCCCGACCAGGGCGCCCAGACGGGCATCGTTGGTCATGAGCCCGGTGGTCGCATGGCCGAGCGCGACGATGACGGCACCGGTGAGGGTGGCCACGTCGACGAGGTGGGTGGCGCCCATCTCGCGCGCCTGGGCGAGCCCGTCTGCGAGGATGATGCGGCCCTCCGCATCGGTGTTCAGCACCTCGATGGTCTTGCCCGACCGGCTGGTGAGCACGTCCCCCGGTTTGTAGGCGCGCCCGCCCGGCATGTTCTCGGTGGCCGGCACGATTCCGACAACGTTGGCCGGAATCTGCAGAGTGGCGATGGCCCACATGGCGCCGAGCACGGCGCCGCCGCCGCCCATGTCGGTCTTCATCATCTCCATGCCGCCGGCGGGCTTGATGGAGATGCCGCCGGTGTCGAAGGTGATGCCCTTGCCCACCAGCCCCAGGCGGGGCTGACCCGGGCGGCCGCCGTCCCAGCGCACGCAGATCATCACCGGGGGCTCCTCGCTCCCCTGAGCCACGCCCAGCAGCGCCCCCATGCCGAGGCGCTCGAGATCGGCCTTGCGCAGCACCTCGACCTCCAGGCCGCTCCCCTGGAAGAGGCGCTCCGCCTGAGCGGCCAGCTCGGTGGGGGTGAGCCGGTTGGAGGGGGTGGTCACCCAGGTCCGCACCTGGTTGGTGGCACTGGCCAGCACCTGCGCCTCGGCGACCACCGCATCCACATCGTCGCCTGCAAAACCGGTCAGCTCGACGCGCTCGATGAGCTTGTCGCGGGTGCCGTCCTCGTCGACGGTCTTGGTGACGCCCCCGTCCCAGTTGCCGAGCAGCAGGCCCGTCACCACCGCGCGGACGATCTCATCGCCCCGCGCTGGGCCGTGACCGCCGTCGAGCGCCACCGCGATCGCCGGGTCGGCCACCACGGTGACACTGCGCACGCCGGCCAGGCGCAGAGCGCCGCCGGCCAGCCAGAAGGCGTTGAGGAGCCGGTAGGAATCGAGCTGGGCGGGCTTGCCGAGACCGAGCACCATCAGGCGCTTGGCGCCCAGCCGCCCCAGGGTGCGCAGCACCGGGCGCTGGGCGAACCTGCCGGTGAACTCGCTGGCCTCCTTCATCTCGCTGATAGCGCCGCCGAGGGCGGCGTCCGCCTGCAGCACCGCTGGGGAGAGGCCGTCCTCGAAGGTTGTGACCAGCACGGCGTCCGTACTGGCCCCGGCGAGGTCGGTGGCGGTGACGATGATCTCCGGCACGATCACTCCGCAGTGGCGGCGGCCGTGGCGCGCTCGCGATAGCGGCGCTCGATGGTCGCCACCGCAGCCACGTTGGCCGCCTCGGATGGATCGACGTCGCCGGCGCTGAGCCAGGCGTCGATGATCTCGTCCGCCACCGCTGCGCTGGTGGCCCGCAGGGAGAGGGCGAGGACATTGGCGTCGTTCCAGCGACGCGCCCCGGCCGCGGTGACCGCGTCGCCGCACAGCGCCGCCCGCACCCCGGGAACCTTATTGGCGGCCATGGCCACACCCGTGCCGGTCCAGCAGCACAGCACTCCCTGATCGACCGCCCCCTGGGCCACGAGCCGGGCCACCGCCTCGGCCACCGACGGCCACGGCGTGTCCTCGCCCCCGCCCACGGCGCCGCAGCGCACCACGCTGCAACCGCAAACCTCGAGGTGCGCGACCACGGCATCGGCGGTGGCGTGGCGCATGTCGCTGCCCACGGCCAGGCGTCGGGCCGGCGCGCTCACGCCGCCCCGCTCCGGGTGCGGACCACGTGGCCGAGTGAGGCGCGCAGCGCGCGCACGTCGGCCGCCGTGAAGCGGTTGCGTCCCAGGTCGTCGACGGCGGTGGGGTGGGCGCGATCCGCGCGGATCCAGTTGACGATCACCTGGGGCTTGACGCCCAGGAAGGCCCCCACCTCGACAGGCCCGTAGAGCTCGCCGTCGACCGGCTCGGCGCGCGGCGTGCTGTCCTCGGTCATCGGCTGCTGGTGCCCATCCTGTGGTCTCGTTGCTGGTTGGCCGTCACTCGCGGCGCGCGACGGGCCGACCAGTGACCGACGATACCCGGCGCGCCGCCCGCCGTGTGCCCGCGGCTTGCGAGGATTGGCTGCATGGATTCGCGCTCCTTGCGCGACGAGCTTCTCGAGCAGGCGCGCGCCGCGGGCTTCGTCACCGCGGGGATCGCCTCGGTCGAGCCCTTTCGGGGCGCGCGCCGCCGCGGCCTCGAGGCCATCGCAGCGGGCCGGATGGAGGGGATGCCCTGGTTCAGCCCGGCTCGCGTCGAGGCTGCCGCCGACCTGGCCCGGCGCCATCCCTGGGGGCGTTCCCTGCTCGCGCTCGCCTGGCCCTACCGGCCCGCCGGGCTCGGCGACGCACCGCCCCCGCCACCCGCGCAGAGCGGACGCCCACGGGGTCGGATGGCCGCCTATGCATGCCTGACCGAGGGCGGAGATGGGGTTGTCGACTACCACGACGAGCTGGCTCGCGCGTGCGACGCGCTGACCGGCTGGCTGGGCGCTCGGGTCCCCGACCTGCGCGCCAAGCGCTTCATCGACCACGGCTGGGCGGCTGACCGGGCCGTCGCCGAGCGCGCGGGCGTCGGCTTCTGCGGGAAGAACACCTGCTTGATCACCCCCGCCGCCGGCTCCTACGTCCTGCTGGCCGAGTTGCTGCTCAGCGTCGCGATGCCCCCAACCCCGCCCTCGCGTCGCTCCTGCGGGCGCTGCCACACGTGCGTCGACGCCTGTCCCACGGGGGCGATCGTGGCGCCGGGCGTGCTCGACGCGCGCCGCTGCATCGCCTACCTGACCATCGAACACCGTGGTGCCATCCCCGTCGAGCTGCGTGCGCTGGTCGGCACCTGGGCGTTCGGATGCGACATCTGCCAGGAGGTGTGCCCGATCAACGAGCGGCTGGCGCCGCGCCCGCTTGCCGCCGGCGCCGCCTCGACGCGGCGGGGCCCGGTCCCCTGGCCCGACCTTGTGGAATGCCTGGGCCTCGACGACGACGAGTTCCGCCGCCGCTTCCGCACCACTGCGGTCTGGCGGGCGGGCCGCGCCGGCCTGGCTCGCAACGCCGCCATCGCCCTGGGCAACGCCGGTGACGCGGCCGCCGCCCCCGCCCTGGAGCGCGCCCGCGCCAG
>DATDHG010000042.1:0-8860 GCA_036521675.1 Candidatus Dormiibacterota bacterium
CGGCACCGGGGCGTGCGCGACGGTGGTGGCGCTGCGGCGGCGCGGCCTCGTGGAGGCCGTGGTCGACGTCGAGCTGCGCGGCGGCACCCTGCGCGTCGAGTGGCCCGATGACGGGCCGGTGCTCATGACGGGCCCCGCCGAGGCGGTGTACGAGGGGGAGGTGCAGCCCTCGGCGCTGGGTACGGCGCTGCCGTCGTGAGCGATGTCCGCGGCCGTGCCGCGGCGCGCATGGCCCGCATCCCGCCCTACCTCTTCGCCGACATCGACCGCCGGGTGGCGGCGCGGCGCGCCGCCGGCGTCGACGTGATCTCCCTGGACATCGGGGATCCGGACACGCCCACCCCGGCGGCCATCGTCGATGCGGCGAGGGCGGCCGTCCGCGACCCCGTCAACCATCACTACGCCGCCTACTCCGGGTTGCGGGAGCTGCGGATCGCCATGGCGGACTGGTACGGCCGCCGCTTCGGCGTCGACCTCGACCCGGACACCGAGGTGCTGCCCACCCTGGGCAGCAAGGACGGCATCGCCCACCTGCCCCTGGCCCTCGTCGACCCCGCCGACGTGGTGCTGTGCCCCGACCCCGGTTACCCCGTCTACGTGACCGGCGCCCTCCTGGCCGGGGCCGAGCCGCATCGCATGCCCCTCCTCGAGGCCAACGGGTTCCTGCCCGATCTGACCGCAATCCCCGACCCCGTGCTGCGCCGGGCGCGGCTGCTCTGGCTCAACTACCCCAACAATCCCACCGGGGCGGTGGCGCCGCGCAGCTTTTTCGAGGAGGCGGTGGCCTTCTGCGCCCGTCACCGCATCGTGCTGGCCAGTGACGCTCCGTACACCGAGGTGAGCTTCGACGGCTACCGGGCTCCATCCCTGCTGGAGGTCCCCGGCGCCAGGGCGGTGGGCCTGGAGTTCCACTCGCTCAGCAAGACCTACAACATGACCGGCTGGCGGGTGGGCATGGCGGTGGGCAACGCCGAGCTGGTCGGCTTGCTCGGGCAGCTGAAGACCAACCTCGACAGCGGTATCTTCCAGGTAGTCCAGCACGCCGCCATCGCAGCGCTGGCCGAGCCGGCAGAGCCGCTGGCGGAGCGCAACGCCGTCATCCGCCGGCGCCAGCTGATGCTCCGCGACGCTCTGGCGGGCGTGGGCATCGACGTGTCCCTGCCCGCGGCGACCTTCTACCTCTGGGCGCGCGTTCCAGACGGATACGACAGCATCTCCTTCGCAGCGGCCCTGCTCGACCAGGTCGGTGTGAATGTGACCCCGGGGGTGGGCTTCGGCCCCTCCGGCGAGGGCTACTTCCGGGTCTCGGTGACCGCGCCGGACGCCCGCGTGGACGAGGCCTGCGAGCGCCTGCGGAGGCTGCATCTCTGAGGACCGGTCTCGCAGTTCGGAGGAGTCAGAACAAACGTTTGCAATTCCGGGCGAACCGTGCTACAGTCCGCGACGCACCCGCTGGAGGAGACTTCTCGATGGTCGACGGACTCAACCCGCGGCAGCGGGAAATCCTTGAATACCTGGCCGAGCACGCGCGGACCCACGCCTATCCACCGACCGTTCGCGAGATCGGCCAGGCCGTCGGCTTGAGCTCGTCGTCGACCGTTCAGAACCACCTCAACACGCTGGAGCAGCGCGGCTACATCCGTCGCGACCCCACCAAGTCGCGCACGGTCGAGGTGGTGGGCAGCGAGCGCGGGAACGGACGCACCATCCTGCCGCGCGGCTTCGCGGTGCCGCTCGTGGGCCGGGTCGCAGCGGGCGCGCCGATCCTCGCCGAGCAGAACATCGAGGACCACATCACCCTCGGCCCCGAGATCGCCGGGGACGACTGCTTCGCCCTGCACGTCCGCGGCGACAGCATGATCGACGCGGGCATCCATGACGGCGACCTGGTCGTGGTCCGCCCGACCGCCGACGCGCGTAACGGAGAGATCGTGGTCGCCCGTCTCGAGGATCCGGAGACAGGCGAGGCCGACGCCACCGTCAAGCGCTTCTTCCGCGAAAGCGGGCGGGTCCGTCTGCAGCCCGAGAACAGCGCCATGGAGCCCATCTACGCTCGCGATGTCGTGATCGAGGGTGTCGTCGTGGCCGTCGTGAGGCTGCTGCGCTAGACCAGGAAGACGCTGGCGAACTGCCCGCCGGCGACGGAGTCGAGCGTCACCGGGGCCGCCCCGGGTGCGTACTGGACCAACCTCTCGCCGCTGCTCGAGTGTGAGGACACGGCCACAGTGGTCCCGTCCTGGTAGAAGGCGCCCGAGTCGTACTGGGTGCCGTCCTCCTTGGCGTACTGGGCCTTGGCACCGCCCCCGCCGACGGCGATGAGGCCGAAGTCGGGGCTGAGGCTGATTCCCGCGAATCCGCCTGCGGCCGAGCCGTCGTGCACCAACACCCGGTCCCCGGAAGGGAGGCTGGCGAGCGCGGTGATGTCGTGGTGGGCCTCCTTGAGCAACGTGACCACGCCGCCCCCGATGGTGGCCAGCTGGAGGGTGTTGAACGGACCCTGGGGTCCAGGCCCGCCAGCGAAATCGGCCTCGTCGCCGAGGGCGCTGTGGAGGATGAGGGCCGCGTGCGCGGCGTCGGCGGTGAGCACGATCGCAGCAAGGTTGGCGATGACTGTGCTCGCCACCCGGGCGCCGGTGGCGGGATTGAGAGTCAGGGCCGCCTGGGGTGGAGCGTCGGATGCGCCCACGATGTTGGTGGCCCCGATGCCCGTGTCGCTCCACGTTGCGGGCACGTCGAGGCGGTTGTTCGGGAAGGTCCGCAGGGTGGTGCTGCTGCCCGTGCCGAGGTCGATCACCTTGAGGGCGCCGCTGAGGCCCCCGACGCTGTCGACGTAGGCGAGCTTGGTGCCGTCCGGGCTCAACGCGGCGCCATCGAGGAACACGCCGCCGAACCCACCAGCGGGTAGGCGGCTGCTGCCGTCAGAGACCGTGATGATCCTGAACCAACGCGTGGCCGTGGCGACCACGATCAGGCCGCTGCCGTGGGCGACGACGTGGTCGTCGGGCGCGAGGGTGGCGATGGTGCGCACCGGCCCGGCCCCGGGCCTCACCTGGCGGATCTGGGCGCCGGTCGGGGTGGCCACCACCCAGACCAGACTGATGACCGGCCCCGGCGCCGGGGTGGCGCTCGCGGTCGACGAGGTCGCGGTGGAGGTGGTGGTGGGCGGCGCGGTCGCCGAGGACGACGGCGGCGCGGGCGTCACGGTCACCGTGGTGGTCCCGCCCCCGCAGCCGATGAGCGTCAGGGGCAGGGCCGCCAGGGCGAGACGGGCCAGCCGCCGCGGCGCGCGCGGTTGCCCCTGAGCGAGTGCAGCGCGATCGAGGTCGTGACGCATCTGGCCCCCCATCGATGTGGTGACGGTGGCGGCGCCGGTACGCTCCGCTCCGCCGGCCGCGCATTGTGAACGAAGGGAGCTAACCCTGCGCCCTCTGCTGCGGCGACACGGAAGACCGCGCCCCCGCGGGCATGGCCGGGAAGCGAGCCCGCAACACCTTCTTGTCGAACTTCCCCACGCTCGTCTTGGGGACGGCGTCGATGAACACCACCCCGTCGGGCAGCCACCAGCGCGCCACCTGCGGTCGCAGATACTCGATGAGGTCCTCGGCGCGCAGCCGGTCCTGCGCGTGCGGGCGTGGCACCACGCAGGCCAGCGGTCGTTCTGTCCATCTCTGGTCGGGAACCGCGATCACCGCCGCCTCGAGCACATCAGGGTGGCTCATCAGCAAGCCCTCCAGCTCGACCGAGGAGATCCACTCACCGCCGGACTTGACCAGGTCCTTGGTGCGGTCGGTGATACGCACGTACCCGTAGAGGTCGATGGTGGCCACATCTCCGGTGTGCAGCCAGCCCCCGGCAAACTTCTCACCGGGCTGATCGTCACCGTAATACTGGCTCGCGATCCAGGGGCCGCGCACGCAGATCTCGCCCATCGCCTCACCGTCGTGCGGCACGGGCTGCCCCGCCCCGTCGAGCAACTCCATCTCCACGCCGGAGACGGCTCGGCCCTGCGAGCAGAGGTAACTGCGCCGCACCAGCGGGTCGGAGTTGCGGCCAAGCTCGGCAGGAAGGTGAGCGGTCGAGCCGATGGGGCTGGTCTCCGTCATGCCCCAGGCGTGGAGGATGGGGACTCCGAGCTCGTCCTCGAAGGCGGCCATGAGCGCCGGCGCCACCGCCGAGCCTCCCACCACGGTGGTGCGCAGTGAGCTGAGGTCGGGGCGGTGAATGCGGTAGTGCTCGAGGATGCCGAGCCAGATCGTTGGGACGCCCGCCGCGAAGGTGGGACGCTCCCGCTCGATGAGACCGCACAGAGCCGCGGGACTGAGGTCGCGACCGGGGAGGATCAGCGACGCACCGACCAGCGCGGCGGCGTAGGGCAGCCCCCAGGCGTTGGCGTGGAACATGGGCACGACGACGAGCACTCGGTCCGAAGCGCTGAGCCCGAGCCCGTCGGCAAGCCCGACGGCCAGGCTGTGCAGCACTGTGCTGCGGTGGCTGTAGACCACGCCCTTGGGGTCACCGGTGGTGCCGCTCGTGTAGCACATCGCGGCGGCGGTCCTCTCGTCGAGCTCCGGCCACGCCAGCGGCTCTGCTGCGCCGATGGTCGGCTCGTAGGCGAGCGCGCCGCCGTCGAGACTGCCGTCCGGGTCGTCCTCCATCACGATGACGGTGGGGTGCTCGATGGTGAGCCGGGGCTCCACAGCTCGCCAGGCGGTGAGGAGGCTGCGATCGACCAGGACCACGCGGTCCTGGGCGTGCGCGACGATGTAGGCGACCTGGTCGGGGAAGAGGCGGACGTTGAGGGTGTGGAGGACGGCTCCCATCGAGGGCACGGCCAGATAGGCCTCGAGGTGGCGGTAACTGTTCCAGGCGAACGTCGCCACGCGGTCGCCCGGTCCTATCCCCAACTCCGCCAGCGCACCCCCGAGCCGGCGGGCGCGGTCGGCGACCGCACCCCACGTTGAGCGATGCAGCCGTTCCCCGACCTGAGAGTCCACCGGGCGCGCCGCGAACAGCCCCTCGGCGCGAGGCAGGACCATCCTGGGGATGGTCAGGGGGAAGTCCATCATCAAGCCGTGCACGGGTAGGTCTCCGCATACATGTTTTCGAGATCAGGCTTCCGTTGTCGAGGTGACAAGGCCGCGTGTATGGTGCTGTCCACCAAACATGACGGAGGCGACATGATGGACTTGTACGCGATCCTTCGACGCAGCGGCTGGCGCTCGGGCGCCGAGCTCGAGGAGGCTGCCGGTCGGTCGACCAAGGTCGGCAACGAGGAGATGCCGGACGAGGTGCGCTGGATCCGCTCCTACGTACTCGACGAGGGCGCGGGTTCGGTTGGGACGGTGTGCATCTACGAGGCCACGAGCCCGGAGGCGATCCGCAAGCACGCGTCGCTCGCAAAACTCCCTGTCGACGAGATCATCCGCATCGCCGACACGGTCGTCGTCCGCCCCGATCCCGCGCCGGCCGCCGCGTAGCACGGCGAGGGGCGCTGGTCGAGTCCGGTGCCGCTCCATTGCGTCATTCGAGCGAGCGCCCTTGGCCACCGGCGGCCGCGCCGGCCCCCACCGGCGTGGGCGTCTCGAGCTCCTGGCCGGACGGCGGCGCCTCGGGAAGGTGGCTCATGTAGGCGTCGATCGCTGCCTTGAGCTCCCCCCAAGCGTGCCCGTGCACGGTGAAGCGAGTAACGCCGATCACGTCATCGTCGACCGCGCCGACAGCCAGCAGAGGGTGGTCGCCGATGACCAACGGGAGATACGCGGCGAGGGCAGCGGGCAACAGGACGACGAAGACGACGTTGAAGGCGGTGACAAGTAGCACCAGGGCGGCGATCACCACCGCCACCGCAGTCGCGCGACCCGGCCCGTAGAGGGTGCGCCTGCGCCGCGCGAACACCAGGTAGGTCTCGCCGCGTTCGGCGACGCTGGCGCCGGGGACGTCGAGGGCGATGAGGTCTTCGATGATCTGCCGGCGGCTGCGCGTGGTGCGCAGCGTGGCCTGGTAGGGCACCGCCCCCGAAGCGCTCACCGGACCGCGTGAAAGGGGGCCGCCGGCGCGCCGGCCAGATGGGAGGGGGAGATCATGAGAAGCGCATATCCTGCGCCATCCCCGCCCTACCCTGCGCGCCTGGGCGAATCTTGCTAGCGTTGCCGGGGTGGCACGGCCGTCGCCCACCGCGCTGAGCCTGAGCCCCCTGCTCGCCACTGCCGTGGCCGCACTGGCGGTCGTGGCGGTGGTGCGCTGGCGCGGCGCACGCGCGCGAGCGGAGCCGTTTGGACGGGGTCGGAGCGCGGCCCTGGTCGGCTCGCTGGCGCTGCTTGCCGCGGTGCTGCTCAGCCCCCTGGAGACGGTCGGCAGCCAGTACCTGCTCTCCGCACATCTGCTCCAGGTGCTAGTGGTGATGGGCTGCGTGCCCCCGCTCCTGCTGCTCGGGTTCCCCGGAGGCGGCCGTGCGTGGCCCGCTCCGCTGCGCCTGGCGGGAGACGTCGCCGTCCATCCAGCGGTGGCGCTGCTCCTCGTCAACGCGGTGTTCTTCGGGTGGCACGCGCCGGTGCTCTTCAACGCGTCGCTCAACCATCCCGAGCTCTATGCGGCCCAGATGCTCTCGCTCCTGGGCGTCTCGATTCTCTTCTGGTGGCCGATCGTCGAACCACGCGGGCGGACGCGCTGGAGCATACCGCCCCTCTTCAAGCTGGGCTTCCTCTTGCTCGCGACCATCCCGCAGACCTTCGCCGGCCTCATCTTCGCCCTCGACCACCACTTGATCTACCAGGGGTATGCCGCGGGGATCCTCGGGATGACACCCCTCAGCGACCAGCAGATCGCCGGCGCTTCCATGGCTCTGCTCAGCAAGCTGGCGCTCTTCGTGGCTTTCAGTGTCCTGATGTGGCGACTCCTCGACGGCGCCGAGGCCGACGACGAGGCTTCTGACGACGGCGGCGGGCCGGGGACCGACGACGACACTCCCACCCCCGTGCCGCCTCCGCTGCCGGCCTGGCTGAGCCTTCTCGACACCGATCGGGTTGTCGACGAGCCGGCGCCTCACCCACGGAAGCCGGAGCGGGAGCGGGTCGCGACCTGAGGGGTGGATTCGCCGCGCCGGCCGGTCAGCCGGCGGGCACCACCAGGATCTCCCCCGGGTGGATGAGCCCGCCGTCGAGATGATTGACCGCCACGATGGTGTCAACAGTGTCGCGGACGTCGCCGCCGTTGCCATGGGCTGATGCGATCGACCACAGCGTGTCGCCTGGGGCCACCGTCACCCGCTCGGGCCCGCCCCCGCGCGTTCCCCCATAGGCCACCGTGGCCAGGAGGATGAGCAGCCCGATGGCAAGCACGAGAGCCAGCAGCCCGGCGCGCGCCACACGCCGCTCACCGTCCCAGCGGTGCTGAGGACGGCGGTAGGGCCGGGCGAGGTCCGCAATCATGGTCAGATCGCCTCGAGCGGGGAGTGGTGACGAACGTTTGTTCCGTCGGTGCCGACTCTAGGGCGAACGGGTGTTCGATGTCAATGGGCAGGTGCAAGGGGAGGGCGTTTCGGCGAGTGGCTGTGGGACGATCCCGCGCCTGTGGACGAGATCCGCCTGCGCGTCGCCGTCTGCCTCCTCGAAGCCGACCGCGTCCTCCTTGTCGAGCACCAGAAGGGCGGCCGCCGCTACTGGCTGCTCCCCGGCGGAGGCGTGGAGGTGGGCGAGAGCCTGGCGGCGGCGGCGCAGCGGGAGCTCCGCGAGGAGACCGGCCTCGATGTGGAGGTCGGCCGCCTCCTCCTGGTCTGCGAGGCGATCGGCCCCGATGGCGACGGGCTGCGCCACCTCGTCCAGCTTGTGCACGCCGGCCGTGTGGTGGGTGGAGAGCTGCGCCCCGGTCGCGACGGCCGCCTGACCGGGGTAGCGTGGCGACCGGTCAGCGAGCTCCCCGGGCTGCCGTTCTACCCGCCCATCGCCGCCCACGTCGCCGCGCTGTGCGCCGAGGGCCTGCAGGGTCCGGTCCGATCCCTGGGCAACGTCTTCGCCTGAGCGGCGCCGCCGGCCATTGCCGGCAAGGCGCCCGAGCGCGGCCCCAGAATGCTCGGCCTGACCCCCGGGGCACCGCCTTGCGGTGGCTGGGCGCTCATGTTGGAGGATCAGCGGCATGGATGCGGACCGTTTGAAGGCGATCCCGCTCTTCGGCGGGCTCGGCCGCAAGCAGCTCGATGAGATCGCGGGTTGGGCCGACGAGGTCGATCTCCCCGCCGGCAAGGCGCTGGTGACCGAGGGGACGTTCGCCTACGAGTTCGTCATCATCGAGGCGGGCAGCGCCGAGGTCACCAGCGGCGGGCAGCACCTGGCCGACCTCGGCCCGGGCGACTACCTCGGTGAGATCGGTCTCCTGGCCGCCCCCCGCCGCACGGCTTCAGTAGTGACCACGGCGCCGATGCGCGCCGTCGTGATGACTGGTCCCAGCTTTCGAGCAATGGTGAAAGCGCTACCGAGCGTCGCCGAGCAGATCCGGTCCGCCATCGATGCGCGCATGTCCCGGACTGCCCGCGGCGAGCCTCAGGCGGTTGACTGACCATCGGCCGGGCGGCACCGGCTGATCCCCCCGGGTCCCGGCGGCTCGACCGCCTGAGGTTTGGCGCTCCGCCCCCTCACTGACGCCGGCGTCCACCCTCGAGAAACTCACCCATCCGCCGGTAGGCGGCCCGCTTGCGCTGATCGGTGATCTCCGTGTAGACGCGCAGCGTTTCCAGGGTTGCGTGTCCGAGCACCTCCTGGACGAGACGGACGTCGCCTTCGGTGGCCTCGAGCAGGACCGTGGCGGCGGTGTGACGCGCGCTATGGGGCGTGCGCAGATCGGCGATCAGCTCGAAAGCGCCGCTCTG
>DATDHG010000043.1:0-14026 GCA_036521675.1 Candidatus Dormiibacterota bacterium
GGCCCGTTGAGCTGAGGCGCCAGCGGGGTCACCGCCAGGCCCGCGATCGCGTAGTCGCCACCGGTGGTCCGGCGCAGGGTGACCGTCTCGTCGGCGACGGTGACCGTGCCGCTGTTCTCGGACGCGTCGGGGATGTGGAGCAGGCGCACCAGGGCGACGACCGAGGCCCCGCCGTCGCCGGTCGTGGCGCTGACGGCGTACGCCTGCGTGATGCCGTGGGGGGTCAGCGCTGCGACATCGGGGGCGGGCGTTCCAATGGTCGGCAGCGCCGCGAGCGCCGAGCTCCCCGCCGGCGACTGTGCGGCGATGAGATTGTCGAGCAGGGTGCTGGCGCCGGCCGGGACGGCGTTGGGATCGGCCGCCGCGCCGCCGCCAGCCCCGCTCACGGTTTCCACGACCACGTCGGAGGCGCCGCCGTTCGCCGCCAGGCCGGCGACGGCGTCGGGCGAGACGAAGACCGGCCCGTCGAGTGCCCGGCCCGTCCCCAGGACGTGTCCGGGCGTGCCCACGATGCGCAGCCGGGAAGTGCCGTCCGACTGGATCACCGCGGCGGCCAGGGTCGCGCCCGTGGGGCTCAGGGCGAGCGCTTTCACGTCGCGGACGCCGCCGCCGAGGTCGACGGTCACCGGTCGGAGGGTCGCGCCGGTCAGCGCCGCCGGGATGGTCGCCCGCTGGACGACGAAGCCCGTGGGGCCCTGGGTCACCCAGGCGACAGTGCTGCCATCCGAGCTCGCAGCCACCGCCGCGGCCCCCGCGGGCAGGTTGAGGGTGGAGCCGTCACCCAGGTCGGCGATCGTGGGGGCGACCAGAGCGGTTGCGGTGGTCGCCGCCGGCGATGGGCCGGCGCCCGGGGTAGGCGAGGTGGGGGCAGCCGCGGCAGGTTCGCTCAGCAGCACCATCCGGTTGCCGTCCCGGACGAGCAGTGGCGCGCCACCCGGGGTCACGGCGGGGAGGGGTGGGGTGTGCAGCACTCCGCCCAGGTCGACCAGGCGGACCCGGCCGGAGCCGACGAACATGATCCCGGCGCGCGTCCAGGCCAGCGGCGAGGTGGCGTCGGCCGAGCGGGCCAGCACCCTGCGATTACTGCCGTCGAGGTTGGCCACGACCACATCCGCGTGGTCACCGTCGGGGGTCAGCGAGGCGACCGAGTGCCCGGCGGGCGAGATCGCGACTGCGGCGCTCTGGGGGCCGAGGATGGTCGCCGAGCCGCCGCCAAGGCGGACCAGCTGCGGCTGCGCTGCAGGGCTCGCCGAGCCGGCGGGGCTGGGCGAGCCGCCTGCGCCAGGGGACGCCGAGGGTGCGGTCGCCGCCGGGGGGGCGGTCGCCGACGGGCTCGGCGAGGCGGTCGACGTGGCGGAGGGCGTGGCCGCGGCCGTGGAAACGGCCAGGCCGCTCCCGACGACGACGTCGCCATTGGGCGCCGCGACCAGCGCCGACCCGGCGAGTGCCTGTCCCAGCACGGCCTCGCTGAGCGCCGGCGCGGCCGTTGGGGTGGGGGCGGGAGTCGGGGTCGGCTTGGTGCCGAAGGGGATCACCACGGGGGCCGCCAACCGCGCCCCGCTGGTGGCCTGAGCGGTGCGGTTGTCGACGCTGACGACGTACGCCGCGCTGCCGGCCAGGTGGTGCGTCGGCGAGATGGTGAGCGTGTTGCCGGTCCAGCTGGTCGTATAGGCGGTCGCCGGCGTGATATGGACGGCGCGCACCACCGAGGCCTGGTCCATGGGCTGGTTGAAGGCGATGGTGATCGCCTGGTCAGGGCTGACGTTCACCGCCCCTGCCGGGATGGAAGCCACGGGGTGGAGGTTCTGCACGACCGTGTCACCGCCGCTGTGCAGCACGCTGAACACGGTGATGGCCGCGGCCGCGCCGAGTGTGGCCAGGGCCCCGCCCATCAGCCAGGCGGGCCGCAGCCGCAGACCGAGGATGCCCCGGGGGCGCAACGCCTGCGGCGCCGCCTCCATCAGCCGGGCGCGCAGCTGACCCTGGAAGTGGGGCCGGACCGGCGCCTGCGGCCGGGCCGCCTGGACCAGCTGGGCCAGTTCGAGCATCTCCGGCTCGTCGGGGAAGATCGCGGCCAGCTCCAGGTCGGTCGCGAAGTCCTCCGGGCTCATCGCACCGTCCCTTCGACGGCGGCGTTCGTCGCCAGGCGCTGGCGCAGCCCGATCATCCCGCGATGGATGAGCAGCTTGATCGCGCCTTCGCTGCGGCCCATGATCACGCCGATCTGAGCCAGCTTGAGGTCCTCTCCCAGCTTCAAGGTGAGCGCCGTCCGCTGGGCGGCCGGGAGGCTGTCGATGGCCTCCCAGACCCGGGTCGCCTGGTCGCGCTGCGCCACCTGCTCGTCGACGGGGACGCCGCCGGCAGCGACGCCGCCGGCAGCGTCGAGGTCCGCCTCGGGGCGCTTGGCGCGGTAGTGGTCGGCGATGGCATTGATGCTGATCTGATAGAGCCAGGCGGAGAAGGGATGGCCACTGGGTCGATACCGCGGGATGGCCCGCAGCGCTTTGAAGAAGACCTCCGAGGTGACGTCCTCGGCGGCGTCCGGATCGCGCATGCGGCTGTAGACGAAGCGGTAGATCTGACCGAAGTAGTGGTCGTAGAGCTCTCCAAACGCGTTCGGGTCCAGCTTGGCCCGCTCGACGAGGTCGTCCTCGTAGGCTCGGGGGAGGGTCATACGCTGCCCCGGTGACGATCTCGGCGGACCTGTGTGGGCAACGCGCGATCTCCAAGCGCAGTTACGCAGGCGACCACGGTGTCTTCACCATCGTGCGGCGAGCGGGTCAGGGGCCCCGCGCCCTGTGGCCACGTGGAAAACCGAGTATAGGCGCGGTCCCCCGCGATCCCGAGGGGGCCGGGAGGACTCCCGTACAATCGTGATACGTGATCCCGCGCTACACCCCGCCAGCGATCGCTGCGGTCTTCACTGACCAGGCGAGGCTGGACCGGTGGTTGGAGATCGAGTTGCTCGCCGCCGAGGGGTGGGCGCAGACCGGTCGGGTGAGCGCCGCCGAGGCGCAGGCGCTGCGGGCTCGATTCGCAGGTCGCCAGGTCGATGTCCGGCGGGTGGCGGAGCTGGAGGCCGAGCAGGGCCACGACGTCGCCGCGTTCGTGAGCGCCGCTCAGGAGATGGCCGGCGATGAGGGTCGCCTGATCCACCTGGGGTTGACCTCGTCGGACATCGTCGACACCTGCCTGGCCTGGCAGCTTCGCGATGCCGGCGAGCTGCTCGACAAGGACGGGGCCACGCTGCAGCAGGCGCTCGGTGAGCTCGCCGTCCACCACCGCCACACGCTGACGGCAGGACGCACTCACGGCGTCCATGCCGAACCCACCACACTGGGTTTCAAGCTCGCCAACCACTACGACGAGCTGCGTCGCAGCCGCGCCCGGCTGGCCGCCGCGCTGGCCGAGGTCGTCGTCGGCAAGCTCAGCGGACCGGTGGGCAGCCACACCACCGTCCCCCCCGCCGTCGAGGAGCACGTCTGCGCACGGCTGGGCCTGGGGGTCGCCGACGTCACCACGCAGGTGGTGGCCCGTGACCGCCACGCCTCGCTGGTGTCGAGCATGGCCATTCTCGGTGCGGTTCTGGAGCGGCTGGCGACGTCGGTGCGGCTGCTCCAGCAGACCGAGATCGGCGAGGCCGAGGAGCCCTTCGCCAGCCGCCAGAAGGGGTCGTCCGCGATGCCCCACAAGCGCAACCCGGTTCTCGCCGAGCGCATCGTGGGCATGGCCCGGGTGCTGCGCGGACACGCTCTGGTGGCGCTCGAGGACGTCGCCCTCTGGCACGAGCGCGACATCAGCCACTCGTCCGCCGAGCGCATCGTGCTGCCCGACGCCTGCGCGCTGCTCGACTACATGCTCCAGCTCGCCACGCGGCTGCTGCGCGGCTGGCGCGTCGACGCCGAGCGGATGCGCACCAACCTCGACTGGGGCGGCGGGCTCACCTACTCGCCGCGCGTGCTGGGAGCGCTGATGCTGGAGGCCGGCTGGCCGCGCGAGCGCGCCTACCGCGCCGTGCAGCGGCTGGCCTTCGCGGCGCGCGACAGCACGGCCAGCTTTCGCGAGCTGGTGGCCGCCGACGCAGAGGTCGGCGCGGCGCTGCGTGATGCGGGGGTGACAGTGGAGAGCTGTTTCGATCCGGGCGCGTTCACCGAGCACATCGACGCCACCTATGGGCGCCTCGGCCTGGCCCTCGCGGATGGCGGCGACGCCGGCGAGCCGGTGGGGGCCGCGGCTGTCGCCGCCGACGCCGGGCTGGGCGGAGGCTCATGGTGAGCGCCCTGGCCACCACCTCGATCCCCGGCCTTGCCCTCTTCCGTCGCGGCAAGGTGCGTGACACCTACCGGCTCCCCGACGGCGGCCTGCTCATGGTGGCCACCGATCGGGTCAGCGCCTTCGACGCGGTGATGCCCACGCCCATTCCCGACAAGGGGCGCGTGCTGACGCAGATGTCGCGCTGGTGGTTTGCGCGGACCGCGGACGTCACGCCCAACCACCTCCGCGACGACGACCCCATAAGCCTGCCCGCGCAGGTCGACTGGGCGGAGCTCGGTGAACGCTCGATGCGCGTGGTCGCCGCCGAGCGCATCGACATCGAATGCGTCGTGCGCGGCTACCTGGCGGGCTCGGGGTGGAAGGAGTACCGCGAGCAGGGCACGCTCGCCGAGGAGACGCTCCCCGCGGGGCTGCGCGAGTCGGCCAGGTTCCCGCAACCGCGCTTCACCCCCGCGGCGAAGAACGACGAAGGCCATGACGAGAACATCTCGCGCGCCCGCCTCGCTGATGTCGTCGGGGCGGAGACCGCCGCACTCCTCGAGCAACGCTCGCTGGCGCTCTATGCGGAGGCCACCCGGTTCTGCGCCGAGGCCGGCATGATCCTGGCCGACACGAAGTTCGAGTTCGGCTGGGTCGACGGGGAGCTGACCCTGATCGACGAGGTGCTCACCCCCGACTCCTCGCGCTTCTGGGACGCGACGACGTACAGGGAGGGCGAGGCGCAGCCCGCCTTCGACAAGCAGTACCTGCGCGACTGGCTGGAGGCGAGCGGCTGGAACAAGCAGCCGCCTGGGCCCGAGCTGCCCGCCGACGTGGTCGCGCATACCCGCGCCCGTTACCTGGAGGCGGCGCGGCGGATCTGCGGCCTGGAGCTTTCGTGAGCGTGTACGCCATCGACGTCGTGGTGCGGCTGAAGCCCGTGATCAACGACCCGCAGGGCCTCTCGGTCCGCCACGGGCTGCGCGCGCTGGGCTTCGCCGAGGTGCGCCAGGCGCGCGTCGGCAAGTTCATCGAGCTCGAGGTGGAGGCGGCCAGCGAGTCTGGGGCGCGCGAGCGGGTAGTCGAGATGTGCGAGGAGCTGCTACGCAACCCGGTCATCGAGGACTACTCGATCGAGGCCGCGCGCGCGGTCGACGAGGCCGCCGCCGCGAGCTGATGCGCTTCGGGATCGCTGTCTTCCCGGGAACCTGGTCCGACCGCGACTGGGCGCACGCGGTCTCGCTCGACGGTCACGAGGCGGTGATGCTCTGGCACAAGGAGGCGGATCTCCGCGGCGCCGACTGCGTGATCCTCCCCGGCGGCTTCTCCTACGGAGACCACCTGCGCTGCGGCGCCATCGCCCGGTTCGCCCCGCTGATGGCGGTTGTAGCCGACTTCGCCCGTGAGGGCGGGCTGGTACTGGGGAGCTGCAACGGCTTCCAGATCCTGTGTGAGGCGCACCTGCTCCCGGGGGCGCTGCTGCGCAACGAGTCGCTGGAGTTCCGCTGCCAGCCGCAGGCGTTGCGGGTCGAGACCACGGCCACTCCGTTCACTGCCGGGTGCGCCGTCGGGGAGCTGCTGAGCATGCCGGTGGCCCACGGCGAGGGCCGCTACGTCGCTGATGTGGCCACGCTCGACGAGCTCGAGGCCCAGGACCGCGTGATCTTCCGCTACGCGCCGGCGCGCGACCAGCGCGCCGCCGGCGCCTCGCCCAACGGTTCGCAGCGCGACATCGCCGGGATCGTCAACGGCGCGCGCAACGTGCTCGGCATGATGCCCCACCCCGAGCGCGCCTGCGAGCCGTTGCTGGGCAGCAGCGACGGCTTGCGCCTGATCCGCTCCGTGGTGGCCGCGCTGGATGCGCGCGGAGCGGTGGCGGTGTGATCACGCGCCCCGTCGAGGTCCCCGAGCCGCGGGTCCTCGCGGAGGTGGCGCTGACCGAAACGGAGTACCGGCGCGCCGTTGACCTGCTGGGGAGGGCGCCGAATGGCGTGGAGCTGGGCATCATCGGCGCGCTCTGGTCGGAGCACTGCGGCTACAAGACCAGCAAGCCCCTGCTGCGCCGGTTGCCGACTCGGGGCGCGCGCGTGCTCCAGGGACCCGGCGAGAATGCCGGCGCTGTCGACATCGGCGCCGGCCTGGCGGCCGTCTTCAAGATCGAGTCCCACAATCACCCGAGCGCCATCGAGCCCTATCAGGGAGCCGCCACGGGCGTGGGCGGCATCCTGCGCGACGTCTTCACCATGGGGGCGCGGCCGGTCGCGCTGCTCGACTCGCTGCGTTTCGGCCCCCTCGAGGAACCCGAGCAGCGCCGCCTCTTCGACGGAGTTGTGGCCGGGATCGGCGGATACGGCAACTGCATCGGAGTTCCCACCGTGGGCGGCGAGGTCTACTTCGACGAGTCCTATCGCCACAACTGCCTGGTGAACGCCATGTGCGTGGGCGTACTGCGTCACGAGGACCTGACGCGGGCGCGCGCCTCGGGACCGGGCAACCCCGTCCTGCTGGTGGGCGCCGACACCGGGCGCGATGGCATCCACGGGGCCACCTTCGCGTCGGTGGAGCTGGATGCCCAGAGCGAGGCACGACGCCCCGCCGTCCAGGTGGGCAACCCCTTCCTGGAGAAGTGCCTGATGGAGGCGTGCCTGGAGCTGGCCGGCGATCCCCGGGTGGTGGCCATGCAGGACCTCGGCGCCGCCGGCCTGACCAGTTCCGCAACCGAGCTCGCCCACCGCGGCGGCTGCGGCATCGAGCTCGACGTTGAACGGGTCTCGCGGCGCGAGCGCGGGATGACGCCGTACGAGGTGATGCTGAGCGAGTCCCAGGAACGCATGCTGCTCGTCGTGCGCGCCGGGGAGGAGGGGGCGGTCATGCAGGCTTTCGACCGCTGGGATCTGCACAGCGATGTCATCGGACGCATCACCGACGACGGGCGGCTGCGTGTCCACGCGGGGGACGGGGTGGTCTGCGACCTGCCCCTCGCCATGCTCATCGACGACGTCCCCCTGCGTCATCCCCCGTTGGCCCCGCGGCCCCGGCCCTGGGGCGCGGCCGCCGACCTGCTCGCCGCCCCGCCGCCGTGGCCCCTGGCCGAGGCGCTGCTCCGGCTCTTGGGCAGCCCCAACATCGGCAGCCGGCGACCGGTCTTCCGGCGCTACGACCATCAGGTTGGCGACGACACCGTCGTCCTGCCCGGGGGTGATGCTGCCGTGCTGCGCATCAAGGGAACCGCCCTGGGAGTTGCCGTCACTACTGACGGAAACGCACGCTACGGAGCGCTGGACCCACGCCGCGGCGCGGAGATCGCGGTTGTCGAGGCGGCCCGCAACTGCGTGGCCGTGGGCGCCGAGCCGCTGGCGGTGACCAACTGTCTCAACTTCGGCAACCCCGAGAAGCCCGAGGTGTTCTGGCAGCTCAGTGAGGCGGTGGACGGCCTGGCCGCGGCCTGTGCGGCGCTGGACACCCCGGTGGTCAGTGGCAACGTGAGCCTCTACAACGACACCAGCGGGGTCAGCATCGATCCGACCACGGTGGTCGGCATGGTGGGCCGCCTCGGCGATGTCGGGCGCCGGCTCACCCCTGCGTTCGGTGCCGCCGGTGATCGCGTGTTCCTGGTGGGGCCGGTGAGCGCCGAACTGGGCGGGAGCGAGTATCAGCGGCTGGCCCACGAGGTCAACTGCGGACCCCCGCCGGCGCTCGACCTGGGCCTGGAGAGGCGCGTGCAGGACGCGGTGCGCGCGGCCGCCGAGGCCGGGTTGCTGCGCTCCGCCCACGACTGCTCCGAAGGTGGGCTGGCGGTCGCGCTGGCCGAGTGCGCCATCGCCGGCGCGATCGGGGTGCGGGCTCTCCTTCCCGAGCTGGCGCAGCCCACGGGTTTGGCGTCGGAGGCGGCCGGTATACTCTTCGGTGAGAGCCAGTCTCGCTTCGTGGTCAGCTGCCCCGCGGAGGACGTCTCGGTCCTGCGGGAGCATCTCGAGGGCGCAGCCGTCCCGTTCCTCGAGCTGGGGCCGGTGGGCGGAGACGAGATCACTGTGGGGACTGCGTTGGACGTGAGTGTCCGCGACGCTCGAGCCGCCTACGACGCGGCGCTGGAGACGGGGTGAGCCGGCGCCTCCCGATCACGCCGCCGCCCCCGGCCGCACCTACCCCTGGGGAGCCGGTCCGCTGGGTGGACCTCGGTGACGAGCCGCTCGATCGCCTCCACGAGGAGTGCGGCATCTTCGGCGTCTACGGGCCCGGCGAGGACGTCGCCAACTTGACCTACTTCGGCCTCTACGCGCTCCAGCACCGCGGCCAGGAGTCGGCCGGAATCGCCGTCAGCGATGGCGCCCGCATCCGCATGCACAAGGAGATGGGGCTGGTCTCCCAGGTCTTCGACCAGGAAACTCTTCTGGACATGACTGGCCATATCTCGCTGGGACACACCCGCTACAGCACCACCGGGTCGGCGCGCCTGCCCAACGCCCAGCCGATGATCGTCGAACACGGTCAGTTGGGGCCCATCTGCTTCGGTCACAACGGCAACCTGATCAACGCCCGTGAGCTGCGCGAGGACCTCGCCGAGCAGGGCGTGGCCTTCGCCACCGCCTCCGACACCGAGGTGATCGGCGCGCTGCTCAGTCGCACCCCCGGCGACACCCTGGAAACCGTGCTGCGGCGCGCGCTGCCTCGCCTCGAGGGCGCCTACTGCCTGCTCTTCGTCACCCGCGACGAGCTGGTGGGGGCGCGCGATCCGCTGGGCATCCGGCCCCTCTGCATCGGCCGCATCGGTGACCGCAACGCCCCGGGTGGGGCGGGGCACATCATCGCCAGCGAGACCTGCGCGCTCGACGTGGTGGGCGCGGGTTTCGTCCGCGAGGTCGGGCCCGGGGAGATCGTCACCGTCAACGCCGCGGGGGTGCGCAGCGCCACCATCCCGCGGGCCGTGCCCCGGCCGGCGATGTGCTCGTTCGAATACATCTACTTCGCCCGCCCCGACAGCGTCATGCAGGGACGGTCGCTGTACGACTCCCGGGTGCGCATGGGCCGCGAGCTGGCGACCGAGGCGCCGACCGACGCCGACATCGTGATCTCCCTGCCCGACAGCGGCACTCCGGCGGCCATCGGCTACGCGGAGGAGTCGGGCATCCCCTATGTCGAGGGGATGATCAAGTCGCGCTACATCACGCGCACCTTCATCCAGCCCAGCCAGCGCCTGCGCGAGGCGGGCATCCGCCTCAAGTTCAACCCCATGCGCCACGTCGTGCAGGGCAAGCGGGTGGTCCTCGTGGACGACTCCATCGTCCGGGGAACCACCAGCCGCCGCATCGTCGAGGAGCTGCGCCGGGCCGGCGCGGCCGAGGTGCACATGCGCGTGGCCTCGCCGCCGATCGTCTGGCCCTGTTTCATGGGCATCGACATCGCGTCGCGCGGCGAGCTCATCGCGGCCCAGCGTAGCGAGGCAGAGATCTGTTCGGTCATCGGCGCCGACTCGCTGCAGTACCTGAGCATCGCCGGGCTCAAGCGCGCTGTGCAGGTGCAGGACCGTGAGGGATTCTGCTTCGCCTGCTTCGACGGCGACTACCCACTGCAGGTTCCGCAGCAGCTGGAAATGGACAAGCTGGCACTGGAAAGCTGAGCTCGCAGCGAGATTTCCAGGTTCAGGCCCGGCGCATCCTCGGCGCAAGACTGTGGCACGTGAGCAGCCGGCCCGCAGGGGTGACGATCATGGTCACCGAGCATCGAGCTGAGACGGCGGTCGCCATGGCCGTCGCGCGGAATGCACGAGGCATGTGTCCGGGAGCGGCTCAGGGCAGCAGCTCCAAAACATCCACGTGGCGAGTGCATATGGCAAAAAGACGCGCCGTCGCCTGCGGATCCGAGCCCAACCGCAACCGCGCCTCGCTCACGGCCGTCAGCGGACCATCGCCAGTAGCGCTGTTCGGACGCCACACGATGGGTGGGCGGAGCCTTCGGCCGAGGCGCGGCAGGAACACCGTCCGTCGAGCACCTCAGCGCCAGACTGCGCCGACATGGTCACTAGAACGGTGTCGCGATGTACCGCAACGGTAGGTCCGGCTTTACGTAGCCGCCGGGGCGCTGCCTCTTCGGCAGCGTGACCTCCCGATGCTCGAGCGGCTGGTACGGGACCTGGCTCAGCAGGTGGCTGATTATGTTGAGACGGCCTCGCTTCTTGTCGTCGGTGTGCGCGATGTACCAGGGCCCCCAAGCAGTGTCGGTCGCGGCGAACATCGCGTCCCTGGCTCTCGAGTAGTCGTACCAGCGGCTGTAGGCCTTCAGGTCCATGTCCGAGAGCTTCCAGATCTTCCGCAGGTCGTGGATCCGGCTCTCCAGGCGCCTGGTCTGTTCGTCAGGGCCGACCTCAAGCCAGTACTTCAAGAGGAGGATCCCAGAATCGACCATGGCCTTCTCTACCGCCGGCACCTGTTCGAGGAACCGCTCCGTCTCCTCTGGCCTGCAGAAGCGCATCACCCGCTCGACGCCCGCGCGGTTGTACCAGCTGCGGTCGAAAAGCACGACCTCACCTGCGGCGGGGAGGAGGGGGATGTACCGCTGCACATACATCTGCGACTTCTCTCGCTCGCTGGGGGCGGACAGCGCCACGATTCGGAAAACACGCGGGCTCACGCGCTCAGTGATCCGCCTGATCGTGCCCCCTTTCCCGGCGGTGTCGCGACCCTCGAACACGATGCAGATCTTGGCCCCCGTGGCCTTGACCCATTCCTGCATGGCGGCCAGTTCGCCGTGCAGGACTCTCATCTCCCGCTCGTACTCCGTGCGCTTCATCTTCGGCTGCGGACCGGCCTCGGGCGCTACGGACGAGGACACTGCCGTCTCCTTCTCGTCCCGCCTCCCCCTCTTCTTGTTCTTCTTCGTGGCCATATGTCTCAACTCCGATCAAGGTGGTGAGGTTCAGGCATTCCGGCGATACTCACCGACGGGCCTCGGGCAAGGCGCGCGCCGGGGCGACTGCTCGGCTCGCATCGAACATCGCCGCGGCCGGTGCGCGCCGGCGGCGTACCAACTTGCCACCCTCGACGACCACGGGAAGCGCGAGGGCCAGGCCGAGGCAGGCGAGCCACTCAGGTCCCGTGAGCGGAGTGGTCAGCAGTCCCTTCTGGAGACCTTGTAGTTGCGTCGCAAGGAAGACCATCGCCACGGGAACCAGCGAAATCCCCAGCGCTTTCAGGATCGGAGGGGTGAGCCCGCTGGCGGGGTCACGCCTGTTGGTCAGCGCGTTGAAGACGGTGCCCAGACCTATCACCACGAAGGTCATCGTCATAGAAGTGCTCGCATGTTCGGTGCTCGGTTTGTCCGGTCCCGCGACCAGGGGAACCAGTGCACCCAAGAACAGGACCAATGCGTACGCGACCCACAGCGTGATCGCCATCCGATTGGTGATCGGGACCTTCGGGTCCCGCGGTGGCCGCTGCATCACGTCGGGGTCCCCAGGATCAACAGCTATGACTACCACGCCGGCCGCGGTCGCGAAGAAGAGCAGGTACAGCACCATCGTCGGCGTCAACGCGACGCCCCCGTTGATGTTGAAGGCGGTAGCGGCAAGGAAGAGCATCACCAATGCCAGGAGTTGCGTCATCTGGTAGCGAACGTAGGAAACGACCTTGTCGTAGACCTTGCGACCTATCTCCACGGCGTTCACGAGTGTGCCGAAGTTGTCGTCTGTGAGGATCATCCGCGCGGCCTGCTTCGTCACTTCGCTGCCGCTGCCCATGGCTACCCCGATGTCGGCCTGCTTCAGAGCGGCGGCGTCGTTGACCGCGTCGCCCGTCATGGCGACGATCAGACCCTGCGCCTGCATGGACCGGGCCACGCGCAGCTTGTCCTCGGGAGAAACGCGGCCGAAGACGTGCAGTTCGGGCAGCCGACGGGCCAGCTCCTCGTCAGACAGCACCTGGAGCTCACTGCCGCTGATCGCCCCGGGTCCGAGGCCGAGGGTCTCTCCGATCGCCTCGGCGGTCACGGCGTGGTCCCCGGTGATCATCCGGACGTCGATCCCGGCCCCGAGCGCCGTGGCCACCGCGCCCTTGGCCTCCACGCGCAGCGGGTCGATCATTCCCGCCATGCCGACGAAGACCAGGTCGTGCGTCAGTGACATCGGGTCATCGGCCATCACCTGGATCTCGTCGTCCTCGACGAGCCGGGCCGCGAAGGCCAGCACCCGCAGGCCCTTCTGGCCCATGCGCTCATTGGCCGCGTCGATGCCGGCGCGGGTCTCGTCGATGGGCACTTGCGAGCCGCTCAACGGACCTCCCGATTCGGTGCAACGAGCAAGAACGACGTCCGGCCCTCCTTTCACCAGCTGGATGACGCGCTCGCCGGCGCCGGTCGGCACGCGGTGGAACGTGGCCATGAACTTGTAGTCGGAGTCGAAGGGCACCTCGGCGATGCGCGGGTACGCTCGCCGCGTCTCCTCGGCATCGACCCCGAGCTTGGCCGCAAGGACGACGAGCGCGGCCTCGGTCGGGTCCCCGACCACCGATCCATCGTCGGCCACGGTGGCGTCGCTATCCAGACAGAGCCCGTAGGCCAGCCGCGTGAAGTCGGGGATCGGGGCGCCGGCGACGGTCGTGATGGCGCCTGCCTTCCGGTAGCCCTCACCCTGCACCGAGAACCAGGAGCCGTTGGCGTAGATCGTCGAGACCATCATCTGGTTCATGGTGAGCGTACCGGTCTTGTCCGTGTTGATGGCGCTCGTGGCCCCGAGTGTCTCCACGTCGGTGAGATTCTTCACGACGGCCTTGGCCTCGGCGAGCTGCTTGGCACCGAGGGAGAGCAGCCCTGACACGAACGCCGGCAGACCGGTGGGGATGGCGGAAATCGCCATCGTCGTACCGACAAGCAGGACCTCCTTGGCCGGCATCCCTCGCGCCACCCCGACGACGACGATGATCGCGACCGCGGACCACGCGATTATGCCCAGGACAATCGTCAAGGAGTCCAGTTCTTGCTGGAGTGGCGATCGGGTACGGGTCACCGAGGTCAGCATCGTCGCGATCTGGCCCATCTGCGTGTGCATACCGGTCGCCGTCACGACCATCGATGCGGTACCTCTGGTCACGGAGGTGTTCTGGAAGAGCATGTTCGACCGGTCGCCGAGCGCGACATCCGAAGTCGGGAGCACGCCTGGGTCCTTCGCCACTGGGGCGCTCTCTCCCGTGAGGGCCGCCTCCTGGGCCTCCAGGGTCGCGGCACGGAGGATCCGTCCGTCTGCGGGAACGATGTCGCCTGCCTCGAGCTGAACGATGTCGCCGGGCACGAGGTCGACAGCTGGGACGAGAGCCAGTTCGCCGTCGCGCACTACCTTGGCCTGCGGCACCTGCATCTTCGACAGAGCGTCGACGCTGGCCCTGGCCTTCAGCTCTTGCCTCGTGCCGAGCGCAAGGTTGAGGACGATGAGCAGACCCACGATGACGCCCGTGGAGACCTCGCCGATGACGAAGCTCACCGCGGTGACGGCCAGCAGCATGATGTTCATGGGGTCGCGCAGCTGCTGTAGCGCTACCACCCACGCCGACGGCGGTTTCTCGCCGCTGATCTGGTTGGCCCCGTACGACGAGAGCCGGTTCGCCGCCTCGGCGCCGGCCAGCCCCGTCGTCTCGTCGGAGCCCATCGCGGCCACGACGTCCGATGCATCCCGCTGGTACGCGGGCAGTGTCGTCGGATCGGCGGCCCCGACCATCACTTCATGCGTTTGCCCCATGGTTGCCCAACTCCTCTTGAAAAGCCTCGCGTGAAGTATTGACCACGCGAG
>DATDHG010000044.1:0-2208 GCA_036521675.1 Candidatus Dormiibacterota bacterium
CTGCTGGTGGTGGCCCATCGCGGCTCCACCATCCGGCTCGCCGACACAGTGGTCTTCCTCGAGGAGGGCCGGGTCGGAGCCACCGGCAGCCACTCGGAGCTGCTCGCGCACCCCGGGTACGCCGCGCTGCTGCGCGCCTACGAGACCGAGCGCGCGGAGAGCGCGGCGGCCGTGGCCGCGACCCGCGGAGACACCCGATGACCCCGATCGACCAGCTCGAACCCACCGCGACGACGAACCCCGACGAGCTCGCCGAGGCGCGGCTGGAGGGGCTGCTGACGCCGGCGCCGGCGGACGCCTACGGCGCGCTCACGGCCGCGTCCGTCGACGCCGACCAGGCGCAGGCCGCCGTGGGTGCGGGTGCCTGGGCGGTGCTGCGTCGCGGGCTGCGCGAGACCCCCGCGTTGCGCCAGGGACTGGTGTTCACGCTCGTGCTCTCCGTTCTCAGCGCGGCCGGGCGGGTGCTGGTGCCCGTGCTCACCCAGCAGATCCTCGACCGCGGTATCACCGGCCCCAACGGCTTTGCGCCCGCGGTGGTCTATCCCCTGTGCGGCCTCGCTGTTGTAGTCATCTTCGGCGTCTACTGGGCATCGCGGGTCGCCTTCATCCGGCTCACCCGCGCCGCCGAGGCAGCGCTGATGCAGCTGCGAGTCAAGGCCTTCGCGCACATCCACCGGCTCAGCATCGCCGAGCAGACCGAGACCCGGCGCGGTGCCTTCGTGGCCAGGGTCACCAGCGACGTCGACCAGATCTCGCATTTCCTCGACTGGGGCGGCATCAACTGGGTCGTCAGCCTGACGCTGATGATCGGCTGCGTGGGCGTGATGCTCGTCTACTCGCCGCCCCTGACCGCGACCGTGCTGCTGGTCACCCTCCCCCTGGTGGGACTGCTGCGGCTCATGCAGAGCGGGATGCTGCGCGCCTACGACTCGCTGCGCACGCGCGTCGGAGAGACGCTCGGGGAGGTCGGCGAGCTGGTCATGGGCGCTGCCACCATCCGCGCCTACGGGCTGGAGCGGCGCGCCGACTCGCGCGTCGCCCGCGCCATTCAGCGGCAGTATGCCGCGGAGATCCGCACCGCGCGCTATTCGGCCACCATCTTTCCGCTCAGCGACTTCTTCGGCTCGATCGCCACTGCGGCGGTGGTCGTGGAGGGGGTCCTCCTCGGCCCGCGCTGGGGGATGTCGCTGGGGAGCCTGGTCGCCTTCCTGTTCCTGGTGCAGCTCTTCCTGGGGCCGGTCGCCGAGCTGAGTGAGCTCTTCGACGACACCCAGACGGCCATCGCCGGCTGGCGCAAGGTGCTCTCCGTTCTCGACCTGCCCGTGGAGATGGCCGAGCCGGCGCCGGGTGCAGCGCTGCCGCCCGGCCCGCTCGAGGTGAGCGTCGAGAAAGTCGGCTTCGCCTATCGCGACGGCACCCAGGCGTTGCGCGGCGTGGACCTGCGCATCCCGCCTGGAGCCCACCTCGCCGTGGTGGGCGAGACCGGCTCCGGAAAGACCACGCTGGCCAGGTTGCTCTGCCGCCTCGCCGATCCCGGTTCCGGACGCATCCGGGTGGGCGGCGTCGACCTGCGCAGCGCCTCGCCGGCGGCGCGGCGCGCTGCCATCCGGCTGGTCCCCCAGGACGGGTTCCTCTTCGACACCAGCATCCGCGAGAACGTCCGCTTCGGTTTTGCCGAGGCCGGCGAGACCGACGTGCTCGGCGCCTTCGCGGCGCTGGGCCTGGACGCCTGGGTCGCGTCGCTTCCACAGGGCCTCGACACCCGCGCAGGTCAGCGCGGGGAGAACCTGTCTGTCGGCGAGCGCCAGCTGGTGGCGCTGGCCCGCGCGCAGCTGGGAGCGCCGGGGCTGCTCATCCTTGACGAGGCCACCAGCGCCGTAGACCCGGAGACCGAGCGGGTGATCGCCGCGGCGATGAGCCGCCTGGGCGCAGGCCGCACCACCGTGACCATCGCCCACCGGCTGTCCACCGCCCAGGCGGCCGATGCCGTCGTGGTCGTCGATCGCGGGGCCATCGTGGAGATGGGCCGGCACGAGGACCTGGTCGCCTCAGGCGGGGTCTACGCCGGGCTCTACCGAAGCTGGCTCGGCAACACCGCCAGCCGCTGACCCGACTGCCCTCCAGCGGCGGCGAGCTGCCCTCTGACCAATGGCTTCCGGATGAGGGAAAAGTCCGCACCGCCGTGGCGGCGGCCAGGGTGATCAGGAC
>DATDHG010000045.1:0-3896 GCA_036521675.1 Candidatus Dormiibacterota bacterium
CGGGGCCTCGTCCAGCTCGCGCAGGGAGGCCACGCAGCGGTGTCCGGCGATCTCGCCATAGCGCGGATTGACCAGGTGCCCGCGGCCGTCAAACCCGCCGTCGAGGAGCTGGGAGACCATGACCGCCCCGAAGGACTCGGCGCGTCCACTAGCCCCGACCAGGGCGACTGAGCGGGCCTCGAGCATGGCCTCCAGCCCCGAGCGCGCCACCTCGGGACTGGCAGCCGTGGTCACCACGCCTTGCGCGGCAGCGGGCCTCGCTTGCGGTCTTTGAGGATGGCGCGGGCCGCCTGCATCCCGGGGATGCCGCACACGCCGCCGCCGCCGTGGGTCGCCGAGCTGGCCTGGTAGAGCCCCCTGATCGGGCTGCGATAGTCGGCGTAACCGGGGGCGGGACGCATGTGGAAGAGCTGCTCGGCGCTGAGCTCGCCATGGAAGATGTTGCCGCCGATCAGACCCCACTCCTTCTCCATCTCGTGCGGTCCGATGACCTGGCGATGGAGGATGGCGCGCTTGAAGTTGGGCGCGAAGTCGTTGTAGCAGTCGACCATGCGATCGGCGTAGGCCTCGAGCTCCGCGGCGTGCGGTTCCGCGGACCACTCCGCCGGGACCCACTGCGTGAACAGCGACATGATGTGCTTACCCTCGGGGCAGAGCGTCCTGTCGAACACAGTCGGGATCACGCCATCGGAGAACGGTCGCGTGGCGGGCTTGCCGGCCCGGGCCTCCTGGAAGGCCTCCTCGATCCATTCCATCGAAGGCGCCATCTCCACCGAACCGGTCAGGTACTCGGGGATGTCCGCCCCGTTAGTGTCGCGGTCGGCGGTGAACCGGGGCAGCTCGGCCAGCGCCAGGTTGATCTTCACCACGCCGCTGCGCGACTTCCAGCGCTCGATGTCCCTCACGAAGTCGTCGGGGAGGTCGCGGCGATCGATGTGGTCGAGGAACGTGATCCTGGGATGGATGGAGGTGACCACCAGCGGCGCCAGCACCTCCTCGCCACCCTTGAGCACCGCCCCGCGCACGCGCCCGCCCCTGACCAGCAGCCGGTGAACGGACGCGTTGGTGCGCACGGTGGCGCCGAAGCTCTCGGCCGACCTGCGGATGGCATCGGACACCGCGCCCATGCCGCCCTCGGGGAAGCCCCAACTGCCCAGCTTGCCGTCGCCGACGTCACCGATGGAGTGGTGCGCCATCACATATGCGGTACCCGGCTCGCACGGGCCGGCCCACGTCCCGATCACGCCGTTGATGGCCAGCGCCGATTTGACCTCCGGCGACTCGAACCAGTCGTCGAGGAGGTCGCTGATGCTCATCGTCATCAGCCGCGTGACGTCGCCCACGGTGCGTACGTTGATGCCGCGGTTGCTCCACATCATGCGCAGCAGCGCGCGGACGTCGCTCGGCCGGCGCGAGCCGATCCTGGGCGGCACCTGAGTGAGCATCGGCCCCATCACCGCGGCGAGGCCCTCCATCCAGGCGTCCCACCGTGGCATCGCGTCGGCGTCCTTCCTGGAGAACTTGGCGATCTCCGCGTGGTTGCGCTTGGCGTCGTCCGCGAACATCTTGATCGAACGGTCTCCGGGGAACGCCTGGTAGTACGGGCCCATGGGATACACCTTGTATCCGTGCCGCTCGAGGTCGAGGTCGTTGATGATCGTCGGCGGCATCAGGCTCATCACGTACGAGAGGCTGGTGACCTTGAACTCGGGAGCGTCCGGCCAGGGGGCGTCGGTGGTGGCGGCGCCACCTGTCTTGTGACGCGCCTCCAGCACCACCGTGCGCGCTCCACTTTTGGCGAGATAGGCGGCGGCGACCAGCCCGTTGTGACCGCCACCGACGACGATGGCATCGAAATCCCCGGCCACGCACTACCTCCTCGGCGCTGAGCGCCACAGCTCGCCAGGCGCCAATGCCGCGCAACTGACTGAGCATTCAGTAATACGGTAGTGTAGAATCCGGGAGCGCGCTTCGCAACCGCGGCGAGCGCACGACGGTCGGGTAGTCGCGACCGCCCGCGCGACACGGAGGACGTCATGGCCGCCAGGCAGGCCGCCGGCAACGGCAGGCGCGAGGAGATCCTCCTGTGCGCCGTCAAGGTCATCGCCGCGCGTGGATACGCCGAGACGCGCATCGCGCACATCGCGGAGTGCGCGGGCGTCAGTCAGGCGCTGGTGATCTACTACTTCCAGACGCGCGACCGCCTGCTGGCCGAGGCGCTCGAGCTCTCCGAAGAGGCTTTCTACAGCAGTGCCACCGCCGCACTCGCCGTCATCCCCGGGGCCCGGGACAAGCTGGTGCGGCTGCTCGAGCTGTGCTGCGCGCCCGGCGAGCCGGGCAGCGCCGAGGGCGGCTCCTGGGTGCTCTGGATGGAGCTGTGGACAGTGGCGGTGCGCAGCCCCGAGGTGGCGCGTATCCGGGCCCGGCTCGATGCCCGCTGGCGCGAGACGATCGCCGGCATCGTCCGTCAGGGCGAGCGCAGCGGCGAGTTCAAGCGCGTCGACGTCGATGAGTTCAGCATCCGGCTTGCCGCGCTCACCGACGGTCTGGCCGTTCAGCTGGCGTTGGGCGACAGCGCGGTCTCCCCGGAGCGGATGTTCCAGATCTGCGTGCGCATGTGCGTGGATGAGCTGGGGTTCACCGCCCCCCGCCGCCGTGCCTTCCCGCGCCCGGCGCCGGTCCAGCGCGTGCGGCGCCGGGTGGCGGCGCCCAGCTGATCGGCCGCACCTCGAGGGAATTCACCTTGGTCACCACCGCCTCCGCCCCGGTCCCGCTGCTCGGCTTCGGCGCCGGCGAGACCGCTCCCGCCGCCGCTGCCGCGCGGACCCTTCCCGCCGAGGCCTACACATCCCCCACGGTCCTCGCGTGGGAGGTCGCCGAGCTCTTCGCGCGCGGCTGGCTGTGCGTGGGTCGGAGCAGCGAGATCGCTGCTCCGGGCGACCAGCGGGCGGTGCGCGCCGGCGACGACGCCGTCCTGCTGGTGCGCGGCGAAGACGCCGTGCTGCGCGGCTTCTTCAATGTCTGCCGGCATCGCGGCCACGAGCTGCTCCCCTGCGGCGGCGCCACCGTGCACCGGCGCGCGATCAGCTGTCCGTATCACGCCTGGGCCTACGGGCTCGACGGCGGCCTGCTCAGAACCCCCAACTTCGGTGACCTTCCTCTGGACGACCCGGTGCGCAGCGGCCTCAACCCGGCGCGCGTTGCGGAGTGGCACGGCTGGGTATTCGTCAACGTCGACGGCAACGCCCCGGCGCTCGCGACCTACGTCGCCGATCTCGAGGGGCTGGTCCGCCCCTACGAGCCCGCCCAGCTGGTGATGGTGAGCTCCCATGAGTACACCGTGGAGGCCAACTGGAAAGTCCTCAACGAGAACTACAACGAGTGCCTGCACTGCCGGATCATCCATCCCGAGCTCGTCAGGCTGAGCGCCGCGGACAGCGGCATCAACTACGAGCCGCAGGGGATGTGGGTGGGTGGGACCATGGATCTCCGCAAGCACGCCGAGACCATGTCGCGCAACGGTCGGGGCGGCCGGGCTCTGCCGGGGCTGAGCGAGGCCAGGCGGCGCGAGGTCCTCTACGTCGGTCTTTTCCCCAACCTGCTCATCAGCCTGCACCCCGACTACGTCATGACCCACCGGCTGTTCCCCCTGAGCCCTTCGCGTACGCACATCGAGTGCGCCTGGCTCTCCCTCCCTGAGAACCGCGATGACGGCAGCCTGGACGAGGCGATCGCCTTCTGGGACCTCACCAACAAGCAGGACTGGACCGCCTGCGAGTCGGTGCAGCGGGGCATCGGCTCGCGGGGCTACCGGCCCGGACCGTTCAGCGAGCAGGAGATCACGGTCAGCCAGTTCGTCGCGCTGGTGAGGGCCAGCTATCGCGCGGGAGCGCCCT
>DATDHG010000046.1:0-4428 GCA_036521675.1 Candidatus Dormiibacterota bacterium
GTCACCTCGCCGACCACGGCGCCGTCGTGCAGCACGGCCTGGCCGTGACGGGCGATGGCGCGCCCCTCGAAGCGCAGCCCCAGCGTGTGCCGGGGCGGCCCCTGGTCGTGGAGCCGGCGCAGCGCCTCGCGACCAAGAAACTCACCCTTGTCGAGCTTGACCGTCCAGCCCAGCCCCGCGGAGTAGGGATCGGTGTCCTCGTCCATGTCCTGGCCGTAGAGGCGCAGCCCCGCCTCCAGCCGCAGCGTGTCGCGGGCGGCCAGGCCCGCGGGGAGCAGCCCCTGCTCGGAGCCCGCGTCGAGCAGGGCGTCCCAGAGCGCCGGGGCGCGGGCGGCGTCGATGTAGATCTCCACGCCGTCCTCGCCCGTATAGCCGGTTCGCGAGACCACCGAGACCTGGGCGTCGAGGCCGGCCAGCCGCGCCCCCACCGCAGTGAACGGGCGCAGAGCGGCGATGTCGGCCTCGGCGAGAGCGGCCACGATACCGACCGCAGCGGGGCCCTGGACGGCGAGCAAGGCGAGCTCGTCGCTGGCGTCGTGGACCCGCGCGTCGGCGCCGGCGTGGGCGCGGATCCAGGCGAGATCGGCGTCGCGGCGGGCGGCGTTGACGACCATCATCAGGTGTTCGCCGCTGTGCCCGCGGTTGACGATCACGTCGTCGACGATGCCCCCGCGGAGGTTGCTCATCACTCCGTAGAGGGCGCCGCCAGGGGCGAGCCGGGAGACGTCGTTGGCCACCAGCAGCTGCACGGCGGCCTCCGCGCCGCGACCGCCGAAGACGACCTCGCCCATGTGGGAGACGTCGAAGAGCCCGGCCCGCTCGCGCACGGCGGTGTGCTCGGCACGGATGGAGCTGTACTGCAGCGGCATGTCGAAGCCGCCGAAGTCCACCATGCGCGCGCCCAGGGCGACGTGCCGGTCGTACAGCGGAGTGCGCTTGCCCATGGCGGCGAGCATGGTAGAGGCGCGCCGCGGGCGTCGTGGCCGCCAGACCGGCCGGTCGCGCCGCACCGGCGCGGGGCCGGCCGGGAGGCGCACTACCATCGGCTCGATGAGCCAGGACGCAGCCGGCGCCGGGGCCCACCGGCACGCCGCCGACGGCGGGCCGCGCTTCTGCCCGCGCTGCGGGGATGCACTGGGCGAGGCGCTGGTCGAGGGGCGCCGGCTCGCCGCCTGCCCGCAGTGCGGCTGGGTGGCGTTCCGCGACCCCAAGGTGGTCGCGGTCGCCGTGCTCGACAGCGGCGGCGGCGCCGTCTGGCTGATCCGCCGCGCGATCGCTCCCTGCATCGGCGAGTGGGCGCTGCCGGGCGGGTACGTGGACTTCGACGAGCACCCGCGCACAGCCGCAGCGCGGGAATGCCGCGAGGAGATCGGCTGCGACGTGGAGATCGACGAACTGGTCGCCGTCGAGCACGCCGCCTTCCGCAACGGCGGGGTGGTGGTGGTGGCGTATGCGGGGCGGATCGTGGACGGCGTGCCGGCACCCGGCGCAGAGGCCCTCGAGGTGGCCGCCCACGCGGCGGGGGCGCCCCCGCCCCTGGCCTTCACCACCCACGAGCAGATCCTGCGGCGCTACGCGGGGAGCCGGCGGGGAGCGCCCGCCGAGCCGGGAACGGGCCCCGGGGCTCTCGCTCCCTGACCGCTTCCACGGCGACGGCTGCGCACACCGCAACGGTCGCGTCACGGTGGATCGGGCGCCCGGGTCGTGCCGACAGAGCGGCCATATACTCGATCGACGGCCCCGCTTCGGGCTGCCCCGAGGAGGTTCATGCCGCGCCCCCGCGTTCTCGTCGTCGACGACGATCCCCGCCTCGTGCACGTCGTCTCCATGTACCTGGGCATCGAGGGCTTCGAGGTGGACACCGCGGCCGACGGTGAGGAGGCCCTTGGCCGCATCGAGGCGGCCCTCCCCGACGTGGTGGTGCTCGACGTGATGATGGCCGGGATGGACGGGCTGGAGGCCTGCCGCCGCATCAAGCGCAACCCCGCCACAGCGCATGTGCCGGTGATCCTCTTCACCGCGCTCTCGCGCGACGAGGATGCGCGCGACGGTCGTGCGGCCGGGGCCGATCAGTTCATCAGCAAGCCCTTCAGCCTGGTCGGGCTGGGCGGGGCGATCCGCTCCCTGGTCGGCGGCGCCGGCGTGTCCGCGGCGGTCTGACGCTGCTCGGCACCCATCAGGGCGGCCAGAACTCCTCTCCCGCGGCTCGGTGCCATGATCACGCGGTCGTGCGCCGCCCGACCGATGGAGGATGCCGCGTTGGAGACTGCCCTGTCCCCCCTCCAGTTCATGCGCCGGACCCGCGCTCTCCATGGCGGCCGCGAGGGCGTGGTCGACGGTGGGCGCCGGCTCACCTACGAGGCCTTCTTCGCGCGCTGCGATCGCTGGTCGGGCGTGCTGCAGGGAATGGGCGTCCGGCCCGGCGAACGGGTCGCGTACATCGCCCCCAACACCCTGTCCCACCTCGAGGGCTACTACGCAGTGCCTCAGATCGGCGCTGTGCTCGTGCCGATCAACTACCGGCTCATCGCCGACGACTTCGCCTACATCATCGGGCACAGCGGGGCCGTGGTCGTCTGCGCGCACCCCGACCACGTCGCCGCGGTCGAGGCCGTGCGCGGCATGCTCCCCGCCGTACGCCACTTCGTGGTGATGGCCGAACCCGGTTCAGCCCCATCCACGCCGGCGGGCTGGGATGACTACGAGACCCTGCTCACGGCCGCCGGGACCGCCCCCCGGCTCCATGATGTGGCCGAGAGTGACCTCATCTCCATCAACTACACCAGCGGCACCACCGCCCGCCCCAAGGGCGTGATGATCACTCACCGCAACGCGTGGATGAACGCGGTCGGCACGCTGGTGCATCTGCCGATGGGCGTGGGTGATCGATACCTGTGGACGCTGCCGATGTTCCACGCCAACGGCTGGACCTTCACGTGGATCGTGACCGCCGCGGGCGCCACCCACGTGTGCCTGCCCAGAGTGGAGCCGGCGCGCGTCTTCGCGCTCCTGCGCAGCGAGCGCATCGGCTGGCTGTGCGCGGCGCCCACGGTGTTGATCGGCCTGGCCAACGCCCCCGCCGAGCTGCGCCGTGACGCACCCAGGGGCGTGCGCATCATCGCCGCGGGCGCCCCGCCCGCCGCCGCCACCATCGAGCGGCTCGAGGGTGAGCTGGGCTGGGAGGTCACGCAGGTGTACGGGCTCACCGAGACGGCCCCTTTCATCACCGTCTGCGCCCCGCTCCCCGAGCATGAGGCGCTCGCTCCCGCCGAGCGTGCTCTCGTCAAGGCGCGCCAGGGCGTGGAACTGATCACCTCCGGGGAACTGCGTGTGGTCGGCGACGACGGCTCCGAGGTCCCCCACGATGGGCAGACGCTGGGCGAGATCACCGTTCGCGGGAACGTGGTCATGGCGGGCTACTACGACGACCCCGAGGCCACGGCGCGCGCCATGGGAGACGGCTGGTTCCATTCCGGGGACGCCGCCGTCGTGCATCCCGACGGCTACATCGAGATTCGCGACCGCATCAAGGACGTGATCATCAGCGGCGGCGAGAACGTGAGCAGCGTCGAGGTCGAGGGGGTCCTGCTCCGCCATCCCGCAGTCCGCGAGGCGGCGGTCGTCGGCCTCCCCCACGAACGCTGGGGCGAGGCGCCGCACGCCTTCGTGGTGCTGGGTGAGGGCGCCAGCGTCGACGCGGCGGAGCTGATCGCGTTCGTGCGCGACCGGCTGGCGCATTTCAAGGCGCCGCACGGCTGCACGTTCGTCGACGAGCTGCCCAAGACGGCGACGGGGAAGATCCAGAAGTACCAGCTGCGTCAGGGCGCGCCGGCGATCGCCGCGCAATGAGGCCCTGCCCGCGATGACCGAGCTGACCCACCTCGACGCGGCCGGCCGGGCGCGCATGGTCGACGTCGGCGCCAAGCCCGAGACCGAGCGGGTCGCGGTGGCGAGCGGCCGGGTGCGCTGCAGCGCCGAGGCCCTGGCCCTGGCGGGCGACCCGTCGGGTCGAAAGGGGGACGTGGCCGGCGCCGCGCGTATCGCCGGCATCTTCGCCGCCAAGCGGACCGCCGAGCTGATCCCGCTCTGCCATCCGCTGCCGCTCACCCAGGTGACCGTCGACATCGAGGCCGACCCCGCGCTGCCCGGGCTGCGGCTGCGCGCCGAGGCCCGCTGCGTCGGCCGGACCGGCGTGGAGATGGAGGCGCTGACGGCGGTCAGCGTGGCGGCTCTCACCGTGGTCGACATGCTCAAGTCGGCGGACCGCTGGTGCGTCGTGGAGGCGATCGGGCTGGTCCACAAGTCGGGCGGGCGCAGCGGGGCGCTGAGCCGGCCGGCCGAGCGCGCGCTGTGACCGATGAGCGGTGATCGCCTGATCGTCGTCGCCGCCATCGGGTTCCTCCTCGCCGGCATCCTGGTGGCGACGCT
>DATDHG010000047.1:0-48687 GCA_036521675.1 Candidatus Dormiibacterota bacterium
AGCACCGGTGCGATGAGCAGCCCCAGCAGCCTGCCGTTGTGGCGGACGAGCTCGCCGGGGATGTACCCGGTGGCCACCAGCAGCGCCCCCGCCAGCACGGCGGCCAGCCACACGGCGTGGGCCCGCGCGAGCCGCCGCCCCCGGCGGCCCAGGCCGATGGCGGCGAGCACGATCCCCCCGACCGCGGGGAGGAGCAGCTGGTAGTTGTCCTCGGCGGGGCTGTCAAGGATGTGGGTGGCATAGGCCGGGGCCAGCACGAACATGGTGAAGACCGTCACCAGGGCCACGGTGAGCTGGACCAGGCCCAGCTGCAGGACCGGTCGCGCCGCCAGGAGAGCCAGCCCTTCACGCAGCTCGTGGCGCAGGTTGGGCGCATGCGCGTGCGGGCGCCGGGCGGCGCGGAGCCGAGTGTGCATCAGCAGGATGGACGCGGAGGCCACCAGCAGCAGCGCCGCCCCGACGTAGAAGGCCGCGTCGGACCCTTGCAGCTTGATCACCAGCGCTGCCAGCGGCACGCCCACCACCAGCGCTCCCACCACGGTTGTCATGAACAGCGAGGTGGCCAGCATGATCTGGTCGCGTTTGACCAGAAACGGGATGCTGGCCGCCTCAGCGGGAGCGAAGAACTGGCCTACCGCGGCGAAGGCGGTGGTGACGACGATGAGGGGGAGCGCGGTGCTGCCCAGGCGGGGGGTGGCGAGGATGACGGGGATGAGCAGCAGCAGGCCGGCACGGACGAGGTTGGTGCCGAGCATCAGGAAGCGCTTGTCGTGGCGATCGGCGAAGACCCCGGCCGGGGCGCTGAGCAGGATGCTGGGCAGGGTGTAGGCGAGCAGCACCACCGACTGCGTCGAGCTGCGCCCGGTGAGCGTGAAGACGACGATCAGCAGCGTGTACATCAGGAACTTGTCGGCCACCTGCGAGCAGGCCTGAGCTACCCACAGCAGCCGGAAATCGCGGCGCTGCAGCACGCTGAGAAAGGTGACCGCCTCGGGTCCCGTCGATGGCAGCGCCGGTGGGGCGGCGGCGATCACGGGGATCTCGAGCTCGTCGTCGAGGTCGGCGGCCGTTCCCGCTGCTTTGGTCACAGGGGCGGGGCCACTGCCGCGGCGGTGAGCCGCCGCCACTCGTCCAGGTCGAGCTCGCCGGGGCGGCGGCGGGGGTCGATGCCGGCGTCGTCGAGCGCCCGCCGGCCGGCCTGGGCGTCGCCACCGAGCGCCCTGGTGATGCCGTGGCGCAGGGTCTTGCGCCGCATCTGAAACGCGGGTCTGGCCAGGGCCAGCACCGCGGCCCGCTCGGCCTGCTCCCAGGGCGCTGCGGGGATCAGGCGCAGCACGCTCGACCAGACGCGCGGTGGCGGCTCGAATGCGGCCGGAGGAACGTCGCCGAGGCGTTCGACTGTGGCCAGGCTGCGCACCGCCAGCGTCGCCAGGCTCCAGTCACCCGCCCCGGCGGCGAGGCGCGCCGCCACCTCACGCTGAACGAGCAGCACCGCCCGGGCAGGCGGGTCCGGACGCTCCAGGAGATGGGTGAGGAGCGCCCCCGTGATGGTGTAGGGGATGTTCCCCGCAGCCAGCCAGCCGGGCCCCAGCCCGAGCGCCGCCGGCTCGACGCGCAGCGCGTCCCCCTCCACCACCTCGACCGCGCCCAGCCCGCGGGTGTGGCGGCGCGCGGCCCGCACGCAGGCGGGGTCGAGCTCGACGGCGACCACGCGGGCCGCCCGTCGGGCCAGCTCCACTGTGAGCGTGCCGATGCCGGGACCCACCTCCAGCACCGAGTCGGCCGGCCCCGGCGCCAGGGCGGCGACGATCATCTCGAGAGCGGCGCGGTCGACGAGCAGGTGCTGGCCGAGCCGGGGCGTGAGGGAGACGCCCGCCCGCCGGGCGGCGCTGAGCGCCGTTGCGCGATCGGTGAGGTCGAGCGGTGCCGGGGTCACGGCTCGACCCGGAACATGAACACCCCCGCCATCATCGCCCCCCGCGCCGCCCCGCGGGGCGCTCTCACTCCCCCTCACCCCGCGACGTGGTCGTCCCCGCTGCGAGGCAGGCCGAAGAGGCGCTCGGCGTTCGCTGTGCACCGCGCCGTCACCACATCGTCCGGCTCGCCCCGGAGCACGGCCAGCGCGGCGGCGGTGGCGGCCACGTAGCCGGGCAGGTTGGGCCGCCCGCGATGGGGGACCGGGGCGAGAAAGGGAGCGTCGGTCTCAACCACATGGGCATCGGGGGTGACCGCCCGTGCCGCCGCCCGGATGGCCTCGGTGCGGGGATAGGTCAAGGTGCCCGCGAAGCTGCACAGCATGCCCAGCTGCTGCGCGCTCGCGACGAGCGCCGGTCCGCCGCTGAAGCAGTGGAACACCCCCGCGGGCCGCCCCCTGGAGCCTCGGGCCGGCAGGCCCGCCGCGAGCTCGGCGACGACGTCCTCGTGGGCGTCGCGGTCATGGACGACAACCGGTTTGTCGTACGCCACGGCCAGCTCCAGCATCGCCCGCAGCGACCGCTTCTGCACGTCCGCGGGGACCTCGTGGTACCCCGGGCGCCAGAAGTAGTCGAGCCCGATCTCGCCGACCGCGACCGCGCGGGGATGGCGGAGAAGTTCACCGAGCGCGCGCAGCTGGGCACGATCGGGAGGGGCGGGAATGTGCGGGTGCCAGCCCACCGTGAACCACACCCCGGCGTGGGCCTCGGCCAGGCGCCGGTTCTTGTCAGAGTCGTCCAGATCAAGACCGACGGTGACGATCCGCCCGACCCCCGCGGCGGCCGCCGACTCCAACGCCGCCTCCAGCAGCCCCCATTCCTCCAGGAGCACTAGGTGGCAATGGGTGTCGACGAGGCTGCCCACCACCCTAGTGGCGAGCCCGGGACGCGCGGTGCCAGTCCTCCAGAACGCGGTCGCGGTCAAGGCGGGGGAAAAGGATCTCCCCCACCCCCACCGGGTTGCCGGGGACGAGGACGTCGAAGCGCCGCGCCGCCTGCCCGGCTCTGCCATCGAGGGCGACGCCCAGGTCGTCGGCGACGCGGCGCGTCGCGCGCGGCGCAAACGGATGGAGCAGGGTCGTCGCCACCCGGATGGCCTCGAGCAGGTGATGCAGGACGGTATCGAGCCGCCCGTCCTGCTCGCGCGCCATGTGCCACGGCTTGGTCTCGTCAATGTACAGATTGGCGCGGGCCACCAGCCGCTGGGCTGCGGCGATGGCGCCACTCAGGTCGATCGAGTCCATCGCCGCGGCATGTTCCGCGACGGCGCGCAGCGCGACCGCCTCCAGGTCGGCGTCGAGGGCGGTGTGCGGCCCCGGGACCGGGACGCGCGCCTGGCGATACCGCTGGGTCATCTTCTCGGTGCGCGACACCAGGTTCCCGTAGTCGTTGGCGAGGTCGGCGTTGTACCGGTCGACGAATGTCTCGAGCGAGAAGTCGCCGTCGCGATCGAACGGCACCTCGCTGAGGAAGACATAGCGCACCGCATCGCTGCCGAAGCGCTCCACCAGCGTGGCGGGGTCGATGCGGACGCCCGAGCTCTTGCTCATCTTCCGACCCCCCAGGGTGATGAAGCCGTGGGAGTGCACCCGGGCGGGCAGGGCGATGCCGGCCGCCATGAGCATGGCGGGCCACATGATCGTGTGGAAGCGGGTGATGTCCTTGCCGATGACGTGGACATCGGCGGGCCAGAACCGGGCGAACTCGGCGTCGTCGGCCGCGAAGCCCACCCCGGTGATGTACGCGGGCAGGGCGTCGAACCACACGTAGGCGACCTGCTCGGGATCGAAGGGCAGTGGGAACCCCCAGGCGGTGAAGCCGCGCGAGATGCTGATGTCCTCGAGGCCGGCGCCGATGACGTTGAGCATCTCGTTGCGACGCGAGCCCGGCGTCAGGAAACCCGGCTGCTCGGCGAAGAGGCGGAGCAGCGGTTCCTGGAAGGCGCTGAGGCGGAAGAACCAGTTCTCCTCCTCCACCCACTCGACGGCGCTGCCGTGTACCGGACAGTGGCCGTCGATGAGCTCCTTCTCGGTGTAGAACTGCTCGCAGGACGGGCAGAACCAGGCGGCGTACATCCCCTTGTAGATGTGTCCGCGTTCGTGAACGGTGCTCAGCAACCGCTCGGTCGTACGCCGGTTGGCCGCACCGCTCGTGCGCACGAAATTCGTGTAGGTGATGTCCAGCCGCTCGAAGAGGGCCTGGAACACCGCCACCTGGCGGTCGCAGAACGCCGCCGGATCGAGCCCCTCGGCCCGCGCCGCCCGCTCCACCGACTGGCTGTGCTCGTCACTCCCGACCGTGAAGCGCACCTCGGCGCCCTGAAGGCGATGGTGCCGGGCCAGCGCGTCGCAGCCCACCTTCTCATAGGCGTGCCCGAGGTGGGGATCGCCGTTGACGTAGTCGATCGCTGCAGTCAGGTAGAAACGGCCGTAATGGGCCGCAACAGGCGGATCGCTCACGGTTCCACCAGGACTGTGCACTCGCCCCGCGGCGGAGCGGCGGCGAACTCCCCGGCGAGCTGAGCGGCGGTTCCCACATGGAAGCTCTCGTGGAGCTTGGTGAGCTCGCGCGCCACCACGACCTCGCGCTCGGCGAGCAGCGGCGCCACCTGGCGCAGCGTCCGCGCCAGGCGCTGCGGCGATTCGAAGAAGACCACGGTGCGGCCCTGGGACAGCGCCTCGGCGAGAGCGCGGGTGAGCTTGCCCGGACTGCGCGGCAGGAAACCCAGGAAGCAGAAGCCGCCCGCCCCCAGCCCGGCGGCGCTGAGCGCCGCGATCGCAGCGCACGGCCCCGGCACCGGCGTGACCGCGTGGCCGGCGTCGCGCGCAGCCCGCACCAGGGCCGACCCAGGATCACTCACCAGCGGCGTCCCTCCGTCGCTCACCAGCGCCAGGTGCTCGCCGGCGTCCAGCCGGGCGAGCAGCGCAGGCACGCGCCGCGCCTCGTCGAAGGCGGGCAGGCTGAGCAGCTGCTTGCCGGTGATGCCATGGTGGCTGAGTAGCCCGCGGGTCCGCCGGGTGTCCTCGGCGACGATCGCGTCGCAGATGCGCAGCGTGCGCAGGGCGCGCAGCGTGATGTCCTCCAGGTTTCCGATGGGAGTGGCCACAACCGACAGCACCCTGCTAATGACCCCAGTCGCGCGGATAGCGGAAGTCACGGTCGATGGTCCGGTTGCTGAGCTTGGCGATGATCGGCAGCCGCCGTTTGTACTGGTTGTCGCGCAGCCGCCGCAGCACCCGCTCCACGAAGGCTTCGTCGAAGCCCAGGGCGCGCAGCTCGGCGCGGCTGCGGCGCTCGTCGACGAGGTGGAAGAGGAGACGGTCGACGTCGGCGTAGGTGAAGCCCAGCTCCTGCTCGTCGCTCTGGCCCTCCCACAGGTCGGCGCTGGGGGGCTTCTCGATGACCGCCGCGGGCAGCCCCAGGTGGCGGGCCAGCTCGAAAACCTGGGTCTTGTAGAGGTCGCCGAGGGGGTTGAGGGCGTGGGCCATGTCCCCATGGACGGTTCCGTATCCGAGCAGCAGCTCGGTCTTGTTGCTGGTGCCGATGACCAGCGCAGCGCGCGCCAGGCTGACGTCGTAGAGCACCGACATGCGTTCGCGGGCCATCTTGTTGCCGCGCCGGGCGCGGTCCGCGTCGGGAAAGCGGTCGAAGTAGCCGTCGACCTGCGGACTGATGTCCACGACCACCGGCGCCAGTCCGTACTGCTCGCACACGGCTCGCGCGTCGGCCTCGCTGCGCGGGCTGCTGGTGCGATACGGCATGAGCACCGGGGTGACCCGCTCCGGCCCCAGGGCGGCGGCGGCCAGCGCCGCCACCAGGGCCGAGTCGACGCCGCCGCTCAGCCCCAGCACCACGCCCTCGAAGCCGACCTTGCGGACCTCGTCGCGGATGAACCCCACCAGGATGGTCTTCACCAAGTCGGCATCGATGGCGAGCAGATCGGCGGGCGGCGGGGCGGGCTCAGTGGCGATGACGTTCACCATGCCGCAGCCGCGCTGTCTCGCGGTCGAGGAGGTCGGGCCGGGCGTCGCGCAGCAGGGGCGTGGCGAGCCGGGCCCGGCGCACCGCCCCGCGTTCGAGGCGGTTCCAGACCAGGGCCTCGTCCGACCCGGCCGGCTCGTGCAGCGTCTCACCGTCGGGACCCAACACACGCGAGCCGCCCCAGAACCCCACGCCGTCCTCGAAGCCGACGCGGTTGCAGTAGACCACGTACGCGGTCGTGAGCTGCGCATACGTCCTGGTCATCGCGTCGTAGGAGCGCGCTGTGCCAAGTCCCGCGCCGTCGCGCACGCCGCGTCCCGGAGAAGCGCTGGGAACGATCAGCACCTCCATGCCCTGACGGGCGAGCAGCGCGATCGCCCCGAGGTGCCAGATGTCCTCGCAGATGAGCATCCCGGCCTGCCAGGGGCGCGCCAGGCCGGCCGCGGGCGGCGTGAGCTCCAGGGTGCGCAGCCGCTCGCCGGCGGCCAGGTACCGCTGTTCGTCGAACAGCCCATAGGTGGGCAGGAACACCTTGGCGTGCAGAGCGGCCACCCGCCCGCGGCTCAGATGGACTGCGGCATTGAGGAAGCGGGCGTCACCGGTCTCCAGCACACACCCGACCACCGCGTCGACCTCGGTGCACGCGGCCGCCAGGGTGGCGAGCTCGGGACCGTCGAGGACGACGGCCACGTCGGGCACCAGGTCGCGCAGGAAGTAGCCGCAGAGGCTCATCTCCGGGAAGACGACCAGGTGCGCGCCGCCGCGCGAGGCGTCCTCCAGGATGCCCAGATGGGTTTCGAGGTTGGCGCTGACGTCCCCCAGTCGCGGGGCGATCTGCGCGCACACCGCAACAAAGCCGTCCGGGGCACTCGGGGTGAGCTGCGCGCGGCCGGCGCTGGGCAGGTCGCCGGGAAGGGTCATGCCACTCCTTGGTCGTCGGGGTGGAGCGAGTCGTCGAGATCGAGCGCGGGAACGCCGGGCACTGCGAGCCGCAGCCCGTCTGGGATTCTGCCGGTTGCGACGAAATCGCCGACGACTGAGCCTGCGGTGGAGATCGTCGCACTCACCACCGTAGCCTCGGGCAGGGCGCGCAGAAAGGTCGCACCGTAGTCGCGGTTGAGGACGCGCGCATCGCAGAGCACGACGACGCCGCGCTGGTCGCCGCGGCGAATGAGCCGGCCGAAACCCTGCTTGAGACGCAGCACGGCGGTGGGCAGGGCCAGCTCGCTGAACGGATCGCTGAGCTGCGCAGCGCGCGCCGCTGTGAGCGGATCGCTGGGGACAGGGAACGGGAGCTTGGCGATCACCACGCAGCCCAACGCGTCACCGGCGATGTCCACGCCTTCCCAGAAGCTGCTCGTGCCCAGCAGAACGCTGCGCTGATTCTGCAGGAAGGCGGCCAGGACCTGGCGCCGCGTGCCATCGAGGCCCTGGCCGAGCACGGCGACGCGATCGGCCTCCAGGGTTTTGCCGAGCTGCTGGTGCACGCTGCGCAGCGGGGCGTATGCAGTGAACAGCGCCATGGTCCGCCCACCCAGACGCCTGGCCACGTCGGCGATCAGGGCCGCGAGCTCGCGGTCGTACCCGGCGGCGTCGTAGGGCGGCATGTCGGACAGCACCACCGTGAGCGCCTGGGTCAGGTAGTCGAAGGGTGACGCCAGGCGCAGGGTCGCGGCGCCGCGCATCCCCGTGCGCGCGGCCACGAAGTCGAAGGCGCCGGCCACCGAGAGCGTGGCCGACGTGAGCACGGCCGCGCTGGTGCGCTCGAAAACGTGCTCGGCGAGCGCATCGGCCACCGCGATGGGGGCCTCGTGGAGCTCCCCCTGCTCGGCGCGCAGCTCCAGCCAGGCCACGTATCCCGCGCGCGGCTCGAGGAGCACCCGTCCGATCGCGTCCGCGTGAGCGCTCAACGCCGCTGCCGCCAGGGCCAGTTCGTCGTCCCCGCGATCCGGCTGGGGGAGCAGCGCCGTCTGCAGCGGCGCCGCGCCCCGCGCGTCGAGCAGGGTGGTGGCTGCGCGACGCAGCCGCAGCGCGGCTGACTGCGCGGCACGGAGCACCGGCGCCAGCTCGGCGGCGGCCCGCAATTCGTCGCTCAGCCCGACCACGCCGTTGCCCGGGCTGTCACTCCCGAGCAGCCGGCCGATGTGTCCCTTGACCTCGCCGAAGAGGCGCACTGCCGCCTCGCGCGCGCTCGCCAGCGCGGTGGCCAGCTCCTCGGAACCGGCGGCCGGCTGGCGCAGGCGGTCGACCACGGTGAGCACGTCGGCGGCCCGCAGCCGCGTGCCGAGCTGGCGCGTGGCGGTCTCCTCGAGGTGCTGCGCCTCGTCGACCACCAGGGCGTCGTAGCCGGCGAGAACGCGGCCCTGCCGCTCCCAGTCGGCCACCAGCAGCGCCTGGTTGACCACCGCGATGTCCGCCTGGGCAGCGGTGCGGCGGGCGGCGACCATGTAGCACCCTCCGTCCCTCCAGTTGGCGCACGCCGCGCCCAGGCAGTCGTCGACGGTGGACTCGACGCGCCGCCACAGCTCCTCCTCGACGCCCCCCAGGCGCAGCTCGGCCCGATCACCGGTGTGCGTCTCGCCGAGCCAGCAGAGCACGCGAAGCACGAAGCGAACGGAGTCGTGGTCCGGCATGCGGCCCTCCGTCGGGGTCGCCGAACCCAGGTACCTCTGCCAGCGGCGCAGGCTCAGGTAGTGGTGACGGCCTTTGAGCATCGCCGAGCTCGCCGGGATGCCGAGCCGGGCGAGCAGCGCGGGCAGGTCGCGCTCGGCCAGCTGTTCCTGAAGGGTGACGGTGTGGGTGGCCACCACCGCGCGCCGCCCGGTGCGCGCCGCCCAGAGCGCCAGCGGGGTCAGGTAGGCGATCGACTTGCCCGTCCCCGTCCCCGCCTCGACGAGCAGCCGACCGCTGCGTTCCAGCGTCTGCGCGACCGCCCGCGCCATCTCCACCTGGGCCTCGCGGAGCTCGTAGCCGGGCAGCCCGGACGCCAGCGGGCCGCCGGCGCCGAGCGCGCGCGCCGCCGCCTCGGGGAGCGGGATGGCCCGGTCGAGGAGGGGGCTGGGGCTGTCGACCGGCGCCCGCGGCATGGGCTGCGCCCCCGCGCGCGCGGGCTTGAGCGGATCGCCGCCACCACCGACCAGCTCGGAGAAGAAGCCCGTCAGAGGCATGCCGAGGGGGCGCAGGAGGCCGCGGATGGTGGCCAGCAGCGGGGCCGGCAGAGCCTCCGCCGCCTCGATCAGCCGCAGCAGGACGCCGCGGGTGGCGTCGGCGTCGCTGCCGGCCCGATGGGGGCGTTCGTGCTCAACTCCGAGCGCGGCGCTGAGGAGCGGCAGACTGTGGCTGGAGGCGGTGGGCAGAAGGATGCGCGCCAGCTCCAGGGTGTCGAGGCTGGGACGCCGCCCGAAGATCTCGGGAAGCAGCGCCGCGCAGAAAGCCAGGTCGAACGGCGCCCCGTGGGCGACCAGTTGGGCGGATTCGGCGAAGTCGGCCAGCATGGCGACGGCTTCGGCGGGGGATGATCCACCCCGCAGGTCGGCGTCGCTCAGCCCGGTGAGGCGCTCGATGGCGAGCGGCACCGGCACGCCGGGGTCGACGAGCACCTCCAGCCGGCCGCGGACCTCACCGGTGGGAGTGAAGCGCACGGCGCCGATCTCGATGATGCGGTCGCTCTTCGGGGAGAGGCCGGTGGTCTCGAGGTCGAAGGCGACCAGGTCGCCCCGGGGCGCGGCGGTGGAGCTCAGCAGACTGATGGATACACGCCCCGGTAGCGCTCGGGGAGCAGGCTCGCCACCCGCGCCATGATCTCGTCGGCCGCCTCCTGGCTGGTCACCCGGCGGCCATCGGGATGGTGGCGCTGCACCGGGCACGGCTCCCCGTAGAGCACCTCAACGTCGGCGCGATGGGGCAGGGTACGGCCCTTCGGCAGGACGTCCTCCGTGCCCCAGACCGCCGCGCCCACCACGGGCGCCCCCGAGCGCAGGGCGAGGAAGCCGACTCCCGGATGCGCGCGCTGCAGGGCGGTGGCCTCGGCGCGCGTCCCCTCGGGGTACATCACCAGCACGTGGCCCTCGGCCAGGCAGCGCAGGCTGTACCTCAGGGCGGCGCGGTCAGCGCTCTGCCGGATCACGGGAAAGGCGTTCCAGCCCACGAGGAGGAAGCGGGCGAAGCGCGTCCGGAATACCTCGGCCTTGGCCATGGAGAAGACGTCGGTGCGCGGGATGAGCGATCCCACCAGGGGTGGATCGATGGTGGCGACGTGATTGCCGACCACGATCACCGGCCCCGTCAAGGGGACGTTGGCCAGGTTGCGGACGTGCAGGCGGCGGCCGAGCACGATGAGCGTGAGCAGGCGCATCAGCGCGCGTTCGGCGGGATATCGCCAATGTGGTCTCAAACCGGCTCTCCCGCAAGGCCCCCGGGAACAGCGAGACCGCGAGCGCGGCAGAGGGCGACGGCCTCGGCCACCATGGCGGTGACGCTGACCGTGCCCGTGTCGATCATATGAGCGTCCGCAGCGGGCCGCAACGGAGAGGCGGCGCGGTCGCGGTCCAGGGCGTCGCGCCCGGCGATCTCATCGCTGAGCGCCGCTTCGTCGATACCCGTGCCGGCGGCGGCGAGCTGGAGCGCGCGCCGGTGGGCGCGCACCTCGGGAGCCGCCCAGAGGTAGAACTTGACCATCGCATCGGGAAACACGACCGTCCCGCAGTCCCGGCCCACGGCGACCGCGCCGCACCGCTGCGCGGGGCGGCGCTGCTGCGTCAGGATGGCCGCGCGGACCCCGGGGATAGCGCTGAGGGTGGAGAGCAGGGTGGCGAGGCGCGGATCGCGGGCCAGCTCGCCCGGGTCGACGCCGTCGACGCGCAGCTGCCAGCCGCCCTCGGTCGCCCCTGGATCGGTGTTGACCTCGATCTGTGTGCGCTGCGCCAGGGCGGCGGCACCGTCGCTGTCGCGGGGGTCGAGCCCGGACGCCACCGCCGCCACCATGACCCCGCGGTAGAAAAGGCCGGTGTCGATGAGGGGCAGGGCCAGCGCGAGCGCCAGACGACGGCCGAGCGTGGACTTCCCACTTCCCGCCGTGCCGTCGACGGTCACCACCCGGGCGGCGGCGCCCGAGTTCATGAGGGGGCTCGCACGCGCGCGGGCGGGGTCAGCCCTACGGCGCCATAGAGGCGCTGTTCCTCCGCCGCGGTCAGCCGGCGCGCCGACCCCTCACGCAGCCGCCCCAGGCGCTGCGGACCGATGGCGATGCGCACCAGATCCAACGCAGGCGTGCCCACCGCGGCGCAGAGGCGGCGCACCTCCCGCTTGCGGCCCTCGGTCATCGCGAGCTCGATGACGTCGCCCTCGCGACCCCGCTCGCGGAGCTCGACCGCGGCGGCTCGGGCCCAGCCGTCCTCCAGCTCCACACCGTGGCGCAGCGCCCGCAGGACGCGCTCGCCGGCCCGGCCCCGTACTGTCACGAGGTAGCGCTTGACGACCCCGTGGCGCGGATGGGTGAGCCGCAGCGCCAGCTCGCCGTCGGTGCTGAGCAGGATCAGCCCCCGGCTGGCAGTATCGAGCCGGCCCACCGGGAACAGGCCATGAGCCTCGTCGACCAGGTCGAGCACGGTCGCGCGCCCCTGCGGATCGTGGCGGGTGCTGACCACGCCGGCCGGCTTGTTGAGCATCAGCGTGCGCCTCGCCAGCGGGGGCGGGAGCGGCCGGCCGTCGACTGTGACCACGTCGCGCCCCGGGTCGACGAGGGTCCCGGGGACCGCAGGGCGACCGTTGAGCCGGACGCGACCGGCGCCCACGAGCTGATCGGCCCCTCTTCTCGAAGCCACGCCCCGCTCTGCAAGAAGGCGATTGACGCGCACCGCCTCCACGTCGGGAACCGGGGTCATGACCGCTAGCGTCAGGCGGAGGTCGGGGCGGGCGCGGCGGGGGCGTCACCGGCCGGCTCGGGCTCGGCCTCCGCGACCAGCCCAAGGCTCGCGGCGCTGAGCACCGGGGTGGCGCCCGCGGCCAGCGGGGGCAGCTGCTCGACGCGTTCCAGCCCGACGACCTGGAGAAAGCGCAGGGTCGTCCCGAAAAGCCGGGGCTGCCCCGGCGAGTCCTGGCGGCCCACCTCGGTGATGAGCTCGCGGCGCTCCAGGCTGTCGAGCACGGCCTCGCAGTTCACGCCCCGGATGGCCTCGATGGACCCCCGCGTGACCGGCTGCCGGTAGGCGACGATCGCCAGCGTCTCCAGTGACGCCCGGCTGAGCCGACCCGGGCGCTCAGGGTTGAGGGCGCGCTGCACGGCCCAGGCCACCTCGGGCCGGGTCACGAGCTGGATCTCGTCGTGGTGACGCTGGAGCATGAGACCGCGGCGGCGCAGCTCGGTTGCCACCACCTCGGCGGCTTCGTCCACGGCCGTGGTCGAACGACCCAGGATGGCCGCCACCTCGCCGAGGGTCAGCGCGCGGTTGAGCGCAAAACAGATCGCCTCGAGCGCGGGGGCCAGGTCGAACGGATCGGCGTCGCGCGCCCAGGCTGGGACCGGATGCATGTCGGCTCGGCCGGCTTCAGCCGCCGGCTCGAGCACGGGCTCGACCGCTGGCTCGAGGTCCTCGGTCGTGCCCGTCATCCCTCGCCCTCCGCCGTCACGGTGATCTCTCCGAAGCTGGATTCCTGGTCGACCCTGGCAGCGCCCTCCTTGACCAGTTCAAGGAGCGCGAGAAAGACGGCCACGGCCTCGAGCCGCGCGGTCACGCCTTCGAAGAGTTCCTCGAAAGCGAGCCGGCGGCGGGCACCCAGCAGCTCGCGCAGCCCGGCGACCTTGTCCGGAACCGAGAAGGTGACCAGGTCCAGCGGCAGGGGTTCGGCCTCGGCGATCCTTTCGAGCACCTGCCGCAGGGCCGCCGCGAGACGCTCCGGGGGGATGGACAGCCGCTCGCTCGGGATCACCTCGGCGGCCACCATGCCCAGGAAGCTGCGCATCCCCTGGTCGGCGGCCTCGGCCAGCAGGGCCTCGGCGGCGGCCCGGAAGAGGCGGTATTCGGCAAGCCGCTCCCCGGGATCGTCGAAGACCCCGGCCTCGTCGCCCGCCTCCTCGTTGGTCACCTCCAGCGACCCCTCCGGAAGGAGCCGGTTGGCCTTGAGAGCCAGCAGCCGCGAGGCGAGGTTGAGGAACTCGGCGACGGTGCGAGCGTCGGGTGGCGTGGGGGACGAGAGCTGCTCAGTGAACCCACTGGTGATCTCGGCGACAGGGATGGAGGCGAGGTCGATCTCGCCCCTCTGCGCGCGGGCCACCAGCTCATCGAGGGTGCCGGTGAAGCCCTCGACGCTGACCGGGAAGCGGATCTCGGCCTGGCCGTCGGCGAGCAGGGGCGCAGCCGCGGGGGCCGCCCCTGGGGCCATCTGGCTGGACTGTGCCGCGTGGTTGCCGGGTGCGGTCATCGACGGCCCATGGTAGGGAGGCGCTCGCCCGCGTCGACCTGCCCCCCCTCGGCGAGAAGCTCGGTCGCCCGGGCGATCGCCGCAGCCGTGATCCGGCCGGACATCAGCCGGGCGATCTCGTCAGGACGCCCCGCTTCGGTGAGGCTCGTGGCGACCGCCTCGGCGCCCCCGGCGCCCTCGCGGCGGGAGAGCAGCACATGGTGCGCGGCCCGGGCCGCGATCTCGGCGCGGTGGGTCACCACCAGGACCTGGCGCGTCCGCCCGATGGACGCCAGGGCCTCCCCCACCCGCGCCGCGGTCTCGCCGCCCAGCCCGGTGTCGATCTCGTCGAGCACGAGAGTCGGACACTCGTCAACCAGGGCTGTGACCGCGCGCAGGGCCAGGGCCACTCGGGAGAGCTCACCTCCGGACACGCCCTCATCAAGCGGCAGCGGGACGCCGTCGGCGGAGGCGGCGAAGCGGAAGTCGACCGCGTCGACGCCCTCGGGGGAGCAGGTCACGGCCTCACCGTCGATGGTCACCCCGGCCGGGTCCGGACGGCGCCCCAGCACGACTCGGAAGCGGGCTTTGGGCAGGCGCAGCCTGCGCAGTTCCTCGGTCACGGTCCGCTCCAGACGCCTGGCGGCCGCGACCCGCAGCCCCGAGAGCCGCGCCGCGGCCTCGCCCGCCTCGAGGCGGCGGGCGTCTCGCGCCGCCGTGGCGGCGGCGATGGAGCCACCTCCGGCCTCGGCGGCGGCGAGCGTCCGCTCCGCGGCATCCAGGGCCGCTATCGCCGCCTCAAGGGAGCCCCCGAAGCGGCGCCGAACGCGCTCCAGGAGGTCGAGTCGCTCCTCCAACTCGCCGAGCCGGCAGGCGTCCACCTCGATGCCCGCGGCCACGCCGCGCGCCCGGGCGGCGAGGTCGCGGAGCTCCTCCACGGCCGCGGCGCATCCGTCAAGGACCAGGTCCACAGCGGCGTCGACCCCCATGATCGGGCCGCCCGCGGCGCGGGCCGCAGCCAGGGTGTCGGCGGCGCCGAGCGCCTCGTCGCCGCCCCCACAGGCGTGGTGGACGCCCTCCATCGCCGCCTGGAGCGCCGCCGCCGCCCGCAGCCGCCGGCACTCAGCCGCGAGCTCGGAGTCCTCGCCGGCGCGAAGCCTCAGTGGACGCAGGTCTGCGGCGAGCGCCCGAGCCTCAGCCAGCTCGGCGGCGGTGGCGGCGGCCGCGCCGATGGCCTGGGCGCGCGCGGCGTCAGCCTCGCGCCAGCCCAGCACCGCCGAGGCGACCGCGGTTCGGGACAGGGTGATCGGCTCGCCGCCGAAAGCGTCGAGCAGGGCGCGCTGCCGCGCCGGCCGGAGCAGGCGCTGGCTCTCGCCCTGCGCAGTGACCTCGATCAGCGTTTCGCCGATGGCGCGCAGCGTCGCCGTGGAGACCAGCGCGCCGTTGACGCGGCTGGTGCCGCGGCCGCTGCGTGAGACCTCACGGCAGAGCGTGAGCAGCTCGTCGTCGGGAATGCCGTGCGCCTCCAGCAACGACCGGGCGGCGCCAGGGACCTCGTCGAAGACGGCGGTCGCCGTCCCCGTGTTCGCGCCGGCGCGGATCAGCTCTGCCTCGATCCTGGCGGCGCCAAGCGCCAGGCGCAGCGCGGTGATGCACAGCGTCTTGCCGGACCCGGTCTCGCCCGTGACCGCGGTGAGCGCCGGGCCGGGCGTGACCATGACGGCGCCCAGGAGCGCCAGGTTGCACGCGCGCAGCTCGACCAGCGCCATCTAGGAGCCCGTCTCGGTACGCCGCGGCTGATGCGCCGGCCGGGCCGACGAGGTCAAGGAGGTGCACGAGCACCGCTGGGAGTGGATCAATAGATCCGTGACCGAGGCGCGCAGAAGCCGACGCCGAGATCGGCGAGTCCGGGTGGATGCAGCGGTCGCGTGCATTACCGAGACGGGCTCCTAAGCGTCCCCGCGCGGAGCCGTCGACTCCGGGCCAGGCGCCGTGGGCGGCTCCGCCCCAGTGGGGTCGCCGCCGGGCTGCTTCAGCGGGGTGCCGAGCCGCATCTTCTCGCGCAGCCGGCGCAGGAAACTCGGCGACTCCTGCAGGTGCACCACCTCCAACTCGGGTCCGGGGTCGATCATCACACGCATGCCCGCGCGAAGCGCCACCTCGAGGTAGCCGTCCGCGATCGCGTAAGCGCGGCCGTGGACCAGGGTCACGGCCAGGCTGGTCACCTCCGGGAGGACCACTGCCCTGGTGAGCACGGCGAAGGCGGCGAGGGGCACGACTGTGACCGCGCGCACGCGCGGATCGACCGGCGGGCCCCCGGCGCTGAGCGCGTATGCGGTGGAGCCGGTGGCGGTGGCGACGATCACGCCATCGGCGTCGAACTCGCCGAGCAGCTCGCCGTCGGCATCGACGCGCAGGCGCGCCAGGTTGGTCCCGACCGACCTCACGACGACCTCGTTGAGGGCATGGGCGTGCGCCTGAAGCGGGCCCGCGGGATCGTCTCCGGGCACGCTCAGCTCGAGGAGGGAACGGCGGTGACTGTGCGCCCGACCGTCCAGGAAGGCGCGCAGCGCCGCTGGCAGGGCACTCACCTCGATGTCCGTGAGGAAGCCGAGCTGGCCGCGGTTGGCGCCGAGCACGGGGACCCCGCGTGGGCCTGCCAGCCGAGCGCCGAGCAGGAACGTCCCGTCGCCGCCGACGGTCACCAGCAGCCGGCAACCCCCGAGGCGCTCCCCGAGAACCTGCTCGGGGTTCTGGCAGGCGACCCAGGCCACCAGCTCGTGGGCCTCCACGACCGTCAGCGCCTCGGCGAGCGCCGCCTCGCTCTCCCGAGGGTGGAGCAGGAAGCCGACGCTGGGGGCATTCACCGGGCGGCCCCCTTCAGGGTCAGATGGATCAGCCACTCCCGGTTGCCCTTCTGACCGGTGATGGGCGAAGCGAGCGGTCCGCTCCCACCCGCCCCCAGCTCTGCGCCCGCCCATGCCAACAGGGCGGTGGCAGCCGCCTCCCCGGCAGCGGGGTCACGGACGATCCCGTTCCGCCCCACCTGATCGCGCCCGAGCTCGAACTGCGGCTTGACCAGGGCGATCACCTCCCCGCCCGCCGCGGCCAGCGCGGCCACTCGGGGGAGCACCAGGCGCAACGAGATGAAGGACAGGTCGAGCGTGGTGAGCGCGGGCGGCTCCCCGGGGAGCGAACGCAGGCTACGAAGATTGGTGCGGTCGAGCACCCGCACCCGCCGGTCGGTCGCCAGGCGCTGGACCAGCTGGCCATAGCCGACGTCAACGGCGTAGACCATGGCGGCGCCCCGGCTCAGAAGCACGTCGGTGAAGCCGCCGGTGGAGGCGCCCGCGTCGAGGCAGGTCCTCCCCCCCACGTCAACGCCGAACCCTTCGAGGGCTGCGGCCAGCTTGATCCCTCCCCGGCTGGCCCAGGGGTGGTCGCGACCGGTCACCACCACCGCCACAGCATCGCTGATCCGCTGCGCGGCGCTGCGCGCGGGGGCCTCCCCAAGTCGCACCAGGCCGGCGGCGATGAGCGCCTGGGCGCGCTCGCGCGAGGATGCCAGCCCCCGCTCCACCATGGCGAGGTCCAGGCGCTGCCCTCTGGCCGGTGTGGTCATGACCACCTCCCCGTCAGGCGCATGCGCGGTGCCCACAGGCGGTTCGGCGAGGTCGGGCACGGCGCCGGCGTCTCAGAAGGGGATGTCGTCGAGGTCGAACTCGGCGGCCTCGTCGGAAGGGGGCGGCGCGGGGCCCGGCTCCAGGCCCCCGAAGAGCCCGGGAGCCGCTGGCGCGCCGGCTTCCGAGGCAGCGGGTTGAGGTCGCTGGGCGCCGCGGGCCCGCAGCGGCGCGGTCGGCGGGGGCGGGGCCACGGGGGGTGCGGTGGCGCGCGCCGGGCGGACGGCAGCCCCGGAGGCCGCCCCGGCCGCGCCACCCCCGGCCGAGAAGGGCCGCTCCTCGACAGTCCCCTGGGCGCCCACCACCAGCTGGGTGACCGCCGCCTCGGTGCTGTCGAGCAGGGCCGCACACCGCTGCGCGAGCTGGGAGCCGCGCTGATAGGCGTTGATCGCGTCGTTGAGATTGATGTCGCCACGCTCGAGCTGAGCGATGAGCAGGTCGAGCTCCGCGAGCGCCTGCTCGTAGCTGAGGGTTTCGACGTCGCTGGTCGTGCTCATGGCTGACTCCACCGCCTGGCATCGGGCCCGGCGTCAACATCGTACATACGTTCGCGACCGCCGTCGAGATCGGTCAGGATTGCACCACCCGGCTGCGCAGCTCGCCGTCGGCGAGGCGGGTGGTGAGCAGGTCGCCCGCAGCGGCGCCGGCGGCGCGGCGGAGCACGGCCCCGCCCGCGTCCATGGTGATGGAGAATCCGCGCTCGAGCACCCGCTGCGGCGAGAGCGCCTCGAGCCGGGCCGCGGCGGTGTCGAGGCGGGCGCGGCGCGCGGCGAGCACCCGCGCGGCAGCTGCGCCGAGGTCGCCGCGCCGGCGGCGCAAGGCCTCGCGCTCGCCGGGGAGGCGCCGCTGCGGGGACGCCAGGCGCAGCGCGGCGGTGGCGGCGTCGAGACGGCGCCGCTTCTGGCCCACCTCGGCGAGCGCGGCGGCTCGCAGCGCGGCCATCCGGCCGTCGAGCCGCTGGCGGAGCGCGGGCAGCCGCCGCGACGGCGACACCGCGGCCAGGCGGTCCTCGAGGCCCGCCAGGGCGCGACGCTGCGCGGCCAGCTCCGCCCGCAGGCCGCTGCGCAACCGCTGGTCACGCGCCAGCAGCTCCTCCCGCAGCGCCCCGAGATCCGGGACGGCGATCTCGGCCGCGTTTGACGGCGTGGCCCCGCGCCGGTCGGCCGCCAGGTCGGCGATTGTCGTGTCCGTCTCGTGCCCGATGCCGGTCACCACCGGCACCCGCACCGTGCGGATCGCCCGCGCGACGTCCTCCGACTGGAAGGCGGCCAGGTCCTCGAAGGACCCACCGCCCCGCACGAGCAGGATGACCTCCACCCCGGGCAGCCGCTCCGCCGCGCGGAGGGCGCGCACGATCGAGGCCTCGGCGCCCTCGCCCTGCACGGGGGTAGGCACCACAACCACCCCCACCGCGCGAGCGCGCCGGCGCGCCACAGTGACCACGTCACGCACCGCCGCGCCCGTCGACGACGTCACCACCGCAACCCGTCGCGGGAGCAAGGGAAGCGCCCGCTTGGCGGCGACGTCGAAGACGCCCTCGGCGGCCAGGCGCCGCTTGCGCTGCTCCACCGCCAGCGCGATGGCGCCGATGCCGGCCGGCTCCAGGCCGTCCACGTAGAGCTGGTAGCTGCCCTCGGCATCGTACACCTCGACGTGGCCACGCGCGATCACCGTCATCCCGGCCTCGGGGTGAAACGGGATGCGCACCGCGTTGCTCCGAAAGCAGACGCAGCGCAGCTGGGCGAGGGCGTCCTTGAGCGTGAAGTAGAGGTGTCCGCTGCCGGGATTGCGCAGATTGCTGAGCTCTCCCTCGACGAGCACGTCCTCCAGTGCGGGGGCCGCGGCCAGAGCGCCGCGCACCACGCCGGTGAGCTCGGACACGGTGAACGGGACCCGGGCTGCCGTCATCGGTGGCCGTTGCGGACCGCGCTGGCGGCCCCGGTGGCGATGTGCCCGAGCACTCCGTTGACGAAGGGAGCGGCCTCGCTGCCGGCGTAGGTGCGGACCAGCTCGATGGCCTCGTCGATGGCCACGCCCACGGGGATGTCGGGCACATACAGCAGCTCGTACGCACCGAGCCGCAGCACCGCGCGCTCCACCTTGCCGATCTCCTCGAGACGCCAGTTGTCGCTGGCGCCGCCGATGGCGGAATCGACCGCGGCGCCGGCGGCCAGTGTGCCCGTCACCAGCGCGCGGGCGTGGTCGACGACGTCGCGGGTCGCTCCCAGGTCCTCCGCCTGGTAGAGAAGCGCCTCCTCGGCATCGCGCTGCGTGCCCTCGAGCTCGAAGAGGACGCGCAGCGCCAGCTCGCGCCCCCGATGGCGACGGCCGGCGCCGCCCTCCCGCCGGCGGGGGCCGCACGTCAACTGAAGGCGACCTCGCTGACGAAGACGTTGACCTCGTGCAGCCCCAGGCCCAGCATGCGATCGATGGCGTCGGCCACCTTGCGCTGCACCTCGGCCCCCATCCGCGGCAGGTCGGTCCCGGCCTCCATGACCACGTAGAGGTCGAGCCCCAGGCTGTCGTCGTCCCTCAGCTCCACCCGGACGCCGCGATGGGCGCCGGAGCGGCGCAGGATGCGGTCCAGCTGGCCCTGGTTGCCGCTGGCGTGGTACATGGCGTGCACCCCGCCGACCTCCAGCGCGGTCAGCGCAGCGATCTGCGCGACCACCTCGTTGGCCACACGGGTGGCGCCCAGCCGCTGGCGGCCGTCGTCGCCGGGGATGTCGAGCTGGTCGGGGATGGCGGTGTCGGTCATCGCACGCGCTCCATGTAACGGCCCGTCCGGGTGTCCACGCGGATGATCTCCCCGGTCTCGACGAAAAGGGGGACGTCGACGCTGGCGCCGGTCTCGACGGTGGCCGGCTTCGTGCCACCTGTGGCGGTATCTCCCGCGAATCCGGGTTCCGTGTAGGTCACCTCGAGCTCGACCGCGATGGGCAGCTCGACACCGATCACGCGGCCGTCATACATCATCAGGTAAAGCACCTCGCCGTCCTTCAGCCAGCGCAGCACCTCCCCCATCACCGCCTCGCCGACGGTGTGCTGCTCGTAGGTGGAACTGTCCATGACCACGTAATGGTCGCCGTCGGCGTAGAGGTACTGGCCCTCGCGGCGTTCGATGCGAGCGCGCTGGAACCTCTCCTCAGGGCGGAAGGTCTCCTCGGTGACCGCGCCGCTGTTCAGGTTGCGGAACTTGGTGCGCACGATCGCGGTGCCCCGCCCCATCTTGATGTGGTCGAAGCTCAGCACCTGAAGCAGCTCGCCGTCGCGCTCGACGGTGGTGCCCGCGCGCAGGTCGCCGGCGTCGATCATGCGCTGGGCTCCTCCTGCTCGGCGGCGATGAGCCGCGTCACCGCCTCGAGCGCGAGAGCGTAGCCGTACACCCCCAGCCCGGTGACCACCCCCCGCGCCCCGGCGCCCGTGCGCGAGCGCGCTCGGAAGGGCTCGCGCGCATGGATGTTGCTGATGTGGACCTCGACCACCGGCCCCGGAAAGGCGCGCATGGCGTCGAGCAGCGCGATGCTGGTGTGACTGAGGGCGCCCGGGTTGACGACCACCCCCTGGGCACGGCCCGCCTCCTCCTCGAGCAGGTCGAGCAGCCGGCCCTCGTGGTTGCTCTGTTCACAGCGCAGCTCGACGCCGAGCTCGTTGGCGCGGGCGAGCAGGGTTCGTTCCACGTCGGCCAGGGAGGCGGTCCCATAGATGTCCGGCTCCCGCCTGCCCAGGCTGCCGAGGTTGGGGCCGTTGAGCACCAGGACACGCGTCATGGCCCCAGGACCTCGCCGACGACGCTGCGCACGACCTCGTCGGCCAGCACGTGCCCCGGGGTGGCGGCGCCGCGGCGCTCCAGCAGCACCCAGCGGACGGCGCCCTCCCTTGCCTTCTTGTCACCATGGGTGCGCTCGAGCACAGCCTCCGGGTCGATGCCCGCGACCTCCCCCAACCCGCAGCGACGCAGGCGCCCGTCCTGCCACTGGATGTCGGAGTTCGGGCAGCCTCTGGCCACAACGCTCAGCCTCCCGGCCACCCGCATGCCCACCGCGACGGCCTCGCCGTGGAGCAGGCGCTCGAAGCCGGCGACCGCCTCCAGGGCGTGCCCGACAGTGTGCCCGTAGTTGAGGATGGCGCGCCGCCCCGCGTCGCGCTCGTCCTCCCCCACCACCGCGGCCTTGAGGTTGCAGCAGCTCTGCACCACCGCCGCGAGCGCGGCCGGATCGCGGGCCATCAGTGCATCGAGCCGGTCCTCCAGAAGGGCCCGCAGCGCGTCGTCGTCGAGGACCATGGCGTACTTGACGATCTCCGCGAAGGCCGCCCGATGGGCTCGCTCCCCGAGGGTGCGGAGCACGTCGAGGTCGCACACCACCGCGCGCGGCTGCCAGAAGGCGCCGGCGAGGTTCTTGCCACGGGGCAGGTTGACCCCGGTCTTGCCGCCGACGGCGCTGTCCACCATCGCCATCAGGGTGGTGGGCACGTGCACCACGGCGATGCCGCGCAGGTAGGTGGCCGCGGCGAACCCGGCGACGTCGCCCACGGTGCCGCCGCCGACCGCGACCACGCAGTCGCCCCGCTCCAGGCGCAGGCGGGCCAGCTCGGTGACCAGCCGGCCGGCGCGGGCCCAGGTCTTGAGCCGTTCGCCGCCGCGCAAAGCCACGATGCGGCCGTAGCGACCCGTGCCGCGCACGCCGGCCAGGACCCGGCGCCCCGTGCCCAGCACGGCGCGGTCGGTGACCACCGCGACGCGCCGGCTCTCCGGGGGCAGCAGCCCGGCGAGGTCGGCGATGCATCCGGCCCCGATCAGCACGGGGTAGGACCGCTCCCCGAGCTCGACTCGCACGCCTTCCCCCGCGCCGGGGTCGGGTGGCGCCGCGGGGTCGCCGTCGGGCGGCAGGCGCACTCCTGCCACGGCGTCCTCGACCCGGTCGGCGATGTCCTCCACGTCGCCCCCGCCCACATCGACGCGCAGCTGGGCGACCTTGGCGTAGAGCGGCTGCCGGGCGGCGCGCAAGGCGGCGAGGCGGGACGGTGGGTCATCGGCGAGCAGCGGACGGTCACCGGCTGCGCCCAGGCGGGCGAGCAGCTCGCCGTCGCTGCCGTCCAGCCACACCACCGTGCACGCCGCGGCGAGGCGACGGCGCGCCGCTGCGGTACCGACGATGCCGCCGCCACAGGCGACCACCACGGGGCCCTCCGCGGCCAGCGCTTCCTCGAGCGCCTCCACCTCGCGGCGGCGGAAGCCCGCCTCACCCTCGGTCGCGAACACCGCGCTCAGCGACTGCCCGCTGCGCGCCGCGACGGTCGCGTCGAGGTCTGCGAGCCGCCACCCCCGGCGCTGCGCCAGGGTCCGGGCCACGCTCGACTTGCCGCTCCCGGGCAGGCCGACCAGGGCGATGCGTTGCGCCGCGCGAGTGTCCACCGGCGTGGTCGTCATCACCTGCGCCAGGCTCACCCGGTCAACCCGCCGGACGGGGGGTTGTAGCCCGGCGGCGGCGGGGTGTACCCCGGGCCCGCGCCGGGCGGGGCGTAGCCGGCGGGAGGGGCCCCCGGAGGCCCGGCGACCGGCGCCCAGGCGACCGTCGCCTGGCCGGTCCGCATCCCCTGAGCCTGGAGCTGGAGGGCGTCGCTGAACCCGACCGGGTCGAGGATGTGGCGCAGCATGTCGGCTCCGTCCCGCCCCGCGGACTCGATCTCGACGGTGCCCGCCTGGAACACACGGGCCAGCAGCCCCTGGGTGACGCGAACGTCCTGGACGCGGTCCAGCGCGATGGACTTGGTGAAACGAGAGAGCACCCCGCGACTCACCACCACCCGACGGTCGGTGAGCGTGAAGGTGGTGTAGCGCCAGCGCAGGTAGCGCAGCGTGAGCACGGCGGCCACGAAGAGCACCGCGACGAGCGCGATCACCTCCTTGGGGAGATTCAGGCTGTGGCCGCCGACGTCGCCCGGCGACACCGCGACGATCGACCCCGCCACCCCCAGGACGAGCAGAGAAACGGCCAGGGGCGGCAGGAACACGTACCAGTGCTGCCGCGCGGTGCGGATCGCCGTCTCACCCGCCAGCAGGGCCCTCGCCATCTCGTCCTCCCACGGCCGGCCGAGAGGCTGACACCCGCCTAGGGACCGGCCGGACCGTGATACATGATGAGCGCCGCGCCGGCGCACAGGAACGGCCCATAGGGTATCGGGTCACGAAGGCCCCGAACTCGGGTGGCCAGCAGGATTAGGGCCACCACCCCCGCGCTCAGCGCCGCGGCGATGAGGGCGTAGACCGCCCCCAGATGGTCGAGGTCGGTGCCGATCCCCGTGACGGCGCCCACGATCGCGCCCAGCTTGGCGTCTCCCATGCCCAGCACGCTGCCCCCGAGGAGCAGGCTCTGCAGCATGAAGAAGAGGTAGACGAGCCCGGCCCCGACGACGGCGTTGCGCAGCGTCAACCCCGGCGTCAAGGGGGCCAGCCCGATGGCCACCGGGATGGCCACGTAGGTGACGCGGTTGAGGATGAGCCGGTGCTTGAGATCGAAGATCGTGATATGCAGAAACACGCTCACCCACAGGAGGTGGATGCCGAGCTCCAGGGAGATGCCGTCGTGGGCCGCAAAGGCGGCGAAGCCGAGCGCGCCCAGCGCCGGCGCGACGACCCGCTCCAGCCACGTGAAGCCATAGCGCTCGCCCCGCCACTCGACACCGGGCGGGACGGGGCCGCCCTCCTCCGTGGTGCGGGCGGCCTGGCGGCGCTGGTCCTCGAGGAACTCGTCGCGCTCGGCGATCTCCTCGGCCTCGAGCCGCTCCACGCGCTCGAAGTAGACCCCGAGGGCTCCGCAGCCGTAGCCCACCGCCGCCCCCGCAAGCGCGGCGGCCCCGGTGAGAAGGGCGCTCACCCCGGGTCGCCGAGAGCCGCGAGCAAGGCCCGGCGGGCGGCTTCGAGCGGGGGCCGGCGCTGCGTCCAGCGCTCGAAGGCGAGCATGCCCTGATGCAGGAGCATGCTCGTCCCATCGACGGCCTGGCGCCCCGAGGCGCGGGTGGCGGCCACGAGGTCCACGGGGCGGGGACGATAGCGCAGGTCGACGACGACGGCCGCCGCCCCCAGCCGATCGGGATCGACGGGGAGCGCCGGCAGACCCGCGGGGGTGGCATTGAGGACCAGCGCCGCCGCGCCGAGCCGGCCGGCAATCCCGGGGTCGTCGAGGGCCAGCGCACCCACCCGCGCATCGAACCGTGCCGCCAGCGCCGCCGCCCGATCGGAGCGCCGCGCCGCGATCGTCACCGACGCCGAGCCAACGCGGAGCAGTCCCAACACGGCCGCCGCGGCCGCTCCCCCGGCGCCGAGGACCACCGCGGGCCCGGCGAGCGGGGCGATCCCCTCCTCGGCCAGGGCAAGCTCGAGCCCGCGCGCGTCGGTGTTGACGCCGACCAGGTCACCGCCCTCGACGATCAGGGTGTTAACCGCGCCAAGACGCCGAGCGTCACCCTCGAGGCGGTCGCACGCAGAGGCGGCGGCGTGCTTGTGCGGGGTGGTGACGTTGGCGCCCTGGGCCTCCCCGCGGCGGAGCGCCGCCAGGGCGGCTGCGAGCCCGTCGCGCGTGCACTCCCGGAGCTCGTAGCCTCCCTCGATACCGGCCGCCGCCAGGGCAGCGTCCTGCATCGCCGGGCTGGGCGAGCCGGCGATGCCCTCACCCAGCAGCCACAGCCGCAGGCTCACGTCCGTCGCGGCTCCATCCAACCCGCGCTAAGCCGCGCAGGGCGCCCCCACGTAGGTCCTGACGTTCTGCGCATGCTCGGCCGCGGTCACGGCGTAGTGATTGTGGCCACATCCGTCTGAAACGTAGTAGAGGTAGGCGCTCGGGGTGGGCTGGGCGGCGGCGGTGATCGCCGCCACGCCGGGGTTGGAGATCGGCGTGGGGGGGAGCCCGGGGTGGAGGTAGGTGTTGTAGGGCGTGTCCTGCTTGAACTCGGCGGCGCTGGGCTCGCCCGAGCTGTGGCCGAGGCCGTAGGTCACGGTGGCGTCGACCTCCAGGAGCATCCCTGCCGCCAGGCGGTTGTCGATGACCGAGGCCACCAGCCCGCGGTCCTCGGGGAAACGCGCTTCGCGCTCGACGATCGAGGCGACGGTCACCACCTGGTAGTCGGTCTGCGAGGCGGGCATCTGGGCGAGCAGCGGAGCTGCCTTGGCGGCGAAGTCGTCCAGCTGCATCTGCACGATGTCGTGCGCGGTCGCGCCGACAGTGACCGAGTAGGTGTCCGGGAAAAGGAAGCCCTCGAGCCCGGCTCCGGGCGGCCGGTGCGCCAGGAAGGGGGCGGTGAACCGTCCCTTGGTGACCTCGTCCATGTACTGCTGGGCGGTCACCCCCAGCCCCGCCTTGCCGACCACGTCCGCCATCTGCCTGGCGGTGAGACCCTCGGGGAAGGTGAGCTGGGCCATACGCGCCTCGGGAGTGGCCTGCAGGAACCCGACGATCCTCGACGCCGACATGCCGCTGTCGAGCGTGTAGCTGCCCGGTTGGACGTCGTTGAGGCCGCGATAGCGCTCATAGAGCGAGAACCAGAACTTCGAACGGATCAACCCGTCGGCGGCGAGCTGGTCGTTGACGTCGCCGACCGATTCCCCCGGCCTGACGATCAGTGTGACGGAGTGGCTGTTGTCGGGGGCAGGCGCATCGAGCTGATGCCGCCCATAGACGAACAGTCCAGCGCCCGCCGCCACCATGAGCGCCGCGACAAGCACGAACGCCAGCCCCAGGCTGCAACCGCGCCGGCTGCGCGGCCGCGGCTCGGCGGCCGGTCTCTCCAGCTCGGCGACGGGGCCACCCCTGGGCTCCCAGCTCATCGCTGCGCCCCGCCGCGCCGGGCGTCCAGCCACGCCTGCAGCACCACCGCTGCGGCCACGGCGTCGATACGCTCCCGGCGCCGGCGGCGGCGCACGCCCGCAGCCAGCAGGGCGCGCTCCGCCTCGACGCTGCTGAGCCGCTCGTCCCAGAGCTCGACCGGCAGACCGGTCTGCTCCCTGGCCTCCTCGGCCAGAGCGCGGGCCGCCGCCGCCGCCGTCCCCTCGACGCCGTCCATCCGCAGCGGCAGGCCCACGACGATCCCCACCGCGCCGCGCTGTCGCGCCTCGTCGCGCAGCCGCTCCCAGAGGCGCCCCCCATGGCGCCGCTCGAGGACGGCGACCGGGCTGGCGAGCGTGCCCGTGGGATCCGAGGCCGCCAGGCCCACGCGCACGGTCCCAGCGTCGAGCCCGAGCACCACTCCGCTCAGCACGCCTGGTTGGGCGAGCGGACACAGATGCTCACCGTGATGCGCGACGAGAAGAAGGGCAGCACGAAGAAGGGGATCGCCTGGGAGATCTGCACCCCCTGGACCGCGGCCCCGTACTGGTCCGTGACCGCCTTGGTCACCGCGCTCTTGGTCTTCCCGGTGAAGCTGCTCTTCAGCTTCTCGGTGTCCACCTGGGGGGTGGCATAGCCGCTGCCGCTGATGCTGAAGACCACGATGCCGTCGTCACCCGCCTGCTGCACCACCGGCTGACCTATGACCTTGCTCTTGTCGTCGAGAACTGCGCCACTCTGCGCCTGGCTCACGTCGGCGCGCAGCCTGTCCTCGAGCCGGCCCTTGACGTCGGCGGGGTCGTACATGGCGGCGGTGCCGTGGACGGTGACGGTCACCTGCTGGTCGGGCGGAGCCTGATCGCCGGGGTTGGGCGACGGCGGGCTGGACTCGGTGGTGATGGTCAGCCCCGAGTGGGTGGGGTCGATGGCGAAGACCTTGCCCGGGACCTTCGCCTGCATCGCCTGTTTGACCTGGTCCGACAGCGTCTTGGTGGTGGTGTCGAGGCTCTGCTTGTACGCGGCGACGTCGGGGGGGCCGGCGACGGTGAGGGTCTGGGCGTCGACGCCCCCGCTGGCGGCGCCCGGGTTGGTGACGGCGAAGTCGCTGGGGGCGCAGGCTGGGGCGCCGCCGCCCGGATAGTTGCTGGGGTTGCAGCCGTTGATCCCGGCGTCGACCTGGTTGATGGCGCCGGCGCCGGCGTTGCCCGCCGCCCCCGCCGTCGAAGCGGTGACCGCGATGACCTTGCTGGCGGGGCCGAACTGGCCGTTGCTCGACGCGGGCACGAAGACCCCGCTGTCACCGGGGCAGGCAGCGTCGTTCGGCGGACTTGCCGTGGCCGCCCAGCTGAGCGATCCGCTCTGCGCGAGCACGGTTCCCTTGACGATGTGCAGGCAGAAGGGACTGCTGAACCGGGTGCTGAACTGCACGGCCGACTGGCTTGCGGCGGCGGCGATGGTCTTGGTGCCGGTGGCCTTGAAATCGAACGTGCCGGTGGCGTCGGAGCTGGTGACCACCGTGAGGACGCGGTCGGCCTGCGTCGCCACGTTCGGGTCGGGGGTGCCCTGGATGGTCAGGTTGTCCTCCTTGACCGGGGTCGCCTGGAGCACGATGGTCACCTTGGCCGTGGGAGCCACCAGGAAGAGCACCAGGACGCCGATCAGGAACAGCGCGGCGGCGGCCACGTACACGCCGGGTCCGCGCGCCCCCGCCCCCCGCCCGTGGGGGCGGGGCGGGGCCGCTCGGGGCGTGACCGGGGGCGGCGCCGCACCGCTTCCAGGCGCCGAGGCCGGCGCCGCGCCGGCGAGGGCCACGGCCCCCGCCGCCACCCCGGCGCCCACGCCGGCCGCGGCGGCCACGGCCTCGACGCCACGCTCATACGCGGCAACCGAGGCGAAGACCGGCAGCCCGTTGTCGACGGCCAGCTGCTGCGTGCGCGCGTCGCCGCTGACGATGGCGGCCGACTTCATGAACGAGCGGGCGTACTGCTGGAGCAGCCGCAGGTTGAGCTCGCTCTGCAGCACTCGCGACCCGTTGGGCAGCACGAAGACCAGGTCGCCATCGGTCCCGGTGCCGCGCACCCGTTCGACGAGGTCGGTGATCTCCTCGCCCGGTTCGACGTAGATCATCTGCGCCATCTGGGTCACACCTTCATCGCCTTCATGATCCGGCGCATCATGTCCCCGAGGGGCTGCGCCTGCTCGTCGTCGAGGGAGATGGCGTGGTGGGCCAGCGCCATCGGGGTGACGTCCTGGCAGCCCGTCAGCAGCCCGGTGGAGTCGTGGAGGCCCCGGATGTCGGCGGGGGTCAGCGTGCGCACCGAAGGATGACGGCCGAAGGGCAGGTACTCGGTCCACTCCAGCAGGTCGAGCTGCTGGCTGATCTCCGGCAGGGCGGCTCCGCCCCCGCCCAGATAGATGCTCGGCGGGAGCATCTCGCCCTGGGCCATCTCCTCGAGCGCGAGCGCCACGCCCTGGGCGAGCACCTCGGCGTTGGGGGTGACGGCGTTGTGGGCCAGCGCGGCCTGATCGGCCGGCAGCCGGCCCTCCCCGTGGGCGATCTTGAACTGCTCCGCCTCCTCCAGGGTCATCTCGAGATCTGCGGCGACGCGCCGCGTGAAGGCCCGGCCGCCGAGCGCGAACATGCGCGTGGCCTCGATCCCCCCGTTGCGCACGAGGGCGATGTCGGTCGTGCCGCCGCCCACGTCGACGAGGATCCCGCCGAATTCGTACACCTCGTCGCTGGCGCAGGCGCGGGCCATGGCGTAGGGCTCGGCGACTGTGGCCAGCAGCTCAAGGTCGAGTTGCTGCGCGATAGTCTGCAGCGCCCCCACGTGGGTCATCGGCGCGAAGGTGTTGAAGACCGAGACGTCCAGAACCCGACCCTGGAAGTCGAGGGGATTGCTCACGGCGTAGCCGTCGACGTGAACGCTGGTGATGGCCGAGTGCACCAGCTTGACGTTGACCTCCGACACGCCCAGCTCCTGGGACATCTGCCGCACCGCCTCGCGGAGCGCGCGCCTCTGCACCACCTGCAGGCTCTGCGCCACCTCGGCCTGGGTGATGCGCGACTGGGGCTGCTGACGCGGGACTGAGACGCTCGTGCTGAACCCCTTGATCTGCTCGCCGGCGATCCCGATCACCGCCTGGCCGGGGACCATGTGGCACATGTCCTCGGCCTCGGTCAGAGCCCGGTCACAGTTGTCGATCACCGCCTGGATGTCGGCGACCGCCCCGGCCTGCATGTCGCTGAGCGCCTGGCGCACCCGGCCGGCCCCGATGACGATCCCCTGGTCGCCCTCACGCTTGACCACGAGCGCCTTGACGACCTCGGTGCCGATGTCGATGACCGTGTAGTGGCTGTGGAACTCCTCGCGGCGGCGTAGCAGGGAGAACGAACGGCGGGCCATCAGGCCTTGCCGCCCGTGGGGATGTCGCCGTTGAGCAGGGCGCGCACGGCCGCGAGCGCGGCCTGGCGCTTGGCCGGGTCCGCGATGCCTCCCTGGGCCTTGTCGGGCCGGCCGCCTCCCCGGCCCCCGGCCACGCCCTGGACGGCGTCGAGCACGCGCCTGGCGTCGAGGCCCCGCGCCCGCGCGTTGCCGCCCGCCTTGGCCAGAACGTAGTCTGCGCCGATCACCACGACGAGGCCGTCGCCCCCCAGCCGCTCGAACAGGGCGTCGCCCGCGTCGAGCACGCCCTGGCGGTCGAGGTCGACGACGCTGCCCGCGAACTGGAGGTCGCCCACGCTCACGACGTCGCCGCCCAGCCCGCCGCCGGTGGCGGCCAGGCGGCGGGCCTCGGCGACATCCTTGTGGAGCTGGCGCACCTGCTGCTGCAGGGCGGCGACGCGGTCGACAAGCTCCGCGGGCGCTGCGCGGAGCTGCTGGGCGGCGCCGCGGACGCGGGCCTCGGCCTCCTCCCAGTGGGCCTCGGCGGCCTCGCCGACGACCATCTCGATGCGCCGGACGCCCTGGCCGATGCTGGACTCGCCGGTGATGATCACCGCCCCCAGGTCGCCGGTGCGCTCCACGTGGGTGCCTCCGCAGAACTCCTTGCTGAAGTCACCGAAGCTGACCACGCGGACCTGCTCCGGGTAACGCTCGCCGGCCATGGTGACCGCCCCGGTCCGGCGCGCCTCGTCAAGGGGGAGAACGGCCACCGAGCGCCGAAGGTTGCGGCGCACCTCATCGTTCACCAGGCGCTCGACGCGGCGCACCTCCGCGTCCCCGAGCGCCCGCGGGTAGCTGAAGTCGAAGGTGGTGTGGTCCCACTCCACCAGGGAGCCGCGCTGCACCACCGCGTCGCCGAGCTCCTGGCGCAGGGCCTGGTTCAGCAGGTGGGTGGCGCTGTGGTGGCGCGCGGTCTGGGCGCGGCGCCGGGCGTCGACGCGGGCCAGCACCGCGGTCCCCGCCAGCAACCAGGGGGGGGCGGCGGCGAGACTGAGCACGCGGGTCTCGGTGCCGGCGAGGAAGCGGCAGTCGGTCACGGCCACCGCCTCGCCATCATGGATGAGGACACCCTTGTCCCCAACCTGGCCGCCCGCCTCCGCATAGAACGGCGACGGCTCGATCACCACTTCGCTTCCGGCGGTTCCCACCCAGACCAGCTCGGCTTCGCATTCCAGGGTCTCGTACCCGACGAAGGTGGTGGGCGGCAGCGCCGGGCCTGCGGCGAATCCGACCCGCGCCACGCTGCGCCGGCTGCGCTCCCGCTGGGCCTCCATGGCGGCCTCGAAGCCCCGGCGATCGACCTCGACGCCGCGCTCCCTGGCCAACTCGATGGTCAACTCGATGGGAAAGCCGAAGGTGTCGTGCAGGCGAAAGGCCTCGGCGCCCCCGAGCTGAGCGTCACCCGCGCCGAGGAGCGCGTCGAGCCGCTCGGCGCCGTCGGCCAGCGTTCGAGCGAATGCCGCCTCTTCGGTGACCAGGACATTCTCGATGGTGGGCCGGTGCTCCACGAGCTCCGGGTAGACGGCTCCCATGACCCTCACCAAGTCGCCCACGCCGGCGCCCAGCCCACCCTCGAGTCCAACCCGCCGGCCGTGGATGGCAGCCCGCCTGACCACCCGCCGGAGCACGTACCCCCGCGACTCGTTGCCGGGCAGCACGCCGTCGGCGATGAGGAAGCAGGCCGCCCGGAGGTGGTCGGCGAGCACGTTGAAGGAGGCTCGGCGGCGTGGACTCTCGTCGGCCTGGGGGGCGCGTGCCTCGACGCCTGCGACGATGTCGAGGAACAGATCCGTTTGGTAGACGCTACGCACACCCTGCAGCACCGCACTCATCCGCTCGAGGCCCATGCCGGTGTCGACCGTGGGCCGCGGGAGCGCCGTGCGGCTGCCGTCCTCAGCCTGGTCGAACTCCATGAACACGAGGTTCCAGATCTCCGTCCAGCGGTCCCCGCCACACTCGTCCTGCGGCGTGCAGCCTGGGCGGCCGCAAGAGCAGGGCGGGCCGTGGTCCCAATAGATCTCGCTGTCGTAGCCGCAGGGGCCGGTGGGACCCGCCTGCCACCAGTTGTCCTCCAGGCGGCTGATGCGCTCCCGGGGCACGCCGATACGCTCTACCCACAGCCGCTCGGCCTCGCCGTCGCCCGGATGAACGCTGGGCCACAGCCGCCCCGGATCGAGGTCGAACGGGCCGGTGAGCAGCTCCCAGGCGAGGTCGATGGCGCCCTCCTTGAAGTAGTCGCCGAACGACCAGTTGCCCAGCATCTCGAAGAAGGTGAGGTGGGAGACGTCGCCCACCTCCTGGATGTCGTCGAGCATGCCCGAGCCGCGAAAGCACTTCTGGCACGACGCCACCCGAGGCGCCGGGGCCGGCCTGGTGCCCAGGATGTAGGCCTTGAGCGGCACCATGCCGGCCACGGTGAAGAGCACAGAGGGGTCGTCGTGGGTGAGCAGGGGCGCGCTCGGCAGTCGCAGGTGACCCCGGCTGGCGAAGAAGTCGAGAAAACGTTCCCGGATGTCTGGGCTGCGCACGTCCACCCTGGTGGTGAGATCGGTCCTGCGGGCGTGGGAGACCGCCCCCAGGCCCATCGGAGTGTACCAGCGCCCAGTTGAGCCTCCCTGTCGGCGACTGCCTGGCGGCGCCGTGATGGGTCAGACGGGGGGCGCCTCGCCGAACTCCCTGCGCATGTGCTCGATGGCGGCTCGCTGCAGCCGGCTCACGTGCATCTGCGAGATCCCCAACCGCTTGGCGACCTCGGTCTGTGGCAGCTGCTCGACGAACCGCAGCATCATGATCTGGCGCTCACGCGGCGTCAGATGGGCCATCACCTGGTCGATCACCTGGCGCATCTCCACCCGGTCCAGGTCGACGTCGTCACTCCCCAGCCGCTCGCCCAGCTCGCGCCCGTCGTCAGGACTGCCGGTGGGCGTGGACTCGAGGCTGAGGGTGTGCTGCGCGGGCGAGACCTCGAGGGCTGCCAGCACCTCGTCCGCAGCCAGGCCGACGCGGTCGGCGATCTCGGCGATAGAGGGCTCGCGCCCCAGCTCGGCGCTCAGCTGCTCTCGGCTGCGCACGACGCGCAGGTAGTTCTCCTGGAGCCGGCGGGGCACGCGCACCGCCCAGGAGCGATCGCGGAAGTGGCGGCGGATCTCGCCGCTGATGGTGGGCGTGGCGAAGGTGGAGAACTCGTTCTCGAGGCTGGGGTCGAACCGCTCGATGGCCTGGATGAGCCCCAGGAAGCCGACCTGCTCGATGTCCTCGAGCGGCTCGCCGCGGTTGGCGAAGCGACGGGCGATGAAGTGGACCAGGTCGCTGTTGAGCTCGACCAGCCGCTCCCTGACCACGGGGTCGCGGGTGGTCCGGTATTCGCGAAGCAGGCGCCGCGTCTCCTCACGCTTGGGGTCGGGCGCGGGCTTGGGGATGGTCCGCACCGCGCGTCCCCCCGGGCCTGTCCCGGAGCCCACCACGTCGGCACGCGGGCCCCGGGGGCCCGACGTCACACGCGGAACTTGGTGAGCCGCACCCGCAGCCCGCCGGTGCGCTCATCGACCCGGTAGCGGCAGTCGTCGACGAAGAGGCCCATCACCCGCAGGGCGAGGTCCCGATTGGCCGCGTCGCGTGCCAGCGCCTCGGCGACCTCATGGCTGGGCGGGGTGGTCGCGGGGTGGCGGCGCGCCGGCGACGGGGCCGGTTCCAGGGCGGCCCCCCGCGGGAGGTCCTCGACGCGCCCGCAGGTGCTGCGCACCTGCACCTCCAGGCGCTGGTCCTCGACGCGGAAGCCGAGTCGGATCTGCGCAGACGGCAGGGCGCCGGCGGCAGCGGCGCAGCGGATGGCGTTCTCGCAGGCCTGGGCGACGGCGATGCAGAGATCGTCCACCGCCTCGATATCAAGTCCGGCCACGTAGGCGAAGCCGGCGGCGGCCCGTTTGGCGACGAGTACGTAGGCAGGCGCGGCGGGGATGCGCAACTCCGAGGCGGTGGCCTTCACGACCTCCTGGTCATACCCGGGCGCTGCGCTGCCGAAACCGCCGCCGAGCCCGGCGGAGCGGCTCATGCGGAGGCGGCTGCGGGGGTGTCGTCGAGGGTCGCGATAGGGATGGCGCCGGCCCGATCGGTGCCGTGGCCGTTGACGGGTATCCACCGGACCGCCTCGTCGGCGGGCTCGCCGTGGCCGCCGGTGGCGATGCCCTGGCCGATGGCGGTGCGCACCTCATCATCGACCTCCTCGAGGGATTCGGGGGCGGTGCGGCGCGCCCGCAGGGCGGCGGCGGCGGCGGCGGCGGCGACAGCGATCGCTCCCGCCACGGCAGCGCGGCTCAGCAGGCGACCAGTCGAGGACATGGGGGACCTCCGGGGACGGGCGACCGGGCGACACCGTGGCCGCGCTGGGGAACGGGCGAAGTATAGGGCGCTTCTCAGAAAGGTCCAAGCGCTTCATGGTCCATGGCCGTCCCGGCCCGGTGATCCGTGCACGAGGAGCAACGCGGCCGCCTGCAGCGCGGCGACCACGGCCAGGTCGAGCACCGGGTGCAGTACGCCCACCGACACCCCGGCGAGATGCCCGGATCCGGCCACCAGCTCGCCGAGCACCACCCCGACGCAGCTGATCCCCAGCGTCCACAGGTAGGGCCCGCGCTCTGGGATCACCAGCCGGGTGACCTGGGTCGCGACGAGCGCCAGCAGGATGGCGAGAACGAGGCCGGGGCTGGCACGCACTGTGGTGGATCTCGGCGGGTGTGGACGCTGGCGTGGAGGGACTATCCCCGCACCGGCCGCGCCGTCCTGGGCTGAAGCCCGAGGACCAGGTGGGTTCCCGCACGACGCCGTTCCCCCTCCCCGATGCGGACCGCGGAACGGCCGCGGGGCTCGGGGGCGGGCACCGGATGTTGGGATCCCGATGTGTACGGTGTTGGTCCAGCCGCGTGTTGGGCTGCAACCGGCCGGGGACAGGTCGATGGTACGGGTTTTCCCGGGCCGGGAGGCCGGCCCTCAGCGCGGAGGCTGCTGGAGCAGTGCGATCCCCAGGTCGGTCAGCTGGCCGGGCTCGACCTCGGCGGGGGCGTCGGTCATGACCTCCTGGGCTTGCTGGTTCTTGGGAAAGGCGATCACCTCGCGGATGTTCTCCTCACCCAGTCCCTCCATGACCAGGCGCTCGATGCCGGCAGCGAAGCCCCCATGCGGCGGCACGCCGTACTCGAAGGCCTCCAGCAAGAACCCGAAGCGCCGCCGCGCCGCCGCCCCGTCGATCCCCAGCGCCGCGAACACGCGCCGCTGCAGGGCCGCGTCGGTGATGCGGATGCTGCCGCTGCCGATCTCGCGACCGTTGAGCACGATGTCGTAGGCCCGGCTGCGCACCCGCAGCGGCTCACCCTCGAGGAGGTGGAGGTCCTCGGCTCGCGGCATCGTGAAGGGATGGTGCGCAGGGGAGATGGTCCCCGTCTCCTCGTCGTGGTCGAACATCGGGAACTCGGTCACCCAGATCATGGCCAGCTCATCGGGGTCGGGGAGCCGCAGCCGGCGGCCGAGGTGGACGCGCAGGGCCGCCAGCGCCGCGTTGACCACCGCGTCGCGGTCGGCCACCATGAGGACGCAGTCGCCCGGCTCAGCACCGGTGACCGCCCCGATGCGCGCCAGCTCACCAGCGCTGAAGAATTTGGCGATGGGCGCCTCCCACCCGGCCGGCCGCAGCCACAGGTGGGCGAGCCCCTTGGCGCGTAGCCCGCGCACCACGTCGGTGAGCTCGCCCTCGATGTCGGCGCGGGTCAGGCTGACCCCTCCCTCCACGCGGATGCCCTTGACCACCCCGCCCCGCGCCACCGCGTCGGCGAAGATCTTGAAGGAGCACCCGCGCGCCACCTCGGTGAGATCCTGCAGCTCCAGGCCGAAACGCACGTCGGGCTTGTCGGTGCCGTAGCGCCGTACGGCGTCGGCGTGGGACAGGCGGGGGAAGGGCGTCTTGATGGCGCCGCGGAACTCCGCATGGGTCCAGGCGTGGCTGATGGCCTGCTCGAGGGCGGCGTGGACGTCTTCCTCGTCGACGAACGACATCTCCACGTCCAGCTGGCTGAACTCCGGCTGGCGGTCGGCGCGGAGGTCCTCGTCGCGCATGCAGCGGGCGATCTGGTAGTAGCGGTCGAGCCCGCCCACCATGCAGATCTGCTTGTAGATCTGCGGCGACTGCGGCAGCGCATAGAACCGCCCGGGGAAGATGCGGCTCGGGACCAGGTAGTCGCGCGCTCCCTCCGGGGTGGCCCGGATCATCATGGGGGTCTCGATCTCGACGAAGCCCTGCCCGTCCATCGCGACGCGCAACCCGGTGATGAAGGCGGCGCGGGCGCGCAGGTTGCGCTGCAGTCGCGGCCGGCGCAGGTCGAGGTAGCGGTACTGGAGGCGCAGGCGCTCCTCGACAGTGGTCTCCTCGTTGACCGCGAAGGGCGGGGTCCGGGCTTCGCTGAGCACCTCCAGCACCTCGGCGCGAAGCTCCACGTCGCCGGTGGGAAGGGTGGGATTGCCAGCCCCGGCAGCGCGGTCCCGCAGGGTTCCCTTGACCCGGACGACCCACTCGTTGCGGACATGCTTGGCCGCTTCATGGGGCCCGGGCGCCTCCTCCTGGTTGAGCACGACCTGGAGGATGCCGGTGGTGTCGCGGACGTCGAGGAAGGTGAGGCTGCCGTGGTCTCGGCGCCGGTCCACCCAGCCGAAGATCGTGGCCATACGGCCGGCGTCGCCGCGTCGCGGCGCGCCGCAGCGGGTGCGCTCGGTCATCGCGGCGCCGGCGCGGTCGACCCGACCACCGCCCTGACGGCAGTCTCGAGGTCGGTGAGGGCGACGGTGGCCTGGGTCTCGGCGCGCAGATCCCGGACCGCTGCGCTCCCGCCGGCGACCTCCACCTCACCGATCAGGACAGCGGCGATCGCGCCGAGGCCCGCCGCGGCGCGCACCTTGGCGCCCGAACGGCGCTCGGAGGCGTCGAGCACGGTGCGCAGACCGGCCCCCCGCAGGCGCCGGGCCACGGCCGCGGCCGGGATGACCTGGTCGGGCCCCAGCGCGAGCACGGCCACGTCGACAGAGTCGCTGTCAGAGGGCGCCTGCCCCAGCTCCCCGGCGACGCTGAGCAGCCGCTCGACCCCGAACGAGTAGCCGACCCCCGGCGTCGCCGGCAAACCGAGTACACCAGCGAGGCCGTCGTAGCGGCCGCCGCCGCCGAGCGCGTTCTGCGCGCCTTGCAGCGACGGATGCCATACCTCGAAGGCGGTGTGCACGTAGTAGTCGAGCCCGCGCACCAGGCGGTGGTTGCGGATGTGCTCTATGCCGGCGGCGTCCAGATCGGCGAGGACTGTCGCGAAGGCGCCGGCCGACTCGGGTGACAGCCACCCGTCGATCCGCGGCGCGGCCTCGGCCAGGGCCGAGTCGGCCTTGCAGTCGAGCAGGCGCAGCGGGTTCTGCTGCAGGCGGCGGCGGCAGTCGGCGCAGAGCTGGTCGCGCACCGGGGTGTAGTACGCCACCAGCGCTTCCCGGTAACGCGCCCGGTCGGCGGCGTCGCCCAGGGTGTTGACCTGGACGGTGACGCCGCCGATGCCCAGCGCGGCGAGAAACCCCACCCCCACCTCGATGACCTCCGCGTCCAGGTGCGCGGAGCGGTCACCCAGGCACTCAATGCCAACCTGCTCGAACTGCCGATAGCGGCCGCGCTGGGGCTTGTCGTAGCGGAACATCGGACCCGAGTAGCGCACCCGTAGCGGCCTGGCCTGCTGCGCGAGCCCTGCGGAAAGCGTGGCCCGAACCACTCCGGCAGTGCCCTCGGGGCGCAGCGTGATGGAGCGGTTGCCCCGGTCGATGAAGGTGAACATCTCCTTGTCCACGATGTCCGTCCCGGCCCCGACGGCGCGCTCGAACAGCTCGGTGTGCTCGATGATCGGCGTCTGCACCAGCTGGTAGCCGAAGCTTGCGGCGATGCGGTCATGGGCCTGGTGCAGCCACTCCCAGGCCCGCGCCTGCGCCGGCAGGACGTCATGGGTGCCGCGCACCGCGCCGATCGGGGGCATGGGCCCCGAGTGTACGGGGCGCGCCGCGCTAGCCTGCCTCTCGGGCGACGGTGTGCACGTCGCGGATGGATTCGAGCCGTTCGAGGAGACGGCTGAGCTGGGTGAGGCTCTGGATCTCCACGATCGTGGAGATGACCGCTGTCTTGTCGTCGTAGACCTGCACGTCGGCCCCGCTGAGGTTGATCTTCGACTCCGCGATGACCGCGGCGATGTCGCGCAGGAGGCCGGTGCGGTCCCAGGCCTCGATCTTGATGCCCACGGGGTAGAGCTGGCGCGAACCCCGCTCCCACTCCACCTCGACGAGGCGGTCGGGGTCGGCGGCGTGCTCGATGTTGGTGCAGGTGGCGCGGTGCACGGTCACGCCCTTGCCACGCGTGATGTAGCCGCGGATGGGCTCGCCGGCCACCGGTTTGCAGCAGCGCGCGATGGTGGTGAGGACGTCACCGACGTCGCGCACCCTGACCTCGCCGGTGGGCGTGGCGGCCCCGGTGAGCGGGATGGTGAGCGGCGGCCCGATCCCGTCGTGGCCGTCGGGCTGGCCCTGCTCCAGGCTGGTGTACTTGAGCACCACCGCCCGCGCACTGGTGTCGCCATAGCCCACCGCTGCGATGAAGTCTTCGACGGTCTGGTAGTTGAACTCCCTGGCCAGCTCCACCATCCGCTCCTCGCGGATGGTGCCCAGCGCCAGCTGGCGCATGCGCCGGAACTCCTTGTCGAGGAGCTCGCGGCCCTTCTGGATGTTCTCCTCGCGCCGCTCCTTCTTGAACCAGCCGCGGATCTTCTCCCTGGCCGAGCTGGTCTTGACGAAGTTGAGCCAGTCGCGCGAGGGCCCGTGCGGGCCCTTGGTTGTGAGGATCTCGACGATCTCACCATTGCCGAGCACGCGGTCGAGCGGCACCATCCGCCCGTTGACCTTGGCCCCGATGCAGCGGTGGCCCACCTCGGTGTGCACCCGGTAGGCGAAGTCCACGGGGGTGCTGCCCGCCGGCAGGCTGCGCACATCCCCTTTGGGAGTGAAGACGAAGACCTCGTCCTGGAAGATGTCGACCTTGACGGTGTCCACGAAGGCCTCGGCGTCGAGCAGCTCCTTCTGCCAGTCCATGAGCAGGCGCAGCCAGGAGAAACGCTCGTCGACCTTCGCATCGGGGCGGTCGCTCTCCTTGTAGCGCCAGTGGGCAGCGACCCCGAACTCAGCGGTCTGGTGCATGTCGACGGTGCGGATCTGCACCTCGATGGGCTCCCCGGTGTGGGAGATCACGCTGGTGTGGAGGGACTGATAGCCGTTGCCCTTGGGCATGGCGATGTAGTCCTTGAAACGCCCCGGTATGGGGCGCCACAGCGAGTGGACCACGCCCAGGACACCGTAGCAGTCCTTGATGGACTCGACGAGAACGCGCATGGCGAAGAGGTCGTAGATCTCGTCGATCTCCTTGCCGCTGCGGTGCATCTTGTCCCAGATCGAGTAGAGGTGCTTGGGGCGCCCCGAGATCTCCGCGTGCATGCCCAGCTCCTCGATCTCGCGGTCGAGGATCTCGCCCATGTCACGCACGAAGCTCTCGCGCTCCTCGCGCTGCTTGGCGACCTTGTGCTGAATGGTGAGGAAGTTGTCGGGGTCGAGCTGGGCGAAGGCGAGGTCCTGGAGCTCGCCCTTCATCTGCCAGATGCCCAAGCGGTGGGCCAGCGGAGCGTAGATGTCGAGCGTCTCGCGGCTGACCCGCAGCCGGCGCTCGAGGGGCAGCACCTGCACGGTCCTCATGTTGTGCAGGCGGTCGCCGAGCTTGATGAGCACCACGCGGATGTCCTCGGCCATGGCCACCAGCATCTTGCGGATGTTCTCCGCCTGCGCCTGCTCGCTGGTCTGCATGTGGATCTTGCCGAGCTTGGTGACTCCCTGGACCAGCTTGGCCACAGTTGGCCCGAACTGCTCGGCGATGTCCTCGATGCGGACGTCGGTATCCTCGACGGTGTCGTGGAGGAGCGCGGCCGAGAGGGTGTCGGCGTCCAGGCGCAGGTCGGCGAGGATCCCGGCCACGGCCAGCGGATGCTCGATGTAGGGCTCGCCGCTGAGGCGCGACTGGCCCTCGTGGGCGCGCTCCGCCACCTTGTGGGCGCGCGCCAGCACCTCCCGGTCGGCGTCCGGGAGGTAGGCGACCTTGTCGAGGAGCACGCTCACCGGCATCGTGAGAGCGAGTGTACCCACGTTCCCGCCGGCGGCCCTAGGGCTCCCTACCGGCGCAGGCGCTCAGTACGCGCGGGCGATCAGCGCGATGTGCTCCGCGGGCTGCCCGCAGGCGAGGCAGGGGGCGCCCTCGGCGCGGCGGTCGGCGCGCAGGCAGCGCACGGTCACCGCGTGGACCGCCGCCTTGACGCGGTCCTCGCACTCAGGGCGGTTGCAGAAGGGCGCGTTGGCGAACACCGGCTCGGTGGCGAACGCCTGGCGGAGGCCGTCGAGGTCGCTCACCTCGCGCGAGCGTTCCGCCAGCAGGGCCTCAGAGCGCGCGCGGATCGTGGCCTGGGCCTCGTCCAGGAGCCCTGGCAGCCGTGCCTCGAGCCCGTCCAGCGGCAGCACCTGCTGGGCGCCGTCGACGCGCCGCACCACGGTCACGTTGCCGTCGGCCAGGTCCTTGGCGCCCAGCACCACGCGCAGCGGCACGCCGCGCAGCTCCCAGTGGGCGTACTTCTCCCCGGGGCGGATGCCGTCGCGGCGGTCGACACGCAGCCTTACTGTGTCCGCCGTCGCGCGCTCGATGTGCTCCACCGCGGCATCCACCGCGGCGCCGCCCTCGGGATCATTGCTCCTGGTGATCGGGACGACGATGACCTGAACTGGAGCCACCCGGGGCGGCAGCACCAGGCCGCGGTCGTCGCCGTGGGCCATGATGACCGCGCCGATGATCCGCGTCGACAACCCCCACGACGTCTGGTGGGGGTGCTGCAGGGTGTTGTCCCGGCCCGTCACCGCGATGTCGTAGGCGCGCGTGAAGTTCTGGCCGAGGTGGTGCGAGGTCCCCGACTGCAGGGCCAGCCCGTCCGACATGATGGCTTCGATGCTGACCGTATACTCCGCGCCGGCGAACCTCTCCGACTCCGTCTTGCGGCCCGCGACGACCGCCATCGCCAGCCAGTCCTCGGCCAGCGCCCGGTAGCAGCCGAGCATGCGCTCGACCTCCTCGGCGGCCTCGGCGTGGGTCTCGTGGAAGGTGTGGCCCTCCTGCCACCAGAACTCCATGGTGCGCAGGAACAGGCGCGTGCGCTTCTCCCAGCGAACGACGTTGCACCACTGATTGATGAGCACCGGGAGGTCGCGCCAGGACTGCAGCCAGTCGCGGTAGAGCGTGCAGATGATCGTCTCGCTGGTCGGCCGCACCGCCAGGCGCTCCTCCAGCTCCTTGCTGCCGCCGTGGGTGACCCAGGCGACCTCGGGGGCGAAACCCTCGACGTGCTCGGCCTCTTTGGCGAGGAGCGACTCCGGGATAAACAGCGGGAACTGCATGTTCTCGTGCCCGGTGGCCTTGATCATGCCGTCGAGCGCGTCGCGGGTCCGCTCCCAGAGCGCCCACCCATAGGGCCGCACCACCATGCAACCGCCCACCGGCGTGTAGTCGGCAAGCTCAGCGCGCAGCACGGTTTCCACGTACCAGCGATCGAAGTCCTCGCTCTTGGGCGTGATCGCCTTCTCGTCGCGCTTGCTCACCGCGGCCCGAGTATATGGAGGCCGGCGGGCGCCGCCGCCCCGCCCGCTCCTGGGCTGCTGAGGCCGGGCTCTACGCCGGGTCGGCCAGCACCGGCAGCGGCTGCAGCGGGGTGGGCGTCTCCCCCAGCCCAACGGGCAGCTCGCGCCCTTCGGCAAGGAGCCGCGCGTCCTCGGCGGCCACCGCCTCCAGCTCCTCGACGAGGGCGTCGATGAGCTGCGCCTCGGGCAGCGTCGCGACCACCCGGCCGTTGCGGAAGAGTGCTCCCTTCTGACGGCCGCCGGCGATGCCGATGTCGGCGTGCATGCCCTCCCCGGGCCCGTTGACCACGCAGCCCATGACCGACACGGTGAGCGGCCGGCGCACCCGGTGGAGCGCCTCCTCGACCCGCGCGACCATGGGATTCATGTCGATCTCCAGCCGCCCGCAGGTCGGGCAGGCGATGAGGTTGGGCCCGCTGACCTGCGCCTGCAGGTTCTGGAGGATCTGGCGCCCCACGCGCACCTCCTCCTCGGGCTCGCCCACCAGGGACACGCGGATGGTGTCGCCGATGCCCTCGGCCAGCAGGACGCCGATGCCCATCGCCGACTTCACCGAGCCGCTGAGCACGGGCCCGGCCTCGGTCAGACCGAGGTGGAGCGGATAGCCCTTGGCCTCCTTGGCGAACAGCCGGTTGGCAGCCAGGTTGGTGGGCACGTCGCTCGCCTTGAGCGAGACCTTGACCATGCCTAGCCCGAAGCCCACCTCCTCCAGCAGCCCGATGTGATGGAGGGCCGCGTCGACCATCCGCCGGGCCGTCTCGTCGAGGCTGGCGCCCCGGCCCTGGGCGAGCTCCTTGCGCCCGGGGATGCTCCCCGAGTTGACGCCGATGCGGATCGGCACCGCGCGCCGCCTGGCCTCACTGGCGATGTCGCGCACCTTGGCGGGGTCGCCGATGTTGCCCGGATTGAGGCGCAGGCACTGCACCCCGGCGTCCAGGGCGGCCAGGGCCAGGGGGGCGTCGTAGTGGATGTCGGCGACGATCGGCACAGGTGATTCGGCCACGATCGTCCGCAACGCCACGGCGGCTTCCTTGGTGTCACAGGTGACCCGAACCAGGTCGGCACCGGCCTCGGCGGCGCGCCGTATCTGGGCGATGGTCGCAGCGGCGTCCTCCGTCTGCGTCTTGGTCATCGTCTGGACGCTGATCGGCGAGGCGCCTCCTATGACTACGCCGCCGACGTTGACGGGCACCGTGCGGCGTCGCGGCGGGATGGCCATGCTCAGAGTCCCTTGATGTCGTTGATGGTGATGACGATCGCCAGGGTCCCGATCAGGGCGGCCCCGGCGGCGATGAGCGCCATCTCCAGGCGCGCGCCGCTGCCGCGGCGCATCACCGCCTGGCGAAGCACCAGGACCACCCGCCCGCCGTCGAAGGGAGGGATGGGCAGGATGTTGATGATCCCCAGGCTCAGGCTGATCAGCGCCACCAGGTCGAGGTAGGCGAGCCAGCCCTGCTGGGCGGCGCTGCTGGCGTCGTGAGCGATGCCGACCGGTCCCTGGAGGCGGGAGACCCCGCCGCTGTTGGGGGTGGTGAAGACATCCCAGATGGCGCGGACGTTGCCGGCGATCACTCCCGGCAGCGACGTGAAGCCGTGCAGCAGCGCCTGGGGCGCCGGCTCACCGGCCAGGCCGGGCGCGTAGCCCACATACCAGGCCGCCTGCATGCCTCCGAGCGTCCCCCGTCCGGTGCTCACCCCCGAAACGGTGGCCGCGACCTGCTTGGATGCGTCCTTGGGGGACGCCCCCCTCGCGAAGCCCGAGATGCGCACCGCCGACCCGGCTCCGAGCAGGGCGGCCGGGTCGCCCGGCGTGACCCTGCGCCCGTTGACGGAGAGAACGACGACCTGGTCGACCTGGCTGCCGTCGGCGGCGGTGATCGGCTGGCTGGCGTCCTCGGCGATGAGCACCAGGGACGGGGCCACCTGCGTGGTGACCGTCGCCGCGCCGGCGGCCCGCCGGTACGTCACCGCGAGCCGGGCTCCCTGACCCTGGTCGGTGGCGTTGTGGAGGGCAGTGGCGACCGTGTCGGGGTTGGAGGTGTCGACGGGCTGGCCGCCGACGGCCACGATCTGGTCGCCGTCGCGCAGTCCCGCCGCGTAGGCCTGGCCGTCGCTCGGCACCGCCGAGGGGATGGCGGGGATGCGCAGGACGCCGAAGAGCAGCCCGGCGAGCAGGAAGTTCATGGTCACCCCCGCGACCAGCACGATGACCTGGCGCCCCACGGGGGCATGCTGGAAGCCGCGCGGGCCGCCGTCGTCCGCCTCCAGGGACGACATCCCGGGCATCTTCACGAACCCACCGAGGGGCAGCGCGCGCACGCTGTAGACCGTCTCCCCGCGCTGCCGCGACCACAGCCTCGGCCCGAAGCCGATCGCGAACTCGTCGACCCGGATCCCGCTCCACTTGGCGGTGGCGAAGTGGCCGAGCTCGTGGATGCCCACGACGATCACGATCATGGTCAGGAAGGCGAGCGCGCCGACGACGAAGGTTGTGGGCATGGACTACGCCTTCACCGCGGTGCCGGCTGCGGCGGCGACCATTCGCCGCGCGGCGGCGTCCAGCTCCATGAGGTCGGCGATGCCGGGCGCCGCCGGCCGCTCCACCCGCTCGAGCGCGAGCTCCACCAGCGCCACGATGTCCAGATAGCGGCAGCGGCCCGTCAGGAACGCGGCGACGGCCGCCTCGTTGGCCGCGTTGAGGACGCAGGGGGCGCCTCCCCCCAGCTCACCGGCGTGGCGCGCGAGTGCGACCGCGGGAAAGCGGCCGGTGTCCACCTCGAAGAACTCCAGGGCCCCGGTGTCCTGGAGCCGGGCCGGCGGACAGATGCCCGGGAGCCGCTGCCCGCCGCTCAGCGCGAGCGCGATCGGCACGCGCATGTCGGGCGTGCCCAGCTGAGCCACTGTGGCGCCGTCGACGAACTCCACCATGGAGTGAACGATGCTCGCGGGGTGGATCAGCACGGCGATCCGCGCGTAGGGCACATCGAAGAGGAAGTGAGCCTCGATGATCTCCAGCCCCTTGTTCATCATCGTGGCCGAGTCGATGGTCACTTTGGGGCCCATGACCCAGGTGGGGTGGCGCAGCGCCTCCTCCACGGTGACCGAGGCCAGGCCGGCCGGCGGCCGGTCGCGGAACGGCCCGCCGCTGGCAGTGAGGACCAGTCGCTGGACTGCCTCGACGCGCTCGCCGCGCAGGCACTGCCAGAGCGCGCTGTGCTCGCTGTCGACGGGGAGCAGCGTGGCCCCCCCGGCCTCCGCCCGGGCCCGCACCAGCTCGCCCGCCATGACCAGGACCTCCTTGGTGGCGATGGCGACGTCGCGACCGGCGTCCAGAGCCGCCAGCGTGGGGAGCAGGGCGGCGGCGCCGGTGATGCCCACGCAGACGACCTCGGCGTCGGTGGCGGCCACCTCGCACGCGGCCGCGACGCCCACGCCGCACCAGGCGGGCAGGTCGGTCCCGGGGAGCGGATCCACGATGGCGGCCTGGGTCAGGCGGTGCCGCGCCGCGATCTCGACCAACGCCTCGGGATCGTGGCCCACGACGGCCCCGACCAGCTCGAAGCGGTCCGGGAAGCGCTCGATGACCTCGAGGGCCTGGCGGCCGATCGAGCCGCTGGCGCCGAGGAGGACGACGCGCCGGCGAGCCGGAGCGGGCGTTGCGACCACGAGGCGATCCTACCGTCGAGAGATGAAGTCGGCGTGATGTCGCAGGCACGGGGCGCGGCGCCCGGCGGCCCGGCACCGCCGCGCCGGGCGTGTGGCCACGTGGCTTTCGTCGCCGTCAGGGCAGAGCGACCACACGCAGGTAGCAGTACACCACGGGCCCCAGCAGCACCAGGCTGTCGAGGCGGTCCAGCAGACCCCCGTGCCCGGGGATGAGACGGCTGCTGTCCTTCTCCCCCGCCGCCCGCTTGATCGCCGACTCGACCAGGTCCCCGCCCTGGGCGGTGACGCCCACCGCCAAACCCAACAGTGCGGACTGCCAGAGGGGCAGCCCCAGCAACCAGGTCTCCCCCACGGTCACCACCACCACGCTGGCGATCAGTCCGCCGATGGCGCCCTCGACAGTCTTGCGGGGCGAGATCCGAGGGAAGAAGGGGTGCCGCCCGAGCAGGCGGCCCGCGAAGAGCGCGCAGATGTCGCCGGCCATGGCCCCCGCCAGGACCACCGCCACGATGCGCAGACCGAAGCGCTGCTGGTCGGCGCCATGCCAGCGCAGCAGGGCGATGTAGTAGCCGAAGGAGAGGCCGAGGTACAGCGCCCCGCCCACCGCGGTCGCCCAGCGCAGCACAGCTCGATCCCGCAGGGGCAGGACGCTGAGCAGGCCGAGGGCCACCGCCGCACCCAGCCCGAGCTCCAGGGCGGGAACGTCGGCGGGAAGGAGGTAGCGATACAGCAGCCACCCTCCCAGCGGGTAGAGCACCCAGGGCGGCGGAGCCGCCTGCATCCGCCCCAGGAGCTGGGAGAGCTCCCAGAGCCCGCCCATCACCGCCAGGCCGAGCACGGTGTAGAGAACGACCCCCCCAAGGACCAGGGCGGCGGCGAGGGCCCCGGCAAGCACCAGGGCCGACCCCACCCGTACGCCCAGGTTCACCCCGTGTGGGCGACCCGATGGCTGGGCCTCACCGGTTGCGCCGGCCATGCCTGGTGATGGGCGGCGGGCTCGACGTCGTCATGGTGGACCGCGCCGAACTTGCGCTCGCGCTCGCAGAACGCCGCGATGGCGGCGCGCAGCTCATTCTCGTCGAAGTCCGGCCAGAGCGCCTCGGTGACGAACAGCTCGGCGTACGCCGCCTGCCAGAGCAGGAAGTTGCTGGTGCGCAGCTCCCCGGCGGTGCGGATGATGAGGTCGGGGTCGGGCAGGCCTCCGGTGTAGAGGTGACGCGCGAGCGTGGCCTCGTCGAGCTCACGCAGGTCGTGGCCGCGGGTGGCCAGGTCGCGCACCGTGTCGACGATCTCGCTGCGCCCCCCGTAGTTGATCGCCACGTTGAGCACGCCGGTGCGGTTGTGGCGGGTGAGCTCCTCTGCGCGCTGGATCTTCGCCTGGAGCCGGCCGCTGAGCTGGGCGCGTCGACCGATCACCCGCACCTGCACGCCGTTGGCGTGAAGCTCATCGATCTCAGCGTCGATGGTGTCCTCGAAGAGCCGCATCAGCGCGCTGACCTCGGCGCGAGGACGTCCCCAGTTCTCGGTGCTGAAGGCGTACAGGGTCAGGATGTGCACCCCGAGCCGATCACACGCCTCCATCACGGGGCGTATGGCACGCACCCCGGCGCGGTGCCCGGCAAAGCGCGGCTGGTGGCGGCGGCGCGCCCAACGGCCGTTGCCGTCCATGATGATCCCGATGTGCCGGGGCAGCTCCGGATGGGCCGGCAGAGGGACGGCGGCGGGCTCGGGGGGGCGGTCCATGTGCTCCGGTGAACGGGGGCTGCAGTGGAGTTGTTTCGCCTGCGGGCAGTCTGACGCCTCGGCGCCACGCATGGGGCAGCGTGCCCCGGGGCCCGCGTCGCCAGGTCAGACTTCGAGAATGTCCTGCTCCTTGCGGTGGGCGATCTCGTCGACGCGAGCGACGAAGCGGTCGGTCACCTTCTGGAGCTGGGCCAGGCCGCGGTCGACGTCGTCGACGCCGACATGGCCTTCCTTTTCGATCTTGCGAATGTGCTCCATGTCATCACGCCGGATGTTGCGGATGCTCACCCGGGCCTCCTCGGCATGGCGGCGGACGAGCTTGACGAACTCCTTGCGGCGCTCCTCGGTGAGCGGCGGGATGGGGATGCGGATGATCTGCCCGTCGTTGCTCGGGTTGAGCCCCAGCTCGCCGCTGCGCAGCGACTTCTCGATGGCCTGGATGCTGGTGCGGTCGTAGGGCTGGACGACCAGCTGCCGCGGCTCGGGTGCGCTGATGGTGGCCAGCGACTGCAGGGGGGTGGGGCTGCCGTAGTAGTCAACGTGCACGCGCTCGACCAGCGCCGGCGTGGCCCGGCCGGCGCGGATGCCGGCAAGCTCCTTGTGGAGTGCGTCGATGCTCTTCTCCATGCGCTGCTCGGCGTCCTTGAGCAGATCGTCGATCACCCTCGTCGTCCTCCTCGCAGCCGCATCTCAGCGGCCCGCGCCGTCGTCCACCAGGGTGCCTATGGCCTCGCCCAGGATGACGCGCTCGATGTTGCCGGGCGTGAGCAGGTCGAAGACCACAATGGGAAGACGGTTGTCCATGGCGAGGGTGAGCGCGGTGTTGTCCATGACCTCCAGCCCCCGGTTGAGCACCTCCAGGTAGGTCACGTGGTGCAGCTGCTCTGCGCCCTCCTGCTTGTGAGGATCGGCAGTGTAGATGCCGTCCACCTTGGTGGCCTTCAGCAGCACCTCGGCGCCCAGCTCCGCCGCGCGCAGGGCGGCGGTGGTGTCGGTGGTGAAGAACGGGTTGCCGGTGCCGGCGCCGAGGATGACGACCCGCCCCTTCTCCAGGTGCCGCCGAGCCCTGCCGGGGATGAAGGGCTCAGCCACCTTGTTCATGTCGATGGCGGACTGGACGCGGCAGACCAGCCCGCGGCGCTCCAGCGCGTCACGTAGCGCCAGCGCGTTGATCATCGTGGCCAGCATGCCCATGTAGTCGCCGATGACCCTATCGACCCCCTGCGCGCTGACCTCGAGGCCGCGCACGATGTTGCCACCGCCCACGACGACGGCCAGCTCGACGTGGTGGACGGCGACCACCCGCTCGATCTCCGCGGCGATGCGGCCCAGCGTCTCGGCATCGATGCCATACGGGCTGGGGCCCATGAGGGCCTCGCCACTCAGCTTGAGGACGACGCGGCGATACCTGGCCTCGCGCTGCGTCGCCGGCACCGAGGCGCCGGGCAGCTCGGCGATGCCCATGCTCCGCCGCAGCCTACTCGGCGGCGCCATCGAGGCCGGCGGCGCCGTTCGCGGTCGCCTCGCCCACCACGAAGCGCGCGAAGCGGGCGACTGCGATGTTCTCGCCAAGCTTGGCGATGCCCTCCTTGATGAGCTCGTCGACACGCTTGTCCTTGTCGCGGATCCAGGGCTGCTCGACGAGCACGGTCTCGGCGTACCACGCCTGCAGCTTGCCGGCCACGATCTAGTCGACGATGTTGGCCGGCCTGGCCTTGGCCTGTTCGCGGTAGATGGCCGTCTCGCGCTCGACCAGATCGGCGGGCACGTCCTCACGGCGCACCCAGCGAGGACTGGCGCCCGCCACCTGCAGCGCGACCTCACGGGCGAGCGCGTGGAAATCGTCCGTCTTGGCGACGAAATCGGATTCGCAGTTGAGCTCGACCAGTACCCCCAGCTTGGCGCCGCTGCCGCTGTTGTGCAGGTAGGACACGACGATGCCCTCGTGCGCCGAGCGCGACGCCTTGGCCGCGGCCTTGGCCATCCCTCGGGCGCGGAGCAGGTCGACGGCCTTCTCGAGGTCGCCATCGGCTTCGACGAGCGCCCGCTTGCATTCCATCATGCCGGCCCCGGTGCGGTCCCGAAGCTGCTTGACCAGCGCTGCGGAGATCTCCACCATCCTCTCTCTCCTAGGCCTCGGTGGTGGCGGCCGACGCGAACTCCTCGGCAGCCACCGGGGCGATCCCGTCCGGGTTCTCCTCGT
>DATDHG010000048.1:0-19552 GCA_036521675.1 Candidatus Dormiibacterota bacterium
CCAGCAGGGTCAGGCCGGTGAGGCCCATGAACACGCGCATGGTGGTCCGCGGCCGCATCGCCCCCAGCCCAGCGCAGGTCAGCGCTCCGGCGAGGAGGATGGCCTCGGGGACGAGGTCCTGGAGGGTGCGTAGCCCGGCGGAGGTCATGTGCTCGCCGCTACCCCCCCGACAACCGGGCGGTGATCAGCTGAACACCGTTGTTGATCATCGGCATGACGCGCCCGACGAACATCCCGAATGCGATGAGCGCCACCACCATGGGGACCAGGTACAGCAGCTCGAGCGTCCCCGCGTCGCGAACCCGCGCGAACGCCTCGCGCGCCGGTCCGAAGAACACCCGCTGCAACATCCACAGCACGGCGCCCGTGCTCACCAGCGTCGCCGCCATGACGACCACGGTGGCGACGCGGTGGGCCGGATAGCTCCCGAGGAAGACCTGGAACTCGGCTGCGAACCCAGCCAGGAAGGGGACGCCGATGGCGCTCAACCCGGCGATCATCCAGAACAGGGTGAATCTGGGCATCTGCCAGGCGAGCCCGCCCAAGCGGGTGATGCTGCGGGTGCGGGCGCGCTCCTCGAGGCCGCCCGCGAGCAGCAACAGCATCGCCGAGCTGAGCCCGTGCGCGACCAGCTGCAGGACGGCGCCGTTCAGGGCGATCGATGACTGAGCCGCCACCGCCAGCAGCACCAGGGACATCTGGCTCAGCCCGGCGTAGGCCAGCAGCCGGCGCACGTCGTCCTGGGCCAGGGCCGCCACCGCCCCCCACAGCGCAGTCAGCACCGCCAGCAGGGCGATCGGCAAGGAGAAGCGGTGGGCGGCCGCGGGAAACCCGGGCAGCACGACGCGCAGCAGCAGATACCCCCCCATCGTCGTCGAGATCCCGGCAATGATGGCCGCAACTGGCGGGCTTGAGGTGCTCACCGCACCGCGGAACCAGGTGTGCACCGGAACGATGGGGAGCCGGATCGCACAGGCGGCGAAGCACAGCCAGAAAGCGGCGGTGGCGATGCCGCCGGTGAGCACCACGCCCGAACCGCCCGCCCCGTTGATCTGGAGGAATGTGAAGTTCCCCTGGCCGCCCTTGAAACCGATCAGCAGGATGGCCGCGAGGAGGAGCGCCCAGGAGAGCGTCGACATGCACAGCCAACGCCAGGCCGCGCGCATGCGGTCCTCGCCGCCCCAGACGGCGATGAGAAGGAACAGGGGCACGATCTCCAGCCCCAGGAAGAGCAGCAGCAGGACGTAGTCGAAGGCGCAGAGGCTCCCGTTGACACCGGTCTCGAGCAACAGGAGCAGGACCACGTAGAGCTTGGTGCGCCGCTCCACTCGCCAGCTCGCCACCAGCGCGGCGGCAAAGACCAGGGTGCTGAGCAGGAGCAGGGGCAGCGAGATCCCGTCGGCGGCGACGTGGTAGTCGACGTGTACGGGGAGGCTGGTGATCCACGAGTGCACCTCCTCGAACGACACCTCGCCGCCCAGCAGGTCCTGGGCGATCTCGTAGTTGACGGCGACCGCGGCCAGAAAGAGGGAGACGCCGGCGCCGGCCAAACCCACGATGCGGATCCGGTCGCGCTGCTCCTTGGTCCGCTCTGGGAGGAAGAGGATCACCACGGCGGCGAGCAGCGCGGCCCAGATCAGCGAGCTCAGGAGGATGGTCGGGAACTCACTCGTCGCGGCTGTCGTCGGCGTTGTCCCGGGCGTGGTCCGAGGCGCCGTCGGTGCAGCGGTCGGCGGCGCGGTGAGGACCGGGTTGGCCGCCGGGGCCGGGCTGGCCGCGGGCGCCGCCGTGACGGCGGCACCGCTCGGGCCGGCCGCCGCGACCTGCGGCAGCCAACCCTTGCCCGCCGCCAGGGCGAGCGCCCGGGGCGCCCATTGCAGCGCCAGCAGTGTGCCCTGGGCAGCGTGGATGATCAGCTCGTCGCTCACCGTGCCGCCCCCACCCCGGGGAAGTGCCCGGTGGCCGCCAGGGTCACAGCCCCGACCACGATCAGCATGGCCGCGGCTGCCGCCAGAAGCTGCCCGGGCAGGCGGCGCGGCTGCCCCCGGACGAGCCCGGCGCCGAGCAACTCGGTGGCGGCAGCGACATCACCGGCCACGACCTCGACGACAGAGTCGTCGACGCGAACCGGGAGCGGCGCCATGTGGACGACGCCCCACGTCACCAGCCGCTCGGACGCGCCCTGGAGGTGGAGCGCGTCGGCGGCGAGCTGGCCCACCCCGCTCAGCGGCGTCAGCGCCCCGCGCAGCCACCCCAGCCGCCCTGACGCGAGCAGCACAGCGGCGCTCCCGCCGGCCACCGTGAGCCCGGCGGTGATCAGGAGACCGGCTGCCGAGAACCCGTACGAAGGAGCACCCGCGCCCACGTGGACGAACTTCGCGAAGGTGCGCGGCGCGCCCTCGATCCCGATCAGGCCGCCGAAGACCGCGAGCACGGCGAGACCGAGCATCGGGACCAGCATCAGCCGCGGACTCTCTCTGACGCGTTCGGGGACGAACCCCCGCCGGCGCGCCGGCTCGCCCAGCGCCACTGCTGCGTAGAGACGCATTGCCGCCGCGGCCAGTACAAGGATGGCGACGCAGGTCAGCAGCAGCACCAGCGCCCGGGCGGCCGGCGCCACGTGCACCAGGTCTGGCGAGCTGTTCCTGATGATCCCGGCAACAATCGCGTCCGCCGACCAGAACCCAGCGAACAGCGGCACCAGGCCGGCGCTCAAACAGCCGGCGAGGAGCAGCCGCGCGGTCGCGGGCATCCGCCGCCCCGCCCCGCCCAGCTGGCGGATGTCCTGGGTTCCATAGGCGGACACCAGATTGCCGGCGGCCAGGCAGAGTAGCGCCGCAAACCAGGCATTGGTGAGCAGTTGAAAGATGGCGGCGCTGAAGGCACCGACGCCCAGCGCGACGAGCATCAGCCCCACCTGAGCAACGCTCATGAAGGCGAGCAGCCGCTTGATGTCGTTGTGGGCCAGCGCGGCCACGGCCCCCACGACCGCGGTGATCGCCCCCACCACCGCCATCGCCGTCAGCGTGTGGGGGGCCAGTTCGAAGAGCCGGTACGTGCGGGCCAGCAGGTAGACGCCGGCCGTCAGGGGTCCCGTCGCGCACAGGAGCGCGAGCGCAGGAGCCGGGGCCTCGGCCATCCCCGCGAGCCACCCGGTGAAGGGCAGCTGAGCCGCCTTCGCCAGGGCGGCGACCAACAGCAGGATGGCCATCACCTCCAGGGTGCGCAGCCCGGCTCCCGAGACGGCGTGGTTGGCGACGCGCTGCCACTCCACGGCCAGCAGCGAGAAATCGAAAGGATCGTTGAAGGACAACCCCGGCGCGGGCGGCAGCAGGCCGACGTCGGGCGCCAGCTTGGTGAAGCCGAAAATCGTGGCCAGGAGCAACGCGAGGTCACCCACGCCGACGGTGAGGGCCAGCCGCAGCGCGGCGGCGCCCGCCGCCGGACGGTGCCACCAGTGGCCGACGAGCAGGGCGCTGCCGACCGTCAGGGTGATCCAGAGGAACAGCGACTGGAACAGGTTGGGACTGGCGACCAGGCCGAGCATGGCCCCGCCGAAGACCGCTGTGACCACGAAGAAGCGGCGCAGCCCGGCGTCGTTGCGCAGGTACTGCAGCGAGTACACCTGGACGGCGAGCGTGACGAAGGCGACGGTCGGCATGACGGCTGCGCTCAGCCCGTCGACGAGCACCCCCACCTGCGGGTTGAAGGTGGTGATCTCACCGTTGGGCTGCTGACCCGCCTGGTAGGTCCACAGCGTGATCGTGGTCGAGTACGGGGCTTGCGAAATGTGCCCGAGCCGGTACCCGAGGATCACGATGGCGACGCCGAAAGCGAGCGCCATGCCCCCCACGCAGACCCAGGCGGCGCGGCGCGGCGACTCGACCACATACGAGGCGAGCGCGGCGCCGAGCGGCAGGAGCACCACTGCCCACGCCAGGTTATAGACAGTCATGACGTCAACTCAGCAGCCGCAGAGGGGCCGTCGAGATCGTCGACATCCGTGCCTCCCCGGCGCCGGTTGAGCAGCAGCACCAGGGCGACGCCGAGGGCCACCTCGGCGCTCAGGACCACGCTCACGAGGAGCGCGAAGCTCATCCCGGACAACGGCCGGGCGTCGTTGTAGCCGAAGCGCGCGAAGCCGACCAGCGCGATGCTCGAGGCGGTGACCATGAGGACCAGCGCCATGAGCACGCCGGCGAGGCTGCGCCGGGAGAGGAGGCCGAAGACGCCGATCGCGAAGAGCGTGGCGCTGACGGCCAGCAGGTGGCCGGCGCCGACGGTCACGCCCCCACCTCCTCGGTCTCGCCGGGCGCCCCGGCGCGGCCGCGGGCGCGCTGTCGAGCCTCGCGGCGGCGCCGCGCGCGCTCCTCGCGCTCCTGGCGCTGCTGCTCGGCCCGCGCCAGCTCGCGCTCCTGTTCGTCGACGCCGCCCAGGGTGGTGGCCGCGAGGACCGCGACGGCCAGGAGGACTGCGGCCACGCCCAGAGGCAGCACCGCCTGGGTGAGCAGGCTGCGCCCCAGTGTCGCCGTGCTGCCGTCGTCCACCAGGTGCTGCGGCCAGGCCGCCACATGCCAGTCGCCGCGCGAGGCATAGAAGGTCAGCCACAGCCCGGCAGCCGTGGCGCCGGCGACCAGGAGGGCCAGTTGCCAGCGTGCCGGCGCGGCGTCGGGTCGCGGACCGCGACCGCGGGTGAGGGTCAGCCCTCCGAGCAGCATCAGGCTGACGGCGAAGCCCCCGAAGACCACCTCCACCGCCCCGACCAGCTCGGCGCCGCACACGGCGAAGAGCAGCCCCACCGCCGACAAGGTCCCCGCCAGGGCGTACGTGGCCTGCGTGAGGTCGCGGAGCGTGACCACCAGCACGCCGCCCCCGAGGACGAGCGCGGCCAGCACATAGAAGGCGGCCGGACTGACCGTCACCCGGGGTGACTCCGGCCGGCAGCACGCGCGGCACCAGGGGATCGCTCCTCAGGCGAGCACCGCGGCGCCGGCGCAGCACCGGCCGGATGCAGGAGCGGCCCCCCAGCGCGGTCGCGGTCGCCGGGGCCGAACACGGAGCGGCATTCTAGTCGTGGCCAGTTCGACCTCGGCCGCGCGGAGAGTCGGGCTGCTACCCGGCCAGGGGTGCGGCCCGGCGGCGGCGGTGCAGGGTGACCAGCACCGTCAGGGCGGCGATGCCGGCGAGCACGAGCAGGGCCAGGGCGCGGTCGTAGCCGGAGCCGGCGACCGCGAACGCGACCACGCTGACAGCGAGCAGATCGGCGAGGAGGAGGAGCATCAGGCCGGCGAGCCGGCCCACCCCGACGCCGAGCCGCTCGGGTCCCAGCGGTCGGCCCTTTTCGCGGCGCGAGCCGGGGCGGCCCGCCCAGCGCAGCACTGCGATATCCAGGGCGGGCAACCCGATGGCCACCAGGACAAAGAGCGCGAAGGCCGCGGGGCCGCTCACCGACATCGGCGGCCCAGTCTACGGGCGGAGCCGGGGGTCAGACGGCGTCGTCGTCCTCGAGGCGCCGCGGCGCTACCGGCGGGGCGGGCCGCGCCCCGGCCGCCGGCTCGAGGTAGAGGACCAGCGACAACCCGGCCGCCGCCATCAGGAAGCCCCCCAGCGCCACCGGTGTGACCTCGATCCCGACCCCGGGTAGGGAGACCGCGGCGTCCCACGGGCCCGTCGAACGGCCGGGAGAACCCTGACCCGTGGCGTCGCTCCCGCCTGGACCGGCGTGCTGACCCACCACCCCAGCGACGACCGCCGCCATCCCCAGCGCACAGACCAGCCACAGCCAGTTGCGTGAGCGCCGCGCCGCCTCCACGGCCGCCGCACAGCCAATGCAGGCGGCCACCACGACGATGACGGCCAGCACCACCCGGCTGGAGCTGACGTAGGTCACCCCACCCCGGCGGCGATGATTCCGCCGCCGGCCACCTCGTCCCCCGCGAAGAGGACCAGCGACTGCCCCGGCGCGATGGCGAGCACTGGCTCGGCGAGGTCGACGGTGACGAGGTCCGCCTCGCGGCGCACGACCACGCAGTCGACCGCCTCGCCGTGGGCGCGGACCTGGGCGGAGAGGTGCGTGCCCAGCTCTGGCGCGCGTTCGATCCAGACGCAGCCGCAGGCCGTCACCGACCGGCTCAGCAGGGCCTGGGCGGGGCCGACCACCGCGGTGTTCGTCTGCGGATCGAGGTGGAGAACGTGGAGAGGAGGCTGGTCGGGCCGGCGAGGCGCGATCTTCAGGCCAGAACGCTGGCCGACGGTCAGGAACGGCAGCCCGGGGTGCTGCCCCACGACGGCGCCCGCAGCGTCGACGACCGGCCCGGGGGCGAACCGTCCCGCCAGGCGGCGGCCGAGGTCGGCGCGTAGCGGCCCGTCGACGAAGCACAGCTCCTGCGACTCCGGCTTGGTGGCGGTGGGCAGGCCGAAGCTGGCCGCGAGGTCGCGGACCGCCGCTTTGGTGGGCAGGCCCGCCACCGGGAACACTGCTCTGGCCAGGGCAGGCTGGGCGACGCGGTGCAGCGTGTACGCCTGGTCCTTGGCGACATCGACACCCCGATGCAGCGTGGCCCGGCCGTCGCGGCGTCCCACGCGAGCGTAGTGGCCCGTGGCCAGATGGGTCGCGCCCGCCGCCAGGGCGCGCTCCAACAGCAGGCCGAACTTGACGCGCTGATTGCAGCGCACGCAGGGATTGGGGGTCCGCCCGGCGGCGTACTCCGCCTCGAAGTCGGCCACCACCGCCGCACGGAAGCCGGCCTCCAGGTTCCAGGCGTAGTGCGGGATGCCGAGCAGCGCGCAGACCCGGCGCGCATCCTCGACAGCGTCAACCGAGCAGCAGCCGCGGTCACGGTCGAGGGTGCGGTCGCGCGGCCACATCGCCAGGGTGATGCCGAGACAGCGCAGGCCTCGCTCGGCGAGCGAGGCCGCGGCCACGCTCGAGTCGACCCCGCCGGACATGGCCACGGCCACCACCGCGCCGGCGGGGAGCAGGGCCGCCCAGTCGTCGGGAACGGTCGCTGCGGGCCATGCTCGAGTGACCGGCGCCGGCGCGCCGGCGAGCGCTGTCACGTGGCCAGCTCGCCCTCGACGGGGTCCACGCGCACGCCGCGCTCGGCGACCCACGCGAGGCCGCGGTCGATCTCCTCGAGGTCGCCGTCCACCTCGAGGACCACCCAACCCTCGTCGCGGCTGACGTCGGCCCTGCGCAGGTTGGTGATCACCGCGAATCGCGTGCCCAGCTGATGGATCACCGGCTCGCCCACGAGCGCCGGCGGAAAGCTCAGCTTGACCCGCCGCCGCGCCATGACCCGGCGCCGGTCAGCGGCCCCCGGCGACGGCCGGGACGATGGAGAGGTCGTCGTTCTCCCCCAGCGGGGTCTCCAGCCCCTGGCCGAAGCGGATGTCGGCGTCGTTCAGATAGATGTTGATGAACTGCCGGAGCTGGCCGTTCCCGTCGTAGAGACGGTCGTTGAAACCGGGATAGTGCTGCTCGAGGCTGTGCAGCGCCTCCGAGACGGTGCCGCCCTCGACGTCGACCTCGGGCTGGCCCCCGGTCAGCCGGCGAAGCGGCCCAGGAACGCGGACGGTTACTGCCATGGGTGCGCACGAACCTCCGTGGTGATCTCCGCCCGAGTATACCGGTGAGCCTCTCAGCGAACCGCCGCGGCCGCCTCGCCGAAGCGCTCGCGGAAGGCCCGCACCGTGGGCGGGATCGGCTCCGCCAGCGCGGTGCGTCCCTCCAGGTAGGCGGCGGTCTTGAGGCCGTGCCCGGTGATGTACGCGACCACGGTCTCGTCCGCCTGCCAGCGCCGGGCCCGAGCCAGCCTGGCCAGGACCGCGACGGTCACGCCGCCGGCCGTCTCGGTGAAGATGCCCTCGCTGCGCGCCAGCAGCTCGATGCCCTCGAGGATCTCCTCCTCGGTGACGGCCTCCACCACGCCCCCTGTGTCACGAGCGATCCGTACCACGTAGCCCCCGTCGCTGGGATTGCCGATGGCGATGCTCTTGGCGATCGTGTCGGGTTTGACCGGAACGATGTGGTCGTCGCCGCGCGCGAAGGCGGTGGCGACCGGCGCACACCCCAGCGCCTGGGCGCCGGTCAGCACGGGACCGCGCGCGCCGGAGACCGTCCCCTCCACCAGCCCCAGCGCCACCAGCTCGCGAGCCGCACGGTGATGCTTGACGAACTGGCAGCCGCTGGCCACCGGGACGATGATCTCGTCGGGAAGCCGCCAGCCGAGCTGCTCGGCGCACTCATAGGTGAGCGTCTTGCTGCCCTCGCTGTAGAAGGGGCGCACGTTGATGTTGCAGAAGGCCCAGTCGAGCAGGTCGACGAGCTCGCTGCACAATCGGTTCACGTCGTCGTAGCTGCCGTCGACGCGCACCATGGTGGGACAGAAGACGGCCGTGGGGGCCACCTTGCCCGCCTCCAGGTCCGCCGGGATGAAGACGACCCCGCGCATGGCGGCGCGTGCCGCGTAGGCCGCAACCGCGTTCGCCAGGTTGCCCGTCGAGGCGCATGCCATCGTGGAGTGCCCGTGCCGTCGCGCCCACGAGACGGCCACCGACACCACCCGATCCTTGAAGGAGTTGGTCGGGTTCATGGTGTCGTTCTTGAGGTAGAGATGGCGCAGCCCGAGCGCTTCGCCGAGGTTGCGGGCATGCACCAGCGGTGTGAACCCCTCGCCGAGGGTGACCGGGCCCTCGTCGTCGGGGCCGTCGAGGTCGACGGGGAGCAGGTCGGCGTAGCGCCACATGCTGGGGGGTCCCTGCTCGATGGCGGCGCGCGACGCCCGCCGCGCGATCTCCGCGTAGTCGTACTTGACGTCGAGCGGGCCGAAGCAAAGGTCGCAGACGTGGGTGGCCGTGACGGGCGTTTCCGTTCCGCACTCACGGCAGACAAGCGAGAGGATGCGCGAGGCCATGGTCGATCCGTGCCGGATGGACGCGTCGGGGCAGTCTAGTGGTCAGGGCGCCGCCGCCAGCTCCACGACCAGCGGGCTGTGCGAGGCGCGCTCGCGGGCCCCGCCCACGAGGTCGTCATAGGCCAGCTGCGACCAGGACTCCATGTTGAGGTAGTGGCGGCGCATCGCTTCCAGCGGCAGCGCCTCGCCCTCGAGCTTGTCGGTCTCGCGCACCAGCACCCGCGCCCCCGGCTCGGGCTCGACCAGGAAGACGAGCCCCAGGTGCACGCGCGATACGGGGGTGGAGTCGTCGTTGAGCAGCGCCACCAGCCGCGCCACAGCGCGCCCCGGGCATACCACCTCCTCGGCCCACTCCCGCCCCACCCCACCGGCGACGGCGGCGGCGCCGCTGCCGTCGTTGGGGTTGACGTGGCCACCCACTCCGAGCGAGTACAGGTGGTGGAGGCGCCGTTCGCTGGAGCGCCGCAGCCGGCGCGTGAGCAGGTGCGAGCCGTCGTCGTGGCGGACGATGCAATACGGGATGATCTGCTGCTCGTCAGGGTCGTCCTCGACCTGGGCACGGGGCAGAAAGCGCCCACATGTGGCGACCGCGTCCAGGACCTGCTCCATCCCCGAGGTCACCAGGCCGTGCCAGGCGCCGTCGGGAAACGCCGCGCGGCGCGGCACGCACAGCGCCAGCTCGCGTTGGGCCGCCGCCCCCGCGATCGGAGGGCGCGGCGCCGCGGTGGTCACGCGGCGATCGCCGATGCCATGGCGGCCGATTGTAGGCAGCCCTGCGCGCTCAACCTCAGCGCGGCGACTCCCTGAACAGACTGCCGGCGGCACCGTTCTCGAGAACCTTCGCCACCGCCAGCGCCGCGCGGGCGCCGGCCAGGACCGCCCCGTTCATGGTCGCGGCCTGGCCGCCGGCGGTGTGCTCACCTGCCAGCACGACGCGCCCGACGGGGCGACCAAGCACCTGGCTGACCTGCGGGCTCCAGCCCACTGAAGCCGCCGAGTAGGCGCCGCGCGCCCAGGGGTCGTCGGCCCAGGTGGTGAGCAGTGCGTCGCCCTGCGCCACGACGTCGGGGCGCAGCTCCCTCGCCGCCGCTGCCCACACGCGCGGGCCCTCGTCGACCGCGAGCTCAGCCACGGTTCGTGAGCCCCCGGCGAAGCCGCTCAGCACGGGGGCGCTGCGGGGGCCGGCCGCTTCGGCGGAATTCCACGTCCACCACGGCGCACCGCCGGCCTGGACGCCGCGAGGCGGCGCCCCTGCGGCCAGGGGGAGGTGGAGCTTGGCGGCGTGTCCGACCTGCAGCAGGCTCAACGCCCCGCGCAGCTCGTCAGAAGAAGTGCCCGGGCTCAGGAGCGGGGCGAGGACGGCAAGCGGCACCGCGAGCACGACCGCGTCGGCGCGCCGGGTGGTGCCATCGGCGCACCCCACCTCGGCCCCGGCGGCGTCCTGGGCCACCGTGGTGACCGCGACTCCCAGCTCGACTGCCCCGGGATGCAGACGGGCGGCCAGCTCCAGGGCGATGCGCTGGTTGCCGCCCGCGACGCGACAGCTCTCACCATAGTCGGGATCGTCGCCGTCGTGGAGGGCGATCCAGGCGGCGCTGACCTCCTCGAGGGGGACGGCGATGGAGGTGAGCAGCCGGCTCAGCGCGGCCTCCGCCGCGGGGCCGCGCACCCCACTCTCCGCTGCGGCCTCGGCCATCGACACGTCACCGCCGCCGCCGGCCAGCCGGCGTTTGACCTGGTCGCAGATGGCGGTGAGCGCCGCCAGGATGGCCGCGAGCGGAGGCACCTCGACATTCGGGCGCTCGCGCCGGTCGAAGCTGACCCCCTGGCGCACAAGTCGCAGGCCCAGGCGGGCGCACAGGTCGCGGATGGGGGCTTGGTACTCCGCGATGAACTCACCCCCCCGCTCCACCACCACCGAGTTGGGCAGCCGCTCAGACCAGGTCCGCCCGCCGGCGCGCTGACGAGCCTCCAGCACGGTCACCTCCGCGACCCCCGCCTCCTGGATGAGCCAGGCGGCGTGCAGCCCGCTCAGCCCGGCCCCGATGACGACGACGCGCGGCGTCACGCCATTCGCTCGACCTCGCGAAACTGCTCGTCGCGCCATGCCAGCGCCGCTTTGAGGCCGCGCTCGCGGCGGATGGCGCTGAACGCGTCCCCCTCGTCGGTGCGCGAGCCTTCGAGGATGCCGACGAGCGTGGCCGCGCCGGGTATGGCACTGAGCAGCCCCATCAGCTCGTAGGTGCGGTTGATGCTCTCCTTCTGCAGACGGATCGCCAGCGGGGCGATTCGGGAGATCAGGAGTGCGTGGTAGCGGGTGCGCCTGTCCAGCTCCTCGGGTGCGCAGACCTCGTTGACCATGCCCAGCTCGTAGGCGCGCTGCGCGTCGATGAGCTTGCCTGTGTAGAGCAGCTCACGGGTGGCCTTGGCCCCGATGATCCACGGCATGATGAGCACCGGCGGGCCGCTGGCGAAGCGCACCTCGGGCTCGCCGAAGCGTGCGTCGCGGGAGGCCACGGTGAGGTCGCACAGCATGGCCACCTCGCAGGCGCCGGCCAGCACGTAGCCGTGCACGGAGGCCACGATCGGCTTGGGGAACGACCAGAAGCCGCGGGCCCAGCCCCAGTACCTCGCGGAGGTCGCCACCGCCTCATGGGTGGGGACCTCGGCCTCCGACTCGGCGATGTCGTAGCCGGAGGAGAAGCAACGACCGCTCCCGCGCAGGATGACCACACGCACGCTTGCGTCGTGCTCCGCTTCGGCGAGCGCGCCGGTGACCTCCGCCATCATCAGGTCGTCGATGGCGTTGAGCGCCTGCGGACGATGCAGGGTGATCGTGGCGAGCGGCGGCTCGATGTCGTACTGGATGTGGCGAAAGCTCACCTAGAACAGAGCGTAGGCCTTGCGGATGGTCTCGGTGATCAGCCAGTTCCCCTTCCAGCCCCTGGGGAAGAACGCGCAGTCGCCGGGCCCCAGCTCAGTGGTGGTGCCGTCGTCGGCAGTGACCGTCATCCGCCCGCTGAGGATGGTGATCATCTCGTGCTGGTCCATCTCCCAACGGGATGGCCCGGGGGTCGATTCCCAGATGCCGCAGTCGGCCGACCCGTCGGTCCACAGCTGTGTGCCCCGGGTGTCCATCTGCTGGCCGACTGCCTCGACGAGCGGCCCCCAGTCCGCCTCGAGGTCAGTGGTGACCGCGCTGTGGACGAAGGCCGCCGCGGTGGTCTCAGTAGCGCTCTCGGTCATGTCGTGTCTCCAAGTTGGCCTGGTGGCGGGGTGGCTGCGGCGACGCGGCCGCCGCGACGGATCGGGCCTGCGTGCGTCAGAGCTGAATGGCGAGTTGATCGAGCGCGGAGCCGCCGTCCGAGCCCTCGACCCTGGTGGTGCGCCGGAAGACGAGGTACCCGATGAAGATGGCCAGGGCTGACATCAACAGCATGATGGTGGCAAGCGCGTTGAGCGCAGGCGAGGGGCTGGAGCGGGCGCTGTTGTAGATCTTCACCGACATCGGCTCTGTGGAGACGTCAGCGGAGAGCGCGCGCACGATGACGAAATCGTCGATGACGTCGGCGAAGACGAGCACGGCGCTGACGAAGATGGCCGGATAGAGCATGGGCAGCAGCACCCGCCGCACCGCGCCGAAGGGGGTCGCCCCCAGGTCCATCGCCGCCTCCTCGTACTGACTGCCGATGGAGAGCATGCGCGCCCTGACGATGATCACCGGGAAGGAGACCTGGAACGTCACCAGGGCGATGACCTGTCCCGAGGTGCCGAGCGGGATGATGGTCAGCACGTGGGTGACCATGAAGAGCAGGGCGACACCCAGCACCAGCTCGGGAAGCACGAACGACACCAGCATCTGGAAGTTGAAAACCGCCGGGAGGCGGCCGTGCCAGCGATCGATGCCGATCGCGAAGATGACGCCGAGCGGCACGGCGATGAGCGTGGTCAGCACCGCCAGGCGAAGGCTCTGAAAGAGGGCTGCGTGCAGGTCGGGGTCATGCCACACCGACGCCACGGGGTCAGTGAAGTACCAGCGCAGCGAGAAGCCCTGCCAGACGCTGCGCGACCTCCCGGCATTGAAGGAGAAGGCGACGGCGATGAACACCGGAATGATCGACCACGTCAGGTAGAGCCAGGTCAGCGTCTCGAGGATGCGTGGCTTGCGCCAGGGGCTGCGCCACCAGTTGATCAGCCAACCCAACGGCCAGCGTCGGGGGGCGGCGCGGGGGACCGGCAGGACCGGTGCTTGCGCTGCGCTCATCTCACCCCGCCTCCCTGGACGCGCGGGAGGTGCTGATCGCGTAGTAGCACATGAAGGGGATCAACAGCACCATCAGGATGACCACCAGGGCGGCGCCCTCGGACACCTGTCCCGGGGTTCCGATGGCGTCGTTGATGAGGTTGCCGAACATCGACGTGCGCGGCGATCCCGAAAGCAGGTCGTTGGTGAAGTAGTCGCCGAACATCGGCAGGCTCACCAGCAGGACGCTGGCCAGGATGGCCTGCTTGCTCAGGGGCAGGATCACACGCCGGAAGGTCTCCACGCGGCTCGCCCCCAGGTCGCGGGCCGCCTCGATCAGGTTCTGGTCGATCCTGTCGAGGGAGGCGAACAGCGGCAGGATCATGTAGGGGACGTAGCCGTACACCAGGCCGAGGACAACGGTGCTCGGCATTCCCGACAGCCAGCTCACCGGTGCCTGGATGAGGCCCACCGCCTTGAGAAAACGGTTGACCCAGCCATCCTCCTCGAGGAGGTTCACCCAGGCCAGCATGCGCATCATGTAGCTCACCCAGAAGGGCGCGATCAGCAGGGCCAGCAGTACGCCGCGGCGCCGGCCTCCGAAGCGGGCCACGAAGTACGCCACCGGGTACGCGACCGTAAGGCAGACGAGCGACGCCCCGCCAATGTAGAGAAGCGTCCGCAGCATGGGCGGCCCGAAGAAGCCGTCGGCGCCGAAGATGTGGCTGAAGATGTACTGGAACTGCGAGGTGTCCCAGTTGAGCGGGTTCCACACCGGGATGGGATCGCGGAAGATGGGATCGGTGGTGCCGAAGGCGATGGCCAGGACGACGTAGAACGGCACCAGGAAGAGCACCGCCAGCCAGAGCATTCCTGGCGCGGCGAAGGATGGCCACAGCCAGCGTGGATAGAGCACGCCCTCGTCGCCGCCGCTGCTGCGCCGGCTCAGGCGCCACCGCCTGGGGGCCCGAGGGCCCCCGGCGGGATCAGGCACCAGCCTTGAACTTCTGCCAGACCTGGTGCCAGGCAGTGTCGACGGTCGGGCTCAGCTCGAGCTCGCGCAAACCGGTGGTGAACATGGCGGGGACCACGAGCGTGCTCGCCAGGTTGGCGGGGACGATCCCCTTCTGGGCGAGCACGTCAGGCGTCATCTGCGTGTGCGGCGTCTGGTAGCCGGTCTGGTTCTGCATGTTCGCCACGGCGTTGTTGAAGTCGAGCATGTAGTTCATGAACAGGTGGGAGAGCACCGGGTTCTTCCCGGCCTTCAGGACGACCATGATGTCGCCGTTGACCGGCCCCTTGTTGTCCTTGGGGAACCAGTAGCGCAGGTCGCTGCCGTCGGCCCCCTGAGGCAGATAGCCCAGGGCGCTGATCATGTCCCCGGACCAGGCATGGGTGATGTCGACCTTGGCCGCGGGCAGGTCCGTGTAGTCGGTGATGTTCACCTTGGGGTTGGTCTTGCCGATCAGGTCGGAGAGCTGGGTGCTCACCTTGGCGAGCTGAGCTGGGTCGCTGGTGTTGAGGTTGTAGAGCTGGTTGCGCATCAGCGTCATGCCGATGGTCTCGCGGTAGTCGTCGAGCACGGCGAGCTTGCCGCTGTACTGCGGGTCCCAGAAGACCTCATACGGGTTGGCGCGCGCGCTGATGTCCTCCTTGACGCGGGCGGCGCTCCAGCCGATCCCCGTGGTGTAGATGGTGTAGGGGGTGGTGTAGCGCCACTCCTGGTCGTAGAAGGGATTGGTGAGCTCTGGCCACACCTGGGAGATGTTGGGGATGTAGCTGTGGTTGAGCGGGCGCAGGAAGCCGCCGGTGACCAGCTTGCCGATGCTGTCGTACGACGGGAAGAAGATGTCGAAGTCCACCTGGCCCGTGCGCAGCTTGGCCAGGGCCTCGTTGATGTCGTTGAAGGTGGAGATCTGGACGTCGACGTTGTACTGCGCGAACTGCTGCTTGAAGCCGTCGACGGCGGTCTTCTTGTCGATGTAGTCAGGGTAGTTGTAGAGCTTGAGGGTGGTGTTCGACTCCGGCGTCAACCCTGAGGCGATGGGCTGATTGCTGCTCGGAATCGGCCACTTGACGGGGTTCTGCGGGCTGCCCAGCGGAAACGGATTGATCGCGGCGCTGGCGGCCCCACCGGCGCCGCTGCCGCTGCCGCACGCCTCGAGGATGGGCCCGAGACTGGTGAGCGCCAGGCCGGCGCCCAGCGAACGGAGCATGAACTGACGGCGGTCGAGCCCCCGAGCGCGCGGCAGGCGGGCGCGGGCGGCCTCTTCTTCCTCGTGTCGATCCAACTGTCGATCCTCCAACCGGGATGAGCCGCGCAGTGTAGGGGCCCGCCCATAACCAGGGTGTTGCGGCGATGGCCGAGCCGCTGGCAGCCGCCAGCGCCTGCCGTCCGGGAGATCGCCGCCTGTCCGGGACACCTCGGCGCGCCTTGCTGTGACGCCCGACTCTGGCATAGACTGAGTGCTTAGTCAACAACCGAACGGAGGCCTGCCCGGTGCCCGCCATGTACGGCCTCGCCGCCGCCGACCTCGAGGTCCAGCGCAAGACCCGCGGGCTCATCGACGAGCTCATCCCGTACGAGGTCGAGGCCGAGATGAACGGCGGCGAGCTGCCCGCGGGTGTGGCGCAGGACATGCAGCGCAGGGTGGCTCAACTCGGGCTGCTGGCCGTCAACATGCCTGCGGCCCTGGGCGGCGGCGGCCTCACGATGTTGCAGCAGGTGCTGGTGCAGGAGCAGACGGGCCGGGTGACCAACGCGCTGGGTTGGGTGGTCCCATCGCCGCCCTCGTGGTTCCCAGCGGTGGCCACCGAGCATCAGCGCGAGCGCTGGGTCATCCCCGCCATCAACGGCCACAAGCGCGAGTGCTACGCCATCACCGAGGAGACCTCGGGGTCGGACGTCGACATCGCCGCCACGGCGCGGCGCGAGGGCGGCGAGTACGTCCTCGACGGCGTCAAATGGCACGTCACGTCCTTCAACGAGGCCGACTACGTCTTCTTCCAGGCGCGCCTCCAGGGCGGGCCCAACGAGGGCGCCCACGCCATGTTCATCGTCGACCTGCCCGCGCCCGGGGTGCGGGTGGTGCGCACCCCCGCGTACAGCCACACCTTCGCGCATCACCATCCCCTGGTCGCCTTCGAGGGCGTCCGCGTCCCGGAGGCCAACCGCGTCGGCGCCGAGGGCGACGGGATGACTTTCGCCTACGAGTGGTTCCGCTACGAACGCCTGATGATCGCCGCGCGCTGCCTCGGCGCCGCCGCGCGGCTCATCGAGGAGGCGACGTGCTTCGCCAGGCAACGTCACGCCCGCGGGCACCCGATCATCGAGTTCCAGGTGGTGCAGACCATGCTCGCCGATTCGCTGACCGAGCTGTGGGCGGCGAAGACGATGACCTACGAGACTGCCCGCGGCATCGACGCCGGCGGCGACCCCAAGGTCGCCCACACCCACTGCTCGATGGTGAAGCTCTACGCCTCGGAGATGGCGGGCCGCGTCGCCGACCGTGCCGTGCAGATCTTCGGGGGCCGCGGCTACATGCGCGAATGCGTCGCCGAGCGCTTCTACCGTGAGCTGCGCGTCGAGCGGATCTGGGAGGGGACCTCCGAGATCCAGCGCAGCATCATCGCCGGCCAGCTCGCCAGGCGCGGGGTCAGCGGGCTCATCTGAGCCCCTCCCTCCCCTCCCCTTCCGATTCAGGAGATGTCATGACCGTGCAGGCACAGGACGCCGCATACGGCGTCACCGAGCGGCTGGAACGCCTCATCCTCGAGCAGGAGCAGCTCTTCCTCGACCGCCAGCCCCGCTCGCGCGCGATGCTGACCCGAGCCCGGCGCTCGCTCGCCGGCGGCGTCACCTCGAGCTGGCAGATCGCCCGGCCCCAGGCGGTGTGGATCAGCCATGGGGCGGGCTCGAAGTTCTGGGACGTGGACGGCAACGAGTACGTCGACCTGCACGGCGGCTACGGCGTCGGGCTGGTCGGCCATGCCCATCCCGCCATCGTGGAGGCGGTGGCCGCGCAGGTGCGCCGCGGCACCCACTTCGCCCAACCCACCGAGGACGCGATGCTGGTCGCCGAGGAGCTGGCGCGACGGTGGGGCCTGCCGCTGTGGCGCTTCGCCAACAGTGGGACCGAGGCCACCATGGACGCGGTCCACCTGATGCGCGCCATCACCGGCCGGGACATCATCGTCAAGGTCGAGGGTTGCTATCACGGGCACCACGACTCCCTCCAGGTCTCCGTCTATCCCGAGGGCGAGGACATCGGGCCAGCATCGCGGCCCCACAGCGTGCTTTCGGGCAGCGGGATCCCTCAGGCGATCGTCGACCTGGTCGTCGTCGTGCCCTTCAACGACCTCGAGGTCACCGAGCGCATCCTCGCCGACCACCGCGGAGACGTGGCCGGGATGATCGTGGAACCGGCGATGATGAACGCCGGCATCATCCCGCCGGCACCGGGCTACCTCGCCGGCCTGGCCGATCTCATCCACGGCCACGGCGGACTGCTCGCCTTCGACGAGGTCAAGACGGGGCTCACGATCGCCGCCGGCGGGGCCGTGGAGATGTTCGGCGTGCGCCCCGACATCGTCTGTCTCGCCAAGGCGCTGGGCGGCGGGCTCCCGGTCGCCGCCATCGGGGGCAGCGACGCGGTGATGGCCCGGATCGCCGACGGCACTTACGACCAGGTCGGGACGTTCAACGGCAACCCCCTGGGGATGGCCGCATCGCGCGCCGCCCTCACCGAGATCCTCACCCCGCACGCGTATGCGCAATTCGCCACACTACGCAGCCTCATGGTCAAGGGGTGCGAGGCAGTGATCGCCGAGACCGAGTTGCCCGCCCACGTCGTGGCGCTGGGCGCCAAGGGCTGCATCACTTTCAGCCCGCGACGGGTGCGCAACTTCCGCGACTTCCTCACCATCGACGATCAGTTGAGCCACTGCCATTGGCTCTTTCAGCACAACGGGGGAGTGTTCCTGCCCCCCTGGGGCAAGGCCGAGCAGTGGCTGCTGTCGGTGCAGCACGACCAGGCAGATGCACAGCGGTTCATCGACAACTTCGCGCGCTTCGCCCGCGCGGTGGCGGCCTAGCCGTGGCCGGCGGCGCGGTCGAGCTGGTCGGCCTGGCCAAGGAGTACGGCGCCGACGTCGTCGCCGTCGCCGACATCGATCTCGCTGTCGCCGGGGGCGAGTTCTTCTCGCTCCTCGGTCCCTCGGGATGCGGCAAGACCACCACCCTGCGGATGATCGCCGGCTTCGTGCAGCCCACCCGCGGCCGCATCCTCATCGACGGCGTCGATGTGGCGCAGACGCCGCCCCACAAGCGCCCCGTCAACACCGTGTTCCAGAGCTACGCGCTCTTCCCCTTCATGACGGTCTACGACAACGTGGCCTTCGGGCTGCGCTACACGCGCGCCACCAAAGCAGAGGTGGACAAGCGCGTCAAGGAGCTGCTCGCACTGGTGCGGCTCACCCAGCACCAGAAGCGCCGGCCCGCCCAGCTCTCGGGAGGGCAGCAGCAGCGCGTCGCCCTGGCGCGCGCGCTCGTGCTCAATCCCAAGGTGCTGCTCCTCGACGAACCGCTCGGGGCCCTCGACGCCAAGCTGCGCAAGACCCTGCAGATCGAGCTGAAGACCCTCCAGGAGCAGCTCGGGATCACCTTCGTCTATGTCACCCACGACCAGGAAGAGGCGTTGACGATGTCGGACCGCCTCGCCGTGATGGCCGAGGGCCTGATCGAGCAGGTGGGCACTCCCGCCGAGGTGTACGAGGAGCCGGCCACAGCGCACGTCGCCGACTTCCTGGGCGCAGCCAACCTCATGGACGGCGAGGTCGTCGCCGGGGGGGGCAACGGCGCCTGCACCGTGCGCCTCGGCGACTTCGACTTCGCTGCCACGCGCCTCGATCCCGACGCCAAGGGCACCGTCAAGGTGGTGATCCGTCCCGAGCGCGTGCGGCTCGCCCCGCACGGGAGTCCCGGTGCCAACCGCCTGCCCGGCCTTGTGGAACGGGTCGTCTACCTCGGCTCCACCATGCAGCTCGTGGTGCGGCTGGTCCATGGCCCCAGCATCCAGGCGATGGTCCCCAACGCCGGCGATGACCTCCCCTACGAGCAGGGGGCGGCGGTCACAGTCGAGCTGCCGGCGCAGGCGTTGCGCGTGCTGCCCGACCGGGCCGCGACCGTCGCGGCGCCCGCTGCCGAGCCCGCCCCAGCGACCGGGAACTGAGTTGCGCGTCTATTCCGGGCGGCAGGGCGCTCCCGCGCGATAGCTGGCCCTCACCAGCGCGACGAACTGGCTGACCGTGATCTCCTGCTCGCTGAACGGTCCGGGCCGGTAGCCCCGCGAGCCGATGCCCCGCTGCACCGACTCGCAGGCGGTCCAGTCCTGCT